>NZ_OBDS01000007.1:0-422068 GCF_900215165.1 Pseudomonas sp. LAMO17WK12:I5 | reverse complement strand
TTCTTCAACAACTTCAACCACTTGCGCTTCCGATCTCTCGTTAGCGGGAGGCGAATTCTACAGCGTTACACGCTGCTGTCAACACCTCTTTTTCTCCGCTTTCGACCGAGAAGATCGAACCGTCAAAAGAGCCAAACATCACTGCTCTTTCAACTCCTTCCAGACTTCGATGAACTGAAGCAAGCCGCTGCCGAAAACTGCGTAACTCGTTGAATATCAAGGAGTTTTCCGTTTCGACTGCGCCGGAAGTGGGGCGAATTATAGACCTCCTGAATCTGCCGTCAACCGTTAATTTCAGTTTTCTATCAATGCACCGAAAAAGCCTGCTTATATATAGACGCACCGTCAACAGATACGCAGCATACGGTCCATCGCCTAAAACAACGCCTTCGGATGATGCCTCACAATGACAGCCCAACTTCCTGGATCCCGGCCCTTGCCCGGCTCCCGAATACGCCCTACCCCAGCGCCCCTGCTCAATCCAGGCGAGACCGTGGTGCTGTTCGACGGCGTCTGCAAGCTATGCAACGGCTGGGCGCGTTTTCTGATTCGTCATGACAACAAACAGCGAGTGCGCCTGGCGGCAGTGCAATCGCCAGAAGGTCAGGCCTTGCTGGCATGGGCCGGTCTCCCGGTGGACGAATTCGACACTATGGCGGTGATCCGCGACCAGCATTACTGGGTGCGCTCCGATGCGTTCTTCGAAGTGATTGCACAACTGCCGGCTCGTTGGTCGCTGGTCAGGCTTCTGCGAGTTTTCCCACGAGCACTTAGAGATTGGGCCTACGACCGCGTCGCACTGAATCGCTATTGGATCTTCGGCAAGTACGACAGCTGCCTGTTACCCGACCCCGATCACGAACGTCGCTTTCTCAAGTCGCCGGTGTGAATGCTCAGCTACAACATCAACTGCAGCCACTGCCCCGGCGTCATCCTCGTCACCATCATCAGCACGATCACGAACATTCCCAGAAACCCGCAAACGCCCATCCAGAACCACTGCCGATAAACAGCCCGGTAATCAGCATCAAGCCCCGCCCCACATTGCACCGCGTCCGCCGCCATCCCTTGCAGACGTTTCTGCAGCAACAGCACCGGCAACCAAAGCGAGCCCACTACAAAGAACAGGATCAGCGACATCAGCACCCAGTCCGTGGTCAACGGCAACCCGGAAAGCCTTGTCAGCCAATAACCCGTCGCGATCTGGATGAAGCCTGCCGGCGTGGTGATCCAGGCGTCATAGCGCACGACCATTCTCGCCACATGCGCAATCACGTGCGGATTGGCCGTGCGACTGGCGGCGATCAGGTACAGATAGGAACCCATGCCGAAGCCGAAGAGGAAAATCGCAGCGATGACATGCACGTACTTCACGCTCAGATAAAGCATGCTCAACGCATCCCGTCAGAGAACATCACGGACAGGCCAAGATTCTGCGGATCGTTGATCGCTGCCATGTATTCGTCCACGCTGATCTCACCAACACATGGACGAGCCCCCGGTTCGGGCAAGTAACCTCGGGCGATCTTCGCGGCCAGAGCTACGGCAGCACAACTAGGGATCTCCGGCCCCTTGTCATTCAGCGCAGTCAGTTGGGCCGTCATCGACAACGGTTGGTCGTTCAAACCGACACCTCGCACATCTATATACATTGCACTTTTGCCATCACCGAAACGCTCAAACCATGTCCCCCAGCGATGCAACCGGGCCGCCCACACCCTGTGGTCACGCACCAGCCCTTTCCTCATCCCCAGCGCAAACAGATAATTGGCCACGCCGCCGAGCTTGAGGCCAGCGCCTGCCTTGAAACTCAACGTGTGCGCACCAAACCGGCTGGCAAAGATGTCCATGTCCGGCACATCAACATTGGCCAGCGCACGAGTGCCCAGGTTCTGCAGCTTGCGCAGGGTCAGGTCTTCCCAGCCCATCACCTCATGCACTTGACCATTGCGCAGTTGGCGGATCGGTTTGCCCGCATACGCCAGTACACCCTCGATCGTCGACAACCCCGGCATTTTCGCTGACGAGGAAATGCCGTGTTCGATCGAGTCGATGCGTTTGAAGTGATGGCGCTGCTCATCGATGATCGCCGACGACAGCGTCGGCACCGAACTGCAACCACTGAGGATGGCGACACCGGCCTCCCTCGCCCGTGCATCGAGTGTGCCGATGCCATTGACGAACGTCCGGCAGTCCGCCAGATCGCAATAATTGACGCCCGCCTCGATGCAGCTTTCGGCCACTGCATAGGATTGCCCCTGAAACGGGCCGCCCGTGTGAATCACCAGTTGAATATTCATTGCGCGCAGAGCAGCGGTGAAACCGGCGCCCATCGCATCACCACACCAGCGCTCGCAGCTCGCCCCCAACTCAGCGACCTTGCGCTCCAGCTTCTGCGGATCGCGCCCCGAGATCGCCAGTTCGACGCCCGGCATGTCAATCAGATGCCGACAAACGATACTGCCAAAGTTTCCATACCCGCCAACCACCAACACCCTGAGTGCCATCAACGCTTCCCTGAACAATTCAACAACTGACCCGTAACCGGATTCGGCGCAGCTTCCCTGATATCACCGGGCCAGGCAAGCCTGCGTCAAAGTGCGGCGATGTAGTAACGTCAGCGCCTCGACAACGGAGGTTGATATGAGTAAACGAATCATCGTCATCGGCGCGAGAATCGTCGGCGCGTCAGTTGCGTATCATCTCGCCGCGAAAGGTGCACACGTCATAATGGTCGAGGCCGGTGAGATTGCGTCCGGTGTGACGGGCCGCTCCTTCGCCTGGATCAACACTTCGCACGGCGGACCGGATTCCATTGCGCCGTTGCGCGCAGCGGCCATCGCAGAATACCGCCGACTCGAATCCGAGCTGCCGGGGCTGAAGGTGCGCTGGACCGGTGCGCTGTCTTACGGCGATGGCCGGTTTCAAGCGCCTTCTATATATAGCGCGCAGATTCTCGAGCTTGAACCCAACCTCAAACATCCTCCAGAACGGGCGTTCTTTGCCGCCGAAGAAGGCGCGCTGGATGCCGTGCAGGCAACGCGGGCCTTGATTGCAGGTGCGCAGGCGCAAGGAGCGACTCTGCTCACCCATACGCCAGTGCTCGGTTTGCAGATTCTGGACGGTATCGTCAGCGGCGTGATCACTGCGACGGGCAAGCACGATGCCGACGTTGTCGTACTGGCAGCCGGAACCGCCACCCCGCTGTTGGTGGATCAACTGAACGTCACCCTGCCCATCGACGCCTCACCCGCAATATTCATCCGTTACAAAACCCAACCCCAACGAGTGAACACGATCATCTCCAGCCCCGAAATGGAAATCAGGCAAGACACTGACGGTACGTTGCTCGCTGCAGAAGACTATGTGGATGAGGTGCCGCTAAACAGCGCGCAAGCCATCGCACAGAGAACGGCCAAAGTCATCCAGCACGAACTGCACGGGGTGCTATCCATAGAGCCGCAAACGGCGTGCGTCGGCCTCAGACCAATGCCTGTCGATGGCATTCCAGTCATTGGCTATCTGCCGAACCTCAGCGGTGCCTATGTTTGCGTCATGCATCCGGGCGTGACATTGGCGGCAGTCGTAGGACGACTGGTGGCCGAGGAGATCGTCGGGGGAGGCTTTGCGACCGCGTTAGCGCCGTGTCGGCCAGATCGATTCCAATCAGCGTTTTGAGCAATTCACCCACGATAAAATGCAGCGCTGGCAACGGTATGTCATCTTGTACGATGTCTTATCACAAGGTATTACTACGCCTCCTCAACAAAAATAAAACCACGGAGATCGCTACATGGACTCATTCCTGTCCGCCAAGCCTGAAAGCCTTGATCAAGTGAAAGGCAATACCCGCCGCAGTTTCCTGAAAAAGTCGCTCGCTGTTTCCGCCACGCTCGCCACTGTCGGCAGCGCCGCACTGCCCCGCTTCTCCGATGCCGCCGAACCCTTGAGTCAGCGCTACCCTGATCCACTGATTCATATCCTCGACGACAGTTTCCTGGAGCTACGCGTTTTCAACGCCAGTGTTGAAAAGCTCGCCACCGGCATGCGCTGGGCCGAAGGACCGGTGTGGGTCGGTGATGGCCGGTATCTGTTGGTCAGCGACATCCCCAATAATCGCATCATGCGCTGGGACGAAATCACCGACTCCTTCACCGTGTACCGCGAACACTCAAACTTCTCCAACGGCATGTGCCGGGATCGCCAAGGGCGTCTGATCGTTTGCGAAGGCTCCACCACCACTGGCGAAGGGCGCCGCATCACGCGCACCGAACACAATGGCGCGAGCACCGTGCTGGCCGACAGTTTCGACGGCAAGCCCTTCAACTCGCCCAACGACATCGTCTGCAAAAGTGATGGCTCGATCTGGTTCACCGACCCGCCATTCCAGACCGGCAATAACTACGAAGGCCACAAAGTCCCCCCGACCCAACCCCACGCCGTGTACCGCATCGACGGTGAGAGCCATAAAGTCACTCGGGTAATCGACGACCTCAACGGCCCCAACGGCCTGTGCTTTTCTCCCGATGAAAAGACCCTGTATGTCGTCGAAGGTCGCGCCAAGCCCAATCGCTTGATCTGGGCGATTACGGTGAAAGACGACGGCACCCTGGGTGAACGCCGCAAGCACATCGAAGGCTTGGACTATGCCGCGATTGACGGCATCAAGTGCGACGAAGCGGGCAACCTGTGGTGCGGCTGGGGCGGTAATGGTGATCCCAAGGCCGACCTGGAAAAACTCGACGGCGTGCGTGTTTTCAACTCGCAGGGCAAGGCCATCGGGCACATTTCGCTGCCAGAGCGCTGCCCGAACCTGTGCTTCGGCGGGCGCGAAGGCAATCGACTGTTCATGGCCAGTAGTCACTCGATCTACTCATTGTTTGTGAATACTCGCGGGACTACGTTTGCGTTGTAAAACCGACGTTGGTCTAGCGACAGTTCCGCGAGTATCGAAACAAGATCCTGCCGCGCATCCGAGGCTGCGCGGTGACGATCCTTGTCGCTGATTTTTTCGTCCGATAGAACGCCCCCCTGTATCGACGGCGCCGCCCAACGGAGAAGTCAGAGTGCCTGGCCCTTGGCTATGCAATACGCGTTGACGAACGTTGCCGTGTGCTGCAAAGCCTGACGTATATCCGGTTTGGCGATTCCATGCCTGTTGGCAAACTGCTCGACCGCCGCGGTGTTGAAACGAGTGGTCTGGATAAAGTCCAAGGCTTCGGGTTTTGTATTCAAAAACCACGCGACCGGGGGAATACTCAGTAGCCACTTCAGCAGTCGGAGTGAAATGTGATGTTTGGGAGACTTCAAGCCCAAAGGTTTAGCCACCTGTGCCAAGAGTTCTCGCAAGTTTGGCGTTTGATCATCAAGCGCCAGCAGTTCCTCGCCCACCATGGCAGGATCAAAAGCACAAACAGCCACCAGTTCGACCAGATAATCCACGGTGACCATTGGCAGCCAGTGCTCGGCGGTACCGGGCACCGCAGTCAGCTTGCCCTGCACCAGGTTGCGTATCAGCGCCACCAAAGGCTGGCCGTCAACGATATGCCCGGTGCGGCTGTGGCCACAGACCGTCGCAGGGTGGACAACGGTCATCTCACCACCCTTGGCGGACATGACCTGCAGGGTCGCAAAATGCGCCTCCAGCTTGCTTGCCTCGTAACCACCGACACGCCGGTAGACGGCGGGCCAGTTCGTCAACTCCGGCTGACGAGGATCAATGCCGATGCGTTGCAGATGTTCATGATTGTTCAGCATGTAGCCGCCGATCATCACTAAACGGCTTTTTTGCTCAGCCGCCAACAGCGCCACACGCTTTGCCCCCTCCACATTCACCGCACGAGACTGCTCCATCGAAAGCCCCCATGCGAAGTGAGCGCCCAGATGGAATATGACGCTGGCGCGCCTCAGCACCTCCTGATCAGCCGGGCTCAGCCCGAGGTTGTCCTGTTCCAGATCGCCAGCCACGGCAAATACCCGTGTCGCGCACCCGCCTAAACTATCAACTTGCTCGCGCAACGCAGCCAGCCGCTCCGGGCGACGCATCAATACCCGAAGGGTGTGACCTTTTGCACTCAGGTTCGCCAGCAAATGTTGACCGATGAAGCCGGTCCCCCCCGTGACAAAGCACTCCACGCTCATTTCCCTGTTCCTTGTTGAAGGTGAGAAATCAAGCGTAAAGTATCGACCCAACTCTACAGTCAAGCGGTGTTTTCATGAAAATCGGCGAACTCGAGGCTCGCAGCGGCGCCAGCCGTCATACGTTGCGTTACTACGAGCAAATCGGCCTGATATCACCGCTGCGGCAAACCAACAATTATCGTGTCTATACCGAGCAAACCCTGCAGGATCTGGACTTTATCCAGCGCGCGCAAAGCATGGGATTTTCCTTGGGGGAAATAGGCGAGATTCTGGATGCGCAGCGCAACAAGCTGATCGATTGTGCTGATGGTGCAAAGCTGATTGAAAAGAAGATGGCCGAAATCAAACAGAAAATTGCCAACCTCCAAAGCATCCATCGGTATCTGGATGTAGAGCGTGCGACCCTCGAAGCGAGTGCTGCCAGGCAACTTGAGCTTCAACAGTTGAGCGACGCTGCCAATCATTGAGCCTACGGCAAATGCCGTGGGGAGACTCCTGCGCAAAGTGTTCTGCCTGCAACATCCTGCGCCACAACGGTGTGCCGCTGGGCAAGGCGGATTATGTGCAGCACATGTTTGCGTATTTAAGGAAGTAATTGCAGCGAGAGCTTCGGGTCAATCAGGATTGAGCCGGAGTTTTTGCAGAAGAAACGCCAGTGACTCCACCGCCCCGTGATAACTCCGCGTTGAACGCTGCGTATCCCATGACATGGCATCGTCCACACAGAAATCGCCAACGCATTCCATGCTCAGATCCTCATCGAGCAGTCCGAGCGGAATCCACACGTAAGGCGATTCGCGAAGTGGGTTGGGCACGGTCGAGCCGCACTGTGCGCAGAAGTCGTTTCTGTAGCCGCTGGGTTTGACCCAACTGTTAATCAAGTCCTGCCCTGCATCCCAGCGAAAGTCCCGAGCGTTGACCAGAGTAGCGAGGTTGAACCCGACACCGGTTTGTTTGCGGCACAGTGAGCAGTGGCAGCGATAGAAAAAGCGCGGTTCCACTGTGAGGGAGAAGCGTACTGCAGCGCAAAGACACTGCCCTGTTGTCATGGGGACCTCCTTGGAAAAACGATCGATCAGGCGCTGGCGTCAGGTTTAGAAACAAGCGCGCCGGCAGAACCTCAGGTTACAGACAGAATGTATTGCGCCAAGCGTTGACAAAGATTTGAATGGAATCGTCTATCGAGATGGCGATCCCTCCTTTTGCGCTCAAAGCCTAAATCAGCTTTTCGACCAAAACCGTGTCCGCCTCGATAGACATATCGCCAAAATCGCCCTCGAGAGATAGAACGTTTTCAACAAAGCTGATCCCTTCCAGCTCTCCGAGGATGCGAGAATTTTGAATGTGCAGAGCACCGAGACTGATGGGCAACTCTGCGCCATCGATATTCCACGCCGTCAGTTTGCATCGGCATCCGTCCTTCAGGCTGACGACCATTTCGAAACAGCGATGTGCCTGATCCAACGTGAACGATAAAACGTCGCTACTTTCGAGCGCTTGTACATCCATACTGAGCTTCTTATGTTTAAAAGCGCATTCTAACGATCTGCGAGGCCCCGGCCATGACTCAGATAAAAAAACCCGAAGACGCTCCCGCCGCATTCCAGGTAGCCTGGAACGCTCACGACATGGCGGCACTCGGAGCTCTGTTCGATCCGCAAGCGACGTTCGTCAATCGTTTCGGCCACTTCGTTCGGGGCGTCGAGCAGATCGTTGCGCTGCACGCGCCCATTCACCAGACGATCTATCGTGACTCCACTCTTGAGAATGAACTGATCGATATCGACCCTGTTGCTGACGGGGTGGCGATCATTCACTTCTGGAGTCGTTTGTCGGCCGGTGCTGCGCATCCGGCCGGAGCGCATGTGGTGGATACGCTGATTCTCGCGGTGCTGATCAGGCAGAACGAAGCTTGGCGCATCAGAGCGCTGGAGAATGTGACCCTGACCAACCCGCGCACAGGTGAAGCCACCTTGCGTGATTAGCAGTAATCCGTTTCAGCGCACCGCAAAAGGTTTTTCGCTGCATGCTGCATCCGTTTCACTCCCTGCTCCGTACATTCAACACCCTCATTCGAAGGGTCGAAGAATCAAGGAGACGCACCATGCACATGCTCATCAAACGCCTTGCTGTCGCTTGCTTTACCCTGCTCTGCCTCGGAGCCGGATCCAGCTTTGCTGCCGATACCGTGATGGTTGGCGGCGCGGCCATGTATCCGACCAAGACCATCGTCGAAAACGCAGTCAACTCCAAGGATCACACGACCCTGGTCGCTGCGGTCAAGGCCGCCGGGCTGGTGGATACGCTCAACAGCAAGGGCCCGTTCACCGTCTTCGCCCCCACCAACGAAGCCTTCGCAAAACTGCCCGCCGGCACGGTCGATACATTGGTCAAGCCTGAACACAAGGCGGACCTGACCAAGATCCTGACTTACCACGTCGTCGCCGGCACTCACACGGCTAAACAGTTGATGGACGACGCCAAAATGCACGGCGGCAAAGTGATGCTGAAAACCGTCCAGGGCGAATCGCTGACCGTGATGTTGCACGACGGCAAGCTGTGGGTGCAGGACGCCAAAGGCGGCAAGGCGGCCATTACCATCGCGGACGTCATGCAATCCAATGGCGTGATTCATGTGGTCGATACGGTGCTGATGCCGAACTGACTGGCTGACGTTGGCGGGCTCTCGTCAGAGCGTCCGCCAACGTCACGATTGAAATGCCTTGCGACTCAAGCCGAACGCTTTTCCACCCAGCGCCGATATTGCCGAGTGCGAAACGCCATGGCGATCTGCTGCAAAATCAGCGCGCGTAACGGTGACACCCCCGGATCAGGCTTTTTCGCCCGACTGAGTTTACCCAGCTGAAACTTCACCACCGCCATGCTCGCCAAGGCCGCAATGGCCTTGTTTTTCCAGGTGATCGGCGGCAATTGCGGGGCGTTGTCCTTGCCCTGCAGCCAGTCACGCGGCAGGTACGGATCGATGGCCAACGCAGTACCGATGCCGACCATGTCCACGCCACTGTGCACGACGCTTTCGGCAACCGGACGACGGCGGATGCCGCCGGTGACCATCACTGGCATTTTGGCAACGGTCTGAAGGTCCCGGGCAAATTCGACGAAATAGGCCTCGCGAGCCAACGTGCGACCATCGCGCGCCTCACCTTGCATGGCCGGAACTTCGTAGCTGCCGCCGGACAGTTCCACCAGATCCACGCCCAGATCGTTGAGCAACTCAACCACCTTTTTCGCGTCGTCAGCGGTGAATCCGCCGCGCTGGAAATCGGCGGAATTGAGTTTGACCGCCACCGCAAATTGCGCGGAAACCACGGCTCTGACTGCCTTGACGATCTCGACCAACAACCGCGCGCGGTTCTGCAGAGAGCCGCCCCACTCGTCCGTCCTTTGATTGGTCAGTGGCGAGAGAAACTGGCTCAACAGATAGCCATGAGCGGCGTGGATTTCCACCCCAGTGAAGCCGGCCTGTTCACCCAGGCGTGCGGTATTCGCAAAACGCTGAATGACGTCCTCAATCACACTGGCGGTCATGGCGTGCGGCGTGGCGAAACGCTTTGACAGTTTGCCCAGCTCCAGTGGCACCGCTGACGGCGCCCAGGTTTTCTGCCCGAGGTTGGACTGCATCTGGCGCCCCGGATGATTGATCTGCAACCAGAACTGCGCACCGGCAGAACGGCCGATCCGCGCCCAGCGCTCGAACTTGTCGAGTTGCTGATCATCCTGCAGCACCACGCCGCCCGGCCCGGTCATGGCGCGGCCGTCGACCATCACGTTGCCGGTGATAATCAGCCCGGCACCACCGTCGGCCCATGCCTGATACAGACGCATCAGTTCTGCAGAGGGCGCCTGGTCGGCGTCCGCCATGTTTTCTTCCATGGCGGCTTTGGCGATGCGGTTCTTGATGGTTGAACCATTGGGTAAGGTCAGGGCGGCGAACACATTCATGGGGCAGTCCTCAACTGGAGATGAGGTCACCATAAGATTGAAGTCAACTTTAAGGTCAACGACTTTTTTCAAGGTCATTCAATGTTGATTTCGCTCGACCCAGGCAAGTGCGTCACCAGATCCGCGCCCAACAACCGCGCAGGTGTGTAGGCACCGCCGGGCGGACGTGTCTGCAACAGATAGCCAACCACCGCCAACGCAGCGTCGATCGTCAGGCTGTAAACGTTCGCGGTGTGCACGCGGGCGACTTTGCTTTCACCGCGCGCATTGCGGGCCTCGCCCCACACATAGGTGCCTTGGTCAGCACGTTTTGCCTGATCCGGGCCGGTCACTGTCTTGCCGATGCGCGCCTTGAGCAGCCGCTGCACAAACGACAGTCCCAGCAACGGACGAATCCAGTTGGCGAGCCTGGCGCCGCGAATCATCCCCGCCGAACCCGGTATGAACACCTCGATATTGGCGATGCCGGTGGTGTGCCAAGCGGTGGACACATCGCCCCAGGGGATGGTCATCGCCAGCTTCTCCCCGGCACCGAAATCGATACGCCGTACCCGATAGGCCAGCGGCACGGAAACAATCTTGCCGTCACGTCGGACCTTGCCACCCTGCGCCAGACCTTCGATTGAAGTCTTGGCAGTGCCGGGTGAAAAGCTCGAACGTGAATCGAAGCCCAGCGCCAGATGCGTCGCATCCGGCAGCGCGTCTTTCAGGGCGGCGGCAACGCAGTCGGTCGGGACTACATCGAAGCCGACGCCGGGGCAAATGACTGACCCCGCTGCCCGCGCCCGCTCATTCAGGGACTGCGCATGTTCGAATACGGCAATCTCGCCAGTGATGTCCAGATAGTGCGCGCCGGCCCGCAGGCAGGCCTCGATCATCGGCGCGGCGGTCGCGGAAAACGGCCCCGCGCAATGCAGAATCAAACCGTGGCCCTTGATCTGCGCCAGCAACCGCGCAGGGTCATCCAGGCCGAACACCCGGGCTTCGAGACCCAGTTCCCGGGCCAACGCTTCGACCTTGTCGCGGCTACGTCCGGCCAACACCGGCCTGAGTCCACGCCTGACGGCATCGCGAGCGATCAGTTCGCCGGTATAGCCGTTGGCGCCATAAATCATCCATTTCATCGGTGTATCCGGTTGGTCTTGCTGACTCATGCCTGGCTCCTGAGTGAATTGATGACCGGCGTTATTGCCTTGCCCAATCAGCTTCAGACGCTAGCGTTAAAGTCAGGTTGAGGGTCAAGCAAAAGTCCGATGGCATCGACGCAAATTATTCGCAGCAGCGGGGTTGACCTTAAAGCGAGGTTTAAGGTGAGCATGCGCCGACCTGCTTGCTCGATGGAGCCCGGATGATGCTCAAGACCCTTGTTTCCTCTGCCCTGTTATTGATAGGTGGTGCTTTCATGACGTTTGCAAATGCTGAGTCGGCGGCGATCAAGGATCGCCAGATCCTGGTGATCATGACCAATCACGCCAGCTATCCCTCTCGAACCGATACCACCGGGTTGTGGCTGACCGAGCTGACCCACTTCACCGATGTGGTGGAAGCCGCCGGCTACACCACCGTGTTTGCCAGTCCCAAGGGTGGCGCGGTGCCTCTGGACGAACGCAGTCTGGGCTGGTTGTACATGGACAAGGCTGCGCGGGAGCATTTGCAGTCGCCTGCGTTCCGCGCGCGCCTGGCCAATACGCTGCCGATCGCCGAGGTCGATCCGTCCCGCTTCGGCGTCATCTACTTCACCGGGGGCCATGGCGTCATGTGGGACTTTCCGGACAACCCTGACCTGCGCCGTGTCGCCGAAACCATCTACAACCAGGGCGGCATCGTGTCGGCCGTGTGCCATGGCGTAGCGGGTCTGCTGGATCTGAAGGACAGCCAGGGCCAATTGATCATCAAGAACCGAAACATCACCGGCTTCTCTGACCGCGAAGAGCTGCTCTCGGGCATGAAAAATCAGGTGCCATTCTTTCTTGAGGACCGCTTGGTGAGCCAGGGCGCGCACTACCGCAAGGGCTGGCTGCCGTTCACTTCATTTGCCATTACCGATGGAAGACTGGTGACCGGCCAGAACCCTCAATCACCCAAAGCCGTAGCTGAAGCCGTGATGGCGGTGCTCAACGCCGACGAACGAACGCGCTAAATCTTTTTGTAGTGCCTACCCACCGGAGAAAGTCCGATTGAAACTCGCAAGCGCCGTTTTAACAGGATTGCTGATCACCACTTTTGCCAACGCTGCGTTGGCGGAGACACCTGAAATGCCCGACCTGACCGAGACCACCACCATCGACATTGCCGGCCATTCAGTACCCGTCGTCAAGGGTGGCCTCTATGACCGCTTTCGCTCCAATCCGCCGTTGTCGGTGATTGCCGCCGAAGTCCCGGGCGTTGATTTGAGCTGGTTCAAAGGACTGGAAAAGCACAAGGTCGACATTGGCTTCGAGTCCTATTCCCCAAACTTCTACTACCAGAACAGTCGTGTCACGGCGATCTACACGGCCGACCTCGAGCGGCTCCGGGCGTTGATGCCGCCCGAAATACTGGCCACCGTGCAGCCGCTGCAAGTCTGGCCAGGACGTGGCTTGATCGCGTTCACTGCGTACACCTACGAGCATTGCGATAACGACGCCTATAACGAAGTTGCCGTGTCGATCATCACCAACAAACCCGGCAAAGCCAACCTGGGCCCGCTCACGTTGATTGGCCAATCGATGTCAGAAGACTTCTGGGGTTATGTGCTCAAGTTGCCGGTCAATACCGAGCTGGCACGGGTGCGCGGAGTCGTCGGTTACAACCTGCCGAAATGGCTGACCGGGATTGATCGCAAAGAAAACGGGCAATCGGTGATCTATGAGATCAGCGACAGCCAGACCGGCAAACCGGACGTGTCCTTCACCGCGAAGAAGCTCGACAAACTGTCGCGCGATGAGGATATCGTCACCAGCAGTTTCACCAACCTCGATCACCAGGGCCGACTGGCCTATGGCTACGCGGTGTCGCGCCAACTCAGCCACGGTTCCAGCCGGGACGCGGATGCCGCCACGCTGACACTGGGCGATGGCAGCCTGTCGAACTACTTGCGCGACTTGAAGCTGGGGAAAATGCTCAAGTACGAATATGTCCCTGAGTTCCAGAGTGCGCTCTATGCGCCAAAACCGCTTGCCACGCTGGTTGGCAATCGCTGAAAGCGGTAACGCCCGTCAGGCTCTGGATGTCTGACGGGCGTTTGCTTTTCTTGCCGCAGCTGCTGGCTGCTTGTCGGGCGCAGAAGCCACGCCTTCTTCGCACAGCCGTTGGATCAGCCTCTGCGCATTGTCCGCACACGCCATCCCCGCAGGTTTGCCCTCGATCCCCTTGATGACCAGCAGTAGTTGTTCCTTGTTCTGCGCCAGCCGTTGCTGCAGGACTTCGATTTCTTCGACCTTTTGCTTCAAGCCACTGAGCAACTGGTCATGCTGCCAGCCACTCGCGTTCATCGGCATCAACTGACGGATTTCCTCCAGGGAGAAACCTGCCGCCTGCGCGCCGGTGATGATATGCAACACCCACTGTGTGTCGGGGGCGTAATCGCGATAGCCATTGGCTTTGCGCGCGACCGAAGTGATCAACCCGCTCGCCTCGTAAAAACGGATACGCGATGGCGCCAGTCCGCTGATTTTTGCCAGTTCACCAATTCTCATGTCCGACTCCGCAGCACGTTAACCTTGAAGCTGACTTTAAACCTGAAAGCCGCCAGCGCCAACATGCCAGATCACGCCAGCAGCTCGGTAATCCACTGAACCTGCCGCGCAATGTCTTGCAGCTTCTCCTCGGGCACAGCCTGGCGCGCCTGTTTGAAACTGTTCAGGGTTTTCTGTTTCTGCCTTAACAAGCGCTGCCATTTGGCGATGAATGCCGGGCTGCGCGTCTGCATCAGCAACGGGCCGAAGTACAACTGTTCGGCGCTGTAGCTCAGCGGTGCGCCGCGCTCGGCGACGATGATTTCGTAGAAGAAGCGGTTTTCCTGCAGCACTTCCTCATCGAGGATGCGGTAGCCGTTGTCCATCAGCCATTGGCGCAGGGGTTGCTCGCCGCCGTTGGGTTGCAGGATCAGTCGTTCGTGCCCGCGCAGGCGCGCCTTGCCGCTGTCGAGAATGTCGCGAATCGTCTCGCCGCCCATGCCGCAGAGGCTGATCGCGGTGATTCCGTCATCAGGTTCGATCGCCGCCAGGCCACTGGCCAGACGCACGCTGATGTGCTGCTGCAGATCGTTGTCGCGCACCGTGCGCACCGCGGCATGGAACGGCGTCAGCGCCACCTCGCCGGCCACCGCCGCAACGATGGCGCCACGGCGCATCAGGGCCACCGGCAGATAGCCGTGATCCGAGCCGATATCCGCCAACCGCGCGCCGTCCGGTACATGCGCCGCCACCCGCTCCAGTCGCATGGACAATGTGTGTTCGTTCAACTGCCGCCCTCTTCCCCAGCCATCGCCGGCGCTGCTGCCGGACAAGGGGCGCGACTCTAGCGGGCATCGGTGGCTATTTCAAATCCGGGCAAGCGCCTTACTGCGTTGGTGTGACCAGTGGCTGCAGAGGCAAGGCTTCAACGGCTCAACCACCTAGCCACTGCGTCGATTCACGCTTACCATACCCACAACTCGTATTACCGCGGCTGCTGACAAACTGGCCAGGGCGCGCCAACTGGGCATGAACTATCCCATCCGCACCACCCGCCAATTGCTGGATCAAGTGTGACCAATCTCCTGTTCGTGTGCAGCCGCAACCAATGGCGCAGTCCGACGGCGGAGGCGATCTGGCGCCGTCGGCCCGGTTTCGAAGCCCGCTCGGCAGGCACCAGCCCCAATGCACGCAAACCCATCGGCCCGGCGAACATCCGCTGGGCCGATGTCATCTTTGTCATGGAACGCAAGCACCTCAATCGCCTGCAAGCCGAATACGCCCGATTACTTGAACACAAGCCGATCCACACGCTGGATATTCCAGATGACTATCGCTTCATGGATCCCGAGCTGGTGGACATTCTTGAGGACGCCGTGAAGCCTTATCTCGAGCCTCGGGCTTAGTGCTCAGGCTGCCATCCTCATCACCGTACTTTCAAATTGAGTAGAAACATGAACCGCCAAAAGAAACTGCAGCAGTTGTTCAAGGAAAAGGCCAAAAAGGCCAGCGCCAAACTGGCGCCGAAAAAGCCCAAGTACATCAGCAAGGCCGACCGCGCGAAACTGGCTGCCGAAGCGGCGGCCGAACCGGTTGAAACCCGCGAGAGCTGATTCGCTGCTTCAGGCGTCGATTAAACGTGCTTTACAGATACGCCTCGATGTTCGCGATCGCCCGATCGATGTAGAGCTCTTTCTCGCCAACGGGCGTCACATAATGAAACGCGTTGCGGGTGGCCTCCACACCGGCCAGGCGGGCGATGAACCAGGCCGCCATATATTGTGAAGACAGGCATCCGCCAGCGGTGGCGACATTGCCCTTGGCCATGAACGGCTGATTGAGCACCGCCACACCGGCCTCCTCCACCCAGGGCTTGGTGATCAGATCGGTACAGGCTGGGACGTCATTGAGCAGGCCGAGCTTTGCCAGGATCAGCGTGCCCGAGCACTGGGCGCCCAAGAGCTGGCGCTGCGGATCGAGCCGTAGCCGCGCCATCAGCTCGGTATCCGCCACGATATCCCGGGTCAGACTTCCGCTGCCCACCAGCACCGCGTCCGCGTCGCTCGCCTCCTCCAATGACACCTGAGCCTCGATCACCAGGCCATTCATCGAACGCACTTTTTCCGTCGGGCTGGCGATCGACACGCGCCAATCGGGCTGTTTGACCCGGTTGAGAATGCTGAACGCGATGAGCGAATCCAGTTCGTTGAAGCCTTCAAAGGTCAGGATGGCGATGTGCATGGTGAGTCTCTAAATAGGCGATGACTCATCGTAAAATCTGGCGCTTATCACAATCAAAAAATTGTCATGGGTACATTGCAGGCGACATCGACGGGCATTTGATACACCGGCTACGCGCCACGGAAAGGACGGCTGAACAACCGCGTCGTCTCGCCCTATACCTTCTCAGGCGACCACGCCTGCATGCCTGCCAGGACATATCGGGCTGTAGCTTTCAGCCAATGGCTGTAGGAAAGTGGCGAACATCGAATGAGACAAGCTGATCGGCAAAGAGGCTGCAGGGATTCTGCTGAATGGCATAAAAGGCGCGCAGGAAGTCGTCATGCCGAGGACCGGGCATATGTTCAGGTTTTCGCATCCGGGGGCGTATTCGCTGGAGGTCAGGAAGTTTCTGCAGCGGGTGGCGCTTTGAGTGTATTTGGGCCAGTCAGATTCTGCGCGGCATATCGATCCGAATTGCCGTTTTGTGTTGCAGCCACTAGCCTCACCAGGTCAAAAGCACAAATCAGAGACCCGCATGACGCTACGCCCCGCCACCGATAGCGACCAGCCAGCCCTCTTCGACTTGCATCGAGCAGTCTTCCGCGAACACATCGAGAAAATATGGGGCTGGGATGAGAGTTGGCAACGCGCAAATTTCGCAACGGAATTCGCCTGCGCGGCCACTTCGGTTATTGAACAAGACGGCCGGATTGTTGGCTATGTGCAGATTCTGGACAAGGAAGATCGAATCCATATTCAGAACATCGCTATTTCGCCCGAGTACCAAGGCAAGGGCATTGGCTCGCGCATTCTGAAGAACCTCCAGCTGCAAGCCGCTGCCCGCAAGGTGCCGTTGCAGTTGGGCGCTTTTCGCACGAACACTCTGGCGCAGAAGCTCTATGAACGGCTGGGCTTTCGCCAGACTGGCACGACAGACACGCATATTGAAATGTCGTGGACAGGCCCTGACAGCAAGCAGACGTGATCCTAATCTAACCGCATAACAGACCTTCCCCGATTCAACCTATTCGGGTTCGAGCACTCATGCCTGCCTGACATCACCTTCACGTCAGCCTGGCAACCGACCCTTTCGGCAATACCCCGCCCTTCTCAAGCGCAGTCAGTTTCGCGACAACTCGGGCACGCTCGCTTTCCGATGTTTCGCGGTCAGTAATCGAGTAAGTCTGGCCATAGACCCATGCACGCAACTGCTCAAGCACGGAAGGTTCAGCAGGTGTGCGAGACAGCTGCTGCAACAGATACCCGGCTTGTGTCCATTTGGGCATCAGCTCAAGCAGTGCCTGACGTCGAGAGGCGGATAACGTTGGCCAGAGTGTTTCGAGCTGAGCGCTGAATGCGAACTCGATGACTTTCCATGGCTGCGGGCGCAGGCCGCGTACCCCGGCCTCGAACACCGGGCGTGACGGATCCGCGATCGCCGCGATCAGTAAATCAGGCCGGCCCTCTCCTTCGAGGCTCAGGACCAGCGACCGAACCTCGCCACTGTTTTGGCTGAGGGCTGAGTTCATCCACCCTTGCGGGATCGCCATGCCAAGCGACTGCGCCAACCCGAGTACGCCAAGCCAGCGGGCTTTGGTCGCGGGAATCTCGCCTGCCAGTTGTGCTTGAAGTACCTGCAACGGGTCGACGCCATACTTTCTGGCGGCCCAGAGTGCAGTCGATCTTGCTGCAGAAGATGGGTCGGTCAGAAAGTCTTCGATCAGTCGTGTGCGATCCGTTTGCAACTCAATAGCTTGCAGAAACGACAGCCGCCTGAGAATGCTGCTGTTGCTGGCGAGTCCATAGGCAATGGCCTTCTGCGCCGATTCCAGAGGCAGCGCCATTGCCCTGCCGAGCGCAGCCCGCCGCACACTGAAATCTGCATGATGAAGGCTCGCGACAAGAAACGCCTCCAGCTCATCTGCGCGCTTTGTCTGAGCGAGTACCCTGAAAAACAACCGCGTACAGGCGCCACGGCTGGTTTCGAAGGCAGCTGTGGTTTGCGCGAGGCATTCGGGTGTTGCCAGCAGCGCTTCAAGCTTTTGGATAGTAACGCCGTGGTCTTCGCGTCGGCGCTGCTCAAGGGCAAGGATGGCGGGAGTCTTGGCGATCAGCCAAGGGCCATACTCGGGGGTCAGGTAGTCTGCGAAAGCGTCTCTGGCCGCCGCGCGTACCTGCGGCACCCAGTCGTTGAGCCGCACGATAATGGACGCCAGCCGCTCGGTCGATTGCGATGAGCGGATTTGCCGTAGACCGGCCTCCCGGTCGAATCCATCCCAGGACGTGACCAGCCACTTCCAGTCACGCACTGGCAATGCTTCTGGTGGATCTACTGGATCTACTGGATCTACTGGATCTACTGAGCGTTCGGTTTTTGCAGTGGTGGAAGTTTTTCCGGTGAGTCTTTGCAACAAAACTTTCCACATGGAGCTGACTATCCCTGACGTCCGAACATTGGCGTGAGCCATAGCATGCCTGTCACCGAGTTTTTTTGAAACGCATGCCCTGCTCCCCCCGAAATTTTCCGCCGTGCCCGGTTCGATCACCTAACCTCATAGCTTGTGTGATCAACGAGAACCGGCCCCTCTCATGCGCAACACATTGAACTCATTGTTGTTTGTCGCGCTGCTCCTGCTCGCTCCGAGCGGTTCGGCGTCGTGGGCGGCGGATTTGCCGGCGCCCTCGGCGACCGCTGCGGCGCCGCTGGTGGAGGTCTCGCAAAGTGATCTGCAGGCCCTGCAACTGCGCCTCGACGGGCTGAAGCAGCAGATTTCCGCCGCCAACAACTACAACCAGCTCGAAGGCCCGCAAGACCGGGTGCAGACGTTCATTCTGGATGTCGATCGGTTGTCGGCGTCGTTGTTGCCGCAGCAGGCACAACTGGCGGTGCAACTGGGGGTGCTCGGCGCGGCGCCGGATACGCAGATTGCCGCCGAACAGGCGGAAATCGCCGCGCAACGGGCGCAGCTCAACGAGCAGAAAAACAAGGTCGATGCCACGCTCAAAAGCCTTGCCGCGCTCAAACAAAGCGCCGCCGAGCTGATCACGCAAATCGCCGGCATTCGCCGCACACTGCTCGAAAGCGAACTGACGCTGCGCACCGACAGCATCCTGAGTCCAGACTTCTGGTCGCCGTTGGTGGTGCCGGAACCGGATGATCGTCAGCGCCTGAAGTTTTTCATCGATCAGGTGAACCTCACCTGGGCCACGGTCTGGGCGCCCGGGCAGCGCTTTTTCACCTGTGTGCTGGTGTTGCTGGCGCTGGCTTTCTGGACGGTCGGCCGCCGACTCGCCGAGCGCGGCCTGACCTGGGTTTGCATCCACCGCATGCCGGAGGGGCGCCTGCGCCGCAGCGCGCTGGCGTTCGCTTCGGCGCTGGCGACCCTTGGCACCACGGCCATCGCCCTGCATCTGCTGTTCTACGCCTGCACCCGTCACGAACCGCTGACGCCCATGCTGCAGACTTTTTCCGAGGAGTTCGAAAAAGCCGTTTACGCCTGCGTCCTGATCACCGCGCTGAGCCGCGCGCTGCTGTCGACTCAGCATCCTTCATGGCGGCTGCCGGCGATAGCCGACTCGGTGGCGCTGGCATTGCGGCCCTATCCAAGGATTCTCGCTGCCACTCTGCTGGTGCTGGTAACGCTGGTGCAGGTCAGCAACGCCACCGGCATGAGCAGCCAGATCGTGATCGCCCAGCGTGGGGTGATTGCCATCGTGGTGATCGTGATTCTAGTGCCGCTGCTGTTGCGCGTCGGCAAAGTGCGCAAAGCGTTGCTCACCGCCAATGAACCGGAGGCCGGCAGCACGTTTGCCGGGGCGATCTACAGCATTGCCACGGTGTGCATGTGCATATCGGCGCTGGCCTTGCTCACCGGCTACGTGTCGCTGGCCCGCTTCGTCACCTATGAGTTGGTCTGGGCCTATATCGTGCTGGCCGGGTTCTATTTGCTGGTGCAGGTGGTCAAGGACGCCTGCGAATACCTGTTTTCGCCGCGCTACTCGGCCGGCAAGACCATCAAGCAGACCCTGGGCATGGGCGACCGGCGGCTGGAGCAGATTTCGATTGTGCTGTCCGGTGCCAGCCGCGCCGGGCTGCTGTTGCTGGCGGTGATTACCCTGTTCGTCGGCGGCATCGGCACCACGTTCGGGCAACTGACCACCAATGTCATGGGCATTCTCGGCGGCGCCGGATTGCGCAAGCTGAACATCGTTCCGGCGCATCTGATCAATGCCGTGCTGGCGTTGCTGATCGGCATCTACCTGATCCGCGCTTTGCGCCGTTGGCTCGACAATGAATTCCTGCCCAAGACCGACATGGATCCGGGCATGTGCGCGTCGCTGAGCACGCTGTTTTCCAACATCGGTTATGCCACGGTCATCCTCCTGACGCTGTCGTCGCTGGGCGTGCGCTGGACCAATCTGGCGTGGATCGTCAGTGCGCTCTCGGTGGGGATCGGTTTCGGTTTGCAGGAGATCGTCAAGAACTTCGTCTCCGGGCTGATCCTGCTCACCGAACGCCCGGTGAAGGTCGGCGACCTGATCAGCATCAGCGGCGTCGAGGGCGACATCCGCCGGATCAACGTGCGCGCCACGGAAATCCAGCTCAGCGACCGCTCCATCGTGATCGTGCCCAACTCGCAACTGATCTCGCAGAACCTGCGCAACGTCACCCTCGGCGGCAGCGCCCAGGGGGTGGCAAGCCTGGAGCTGATGTTCCCGCTCGACATCGACCCCGAACAGGTCAAGGAACTGCTGCTGAACACCTACCACGAAAACGAAAACATCCTCGACAAACCGGCGTCGTACGTGCGCTTCAGCAAGCTGTCGCCCGATGGCATCACCTTGACGGTGACCGGCTACGTCGGCAGCCCACGGATCGTCGGCGGGACCAAGAGTGATCTGCTGTTCGAGATACTCAAGCGACTGGGGGATGCGGGGATTGCGCTGGCGAAACCCGCCGCCACGCCGTAGCAGACCACCCCCTGTGGAAGGTGACTTGCCAGCGACGGCGGTGGGTCAGTCTGAAGTGATGGCGGCTGACACGGCCCCATCGCTGGCAAGCCAGCTCCCACAGGGGTTTGCGGTTAACGCAAATGTGCCGGCCGGCCTGAAGCATTGTAGGAGTGAGCCTGCTCGCGATGGCGGTGGTTCAGTCACAGCGGGGGGTGACTGACCCGGCCCCTTCGCGAGCAGGCTCACTCCTACAGGGTTCTGCGGTGGGCGAGGAGTTGGCGACTGGCCGAGATCATTGTGGGAGCTGGCTTGCCAGCGATGGCGGTGTGTCAGTCAACGTGATGGTGGCGGGAAGAGGCTCATGCCGGCGCCCAACGCCGATGCAGCCAGCGCGCCAACGCATCCAGGGCAAAACCCAGTACGCCGATCAGCAGTACCATCGCCATCAGTTCCGAATACGCCAGACGATCACGCGTATCGAGGATGAAGTAGCCCAACCCGGCGCTGACGCCGAGCATCTCGCACGGCACCAGCACGATCCACAAAATGCCGATCGACAGCCGCACCCCGGTCAGCACATGGCCGAGCACGCCGGGCAGGATCACCTTGCGCAGGGTTTCCCAGCGGGTGGCGCTGAGGCTGCGGCTGAGTTGCAGCCAGCGCGGGTCGAGCTGACGCACGCCGGCCACGGTGTTGAGCAGGATCGGCCACACCGCGGCAAAGGTCAGCAGAAAGTAGATCGGCTGATCGCCAACGCCCATCAGCATCACCACCACCGGCATCCACGACAGCGGAGAAATCATCCGCAGAAACTGAAACGCCGGCGTGGTCGCCGCTTCCAGATGCCGGTAGCTGCCGATCATCAAGCCCAGTGGCACACCGATCAACAGCGCCAACAGCAGACCGACCAGAATCCGCTTCAGGCTGACCAGCACATGCTCGTACAGCTCCGGGCGCAGCAGCAGTTCGCCGAGGCTCGCCAGGGTTGCCTCGGGTGAAAAGCGCAGCGCCAGGCTGTCGTTGCCGCCGAACACGTGTACGCCCAGCCACCACAGCAGCAACAGGCCCAACAGTCCCGCCACACCCAACAAACCATGAACGGTCGAAGAAGATCGCTGACGCATCAGAGGCTGAACTCCTCGCTGCGTTCGAAGCTTTCCGGTAATCCGAATGCCTTCATCCCGCCGACTGTAGCAATGGCATTGCGCACGAAGCGATCGTCTACCAGATCCCGAGCGGTTTGCTGCGGATCGAGGTTGGCAAGGAAACCCTTGTCGCCCTCGATCAGCGTGTCCTTCAGACGTTTGACCAGTTCTTCGGTGTAGCTGGGGAACGGGTACGGCTGAAAATCGATGCGCTGCTCGTCCCAATGGCTGTGCTGGATCGCGCCGCTGGCCAGATACTGCTCGCGGTCGCTAGTGGCCGGCGACAGCACCCGGTCGAGCACCGGTTGCGCGTGCGGCGTGTAGCGATTGGCGCCGTCCTTGGACAACAGTTTCGCCGCCTCGGCGCGGTTGTCGCGGGTCCAGACCTGCGCCTTGACGATGGCGTTCACCACTTTCTGCGACCACTCGGGGCGGTTGTTCAGATCCTGCTCGTGCATGAACACCACGCAGCAGGCGTGATTGCGCCAGACGTCGCCGGTAAAGCGCTGCACGCGGCCAACCTTGAGTTCCTCGGCCAGGGCGTTGAACGGCTCGGCGACGATGTAGCCGGCAATGCGTTTGCTCGCCAGGGCTGGCGGCATGTCCGACGGCGGCAGCACCAGCAGATTGACCTCGTTCGGCGCCAGCACAGCACTCGCGGATTTGCTCACCGGCACCAGCCCGTGATCGCGGAACAGCTGCTGCACCACCACGTTATGAATCGAATACCAGAACGGAATCGCCACCGACTGCCCGCCAAGTTGCTTGACCTCGGTGATGCCCGGCGCCACGGTCAGGCCCGAGCCGCCGACGTGGTTCCACGCCACAACCTTGGCCGGCACCTTGCTGCCGTAACGCGCCCACACGGTCATCGGCGACAACAGGTGAATCACGTTGACCTGCCCGGAAATGAACGCCTCGATCACCTGTGCCCAACTGCGCAGCAGCACCGGGCGTTCGGCCTGAATCCCTTCGGCTTCGAACAGGCCATTGTTGTGCGCGACCAGCAGCGGCGTGGCGTCGGTGATCGGCAGATAACCGATGCGCACTGGCGCGTTCGGCTCGGCAGCGGCGCGCGCGCTGAGACTGTTGAGCAGCGGCAACGCGCCGCCAGCGGTCAGCAGCGCGCTGAGTTTGAGGAAGTCACGACGTGTGTGAGTGAAGTCGTCCAGGCACATGGTCAATCTCCGACATAGCGGGCACAGGTTGAGTAAGAGGATTGCGGCTCGCCCGCCGAAGGGTTTTGAGGATGTCGATGCGCAGCGCGCCCAGTTCCTCGACCAGCTCGGCACGCGGCTGAGGCAGGTCGATGCGCCACTCGCCGAGGATGTGCGCCGGGCTGTTACCCAGTAGCAGAATCCGCTCGGAAAGCAGCAGGGCTTCGTCGATGTCGTGGGTGATCAACACGGCGGCGGTGTGGTGCTCGGCAATCAGTTGCAGGAGCAACTGCTGCATGTCGGCGCGGGTGATTTCATCCAGCGCACCGAACGGTTCATCGAGCAACAGCACCTGCGGCTGCCGCGCCAGACAGCGGGCCAACGCGGTGCGCTGGGCCATGCCGCCGGACAACTGCGCCGGGTGCTGCTGACGTGCATGTTCGAGGCCGACCGCAGCAATGGCGTGGTCGATCCGCGCCTTGCGCTGCTCGGCCGTGAGATGCGGCTGGCGGGCGAAGTCGAGACCGAAGGCAACGTTGTTTTCCAGGGTCAGCCACGGCAACAGGCTCGGATCCTGAAACGCCACTGCGACCCGTGGATGCGCACCGGTCAGCGGTTCGCCAAGCAGGCTCACCCGCCCCTGTTGCGGTGCCTGCAAACCCGCCAGCACTCGCAGCAGACTGGATTTGCCGACACCGCTGGGGCCGAGAATGGTCACCACTTCACCGGGCTGCAATTGCAGGTCGAAGTGTTCCAGCACCGTGTGCCAGCCCTGCTCTCGCGGGTAGCCGAGGCTGATGCCCTGCGCTTCCAGCACCGGCGCCGTCATGCCGTCGCTTCCCGTTTCTGCCGCTGCAATTCGGCGCGCAGTTGCACCAGGCTTGGGGTGACAATCGGCACGAACGCCGACTCGCGCCAGCGCCGGGCGAAACCGCTGCCGTGCTCGGTCAGATAGGCCTTGCCGCCGCTGGATTGCAATTCCAGTTGCACGGCATTGGCGGCGGATTCGGCCAGCGCGATGCGGATCTGGAACAACGCGCCCGGCTGGGTCAGGAAACGCCCGTCGTGCAAACCTTGCTTAAGCGCATCGACGCTCTGCGCCAGTTGCTCGCGTTGTTCCTGCAACGGCTCCAGCAGAATCGAACGGCCGTCCTGCAAATGCCCTTCGACCTCGGCCAGCGCCCGTCGCGCCAGACCAATCGCCATGCCGCACTGCAAGCCAAGGAACGCCGGGCGCACCGCTGGCAGAAACTTGCGCGCATCGTCATGCAGCAGCCATTCGCGTCCGACCGCCACTTGCGCGAAATCGATCGCAGCGGTGTTGCTCGATTGCAGCCCCATCAGTTGCAGATCGGCGGAACGTTGTACGCCGGCAGCGTCATCGGCGATCGCCAGCACGAACGGCGAACCACCCTCCTTGTGCTCTATTGCCGCCGCCACCACGAAACCGCTTTGGCGCAGATTGGTCACCCAGTGCAGACGCCCGTTCAAGGTCCAGCCGTCTGCGGTATTGGCGGCACGCACTTGCAGGGCCTCGATGCCCGACAGGTATTTCATCGCGTTGGACAAACCGGTAGCCCCGGCCAGCTCTCCGCGGAGCAACGCCGGCAGCAGTTTTTCCCTCAGCGCCGCGTTGGGGCTGTGCAACAGATATTCGATGAAGGCCCGTTGGCCCCAGAACACAAACGCCGCCGCCAATGAATGGCTGGCGACGGCAGCCAGGGTTTCCACGGCATCACTGACGTGACCACCGCTGCCGCCCAGCGCCGGGCTGATGCCGACCCGTAGCACGCCGGCCTGCGCCAGTTGCGTCAGCACCTGTTGTGGATCGCCGTCGCCCGCATCCAGGGCCTGGGCGTTGTGTTCCAGCCATTGCGTCAATGCCTGATTGAGCATGTCGTTTCTCTCCTTGTAAGCAGCCGCATCAACCATAGACGATGCGGCCTGAAGCGCTGGCCGATTACGCGCGATACGGCGCCAGCTCGGGGT
Source organism: Pseudomonas sp. LAMO17WK12:I5 (assembly GCF_900215165.1). Classification (NCBI taxonomy): domain Bacteria; kingdom Pseudomonadati; phylum Pseudomonadota; class Gammaproteobacteria; order Pseudomonadales; family Pseudomonadaceae; genus Pseudomonas; species Pseudomonas sp. LAMO17WK12:I5. The sequence continues at coordinate 396,841 of NZ_OBDS01000007.1, read as the reverse complement.
TGAGCGGCGTGTCGGCGAACACGTTGGCGAAGTTGCACAGGGTCGCCAGGCTGATGCCGAGGATCACTTCCAGCGCATTGCCTTCGGTGTAGCCGGCAGCCTTGAATTGGTTGAAGGTCTGGTCGCTGACCTTGCCCCGGGTGGCGATCACTTCGCGGGCAAACGCGGCCAGGGTTTCCAGTTTTTCCACGGGCAAGGTGGCTTTCTCACGCAGCGCACTGACCACTTCCGGCGGCAGTTTGGCCTTATTCAGCGCCACGGCGGTATGACCTGCGACACAGAAATCGCAACCATGGTTGGTCGCCGCAATCAGTTGCACCACTTCGCGCTCGGCAAGGCTGAGTTCGGACTTGCCATTGAGCGCCGATACCGTAACGTAGGTTTCCAGCGCGGCCGGGGCATTGGCCAGCACGGCCAGCAGGTTCGGAATGAATCCGGAGTTCTTCTGAGCGTTTTCCAGAAACGGTCTGGCGGCTTCGGGAGCGCTTTGCACGGTGTGAAGAGTGACGCGCGACATGGAGTGGACTCCTGTTGTTGAGTGTCCGGCCAGTCTGTTGGTTATAAAAATTTCGATCCATATTCTAAAGTAGCGATTACTTGCTCTTGAGTGTTTCCATTAGATGATTTCGTCCAGCCCCCTGGTTGATTGGTTATTAGAAAGCCTCGAACTCGATGCCAGCCTGTTTCACGTCGGGCGCTATTGCGGTGGCTGGCATGCAAGTACACACGAGCTGGCGCGCGCCAGTTTTCACTTGATCGTGCAGGGCAGCTGCTGGCTGCACATTGACGGGCAGGAGCAGTCGGTAGCGTTGAACGCCGGAGATGCGGTATTTCTGCTGCGCGATCTGAACTACCGCCTCTCCAGCGCCGAAGAGCCGGCCATCGCCCAAACGCTGCCGCGAAGGGCCATGACCGCGCTCGACAGTCAGGCACAGGATGGCGTCGGGCTGGTCTGCGGGTTCTTTCATTTCAAGTCCGGGCTGTCGTCGCTGATCACCGAAGGCCTGCCGGACTGGATCATCCTGCGCGCGGGCGATCCTTCTTCGAGCGCCGCGCGAGCCTTGTTCGAGTTGATCCTGCAAGAGTGCGAACGCTTGCCGGCGCCCTCCTCGGCGCTGCTCGAACGCTTGAGTCATCTGCTGTTTTTGTATGTGTTGCGCCAACAGATGGCCGACAACCAGAGCCTCGGCGGTCTCGTGGCTTTAGCGCGCAATCCGCAGTTCGCGCCGTTGCTGGACCAGTTGATCGAACAACCGCAATTACCGTGGTCGCTGGAGAGCATGGCGGCGAGTATCGGCCTGTCGCGCTCGGCGTTTTTCAAACGCTTCAACGAACTGGCCGGGCAATCGCCGGGGCAGGTATTGCTGGCGTTGCGCATTCGGCATGCCTGCCAGTTGCTGCGGGCCAATCACACGGTGGAACAGGTGTGCGCGGCCGTGGGCTATCAGTCGATCGCTGCATTTACCCGAGCGTTTGCCAAGTCGGTGGGGGTGCAACCGGGGGCTTATCGCAAGCAGCATGAGGGGCGCTGAGCGACGCCCTCGCCAAAGAACTTAAAAGCATTAATAAATACAAAATCATTATTTATCGTTATAAAAATTATTGCGTACTCTCTGAGTCAATCCCTCATTGATCACAGTGAAGTGCGCCATGAACCCGACTGCCAACCTGATCGACTTCGTCGCCTACCGCAAACGCCGCCAGGCCCAGCAAGCTGCTCGGGCCATGTGGGAAATGTATGCGCGCAACGCCGGTTACCAGGCCTTTCAGTGGGTGCAAGCCAGTCGTTCGACCGAGCCTCGCCAAGCGTGAACGCGCGTGATCCCTCGCGCTTTCTGGCGAGCGCCGACGAACCTGTGCTGGATCTGAACAGCCTCGAAGCACTGGAAGAAGACCCGATCTGCGAACGGGTCGCGCAGAATTTGCAACGCTTGCGCGCCAAACGGCATTTGTCGCTTGATGCACTGGCGCGTCAATGTGGTGTGAGTCGGGCAATGCTGGCGCAGATCGAGTCCGGGCGCAGCGTGCCGTCAATCAAGGTGCTGTGCAAAATCGCCAAGGGCTTGAAGGTGTCGGTGGCAGCGTTCCTCGAACATCGTGCCTTTGAGGGCGTGGCGGTGTTGTCGGCGAGCCAGAGCAAACGGCTGGTGAGTGCCAGCGGTGCTTTTGTCAGCCGTGCGCTGTTCCCGTTCGACGTGGCGCGGCAGTCGGAATTTTATGAACTGCGTTTGAGTCCATTGGGCGAGGATCTGTCCGAGGGCCATGGGCCGGGCGTACAGGAAAACCTGGTGGTGGCTCAAGGTGTGCTGGAAATCAGCGTCAATGACGAACGCTATTTGCTCTCCACCGGCGACTCGATTCTGTTTTACGCCGACCAACCCCACCGCTACCGCAACCCCGCGGACAGCGAGGCCGTGGCCTATCTGGTCGTGACCTACCCCGAACGCCTGGACTGACCGCCCCTTTGTGGGAGCGAGCCTGCTCGCGAAAAGGTCGGCACATTCAGCATTTGCGTTGCCTGACTCACCGCTATCGCCAGCAGGCTGGCTCCCACAGGGGTTTGTGGTGATGGCTGGATAAGTGTTGGTCAACAGAATGAAAAAGCCCCCGAGGCCTGAGGCCGTCGGGGGCATTTTTTGCGCTGCCGGGATCAGCAGGTGCAGCACATCATCGGCATGCCGTTACAGCTCATCATCATCGGCATGCTGCAGTCGTTCATCATTTTCATCATCAGAGCACAGCAGTTTTTCATCATGTCCATGCTCATGCCGGGCATCGGCATGATTTTGCACATCATGCAGTCAGCCATCATGGTGCATTCCATCACGCACTTCATCGATGGCATCGGCATGCCCATCATCGGCATCGGCATCATCATGTTCATCATCGGCATGGCCATGGCCGCCTGAGACATGCACATCATGCTCATGTTGCCGCAATGCATCATCATCGGCATGCCGCAGTCCATCATCATCTGCATCATTTCGCCGCTGTTCTTGAACATGGCCATGTCCATGCCGGCGGCAGGCATCATCTTGCACATCATGCCGTCGTCCATCATTTCGCAGCTCATGGTCGCCATCATCATCGGCATGCCGGTCATTGGCATCATCGGCATGTTGGCGTTCATTGGCATTTGCATCTGCATGGCGTTCATCATGGTGTAGCTCCCTGAGGATTTAAGAACTGGATGAAAAGTTGATGGCGCTGATTCTATGGACTGGAGCAACCGGAACAAGATGCCCATCGAACAGCAAAATCCGATGTTCAAACCGCTCAAGCGCAGCGTTCCGCGCGCGTTGAACTGTTGGAGCAGCAGAGTAGACGCCATGACAGAAAGAGCAAATGTACTGACAGCGAATCCGACATCATGGATATGTAAAACAACGCTATATAAATAACCGAAAGAAATTATCGGTCTAACACGGGCGATTATTTTTCTTATTCCATCAATCAATCAGAAAACCACTTTTTAATCTTTTATCGCTATTAACCTCGCCCCTTATAATTGCGCGTCTGCACTTAACTCATAAAAAGGGATGTTCCATGCAAAGACGCCTGTTACTGGCTGCAATATTTGTCGCTGTCGCCGGGTGCGCCAGTCCTCCTGCTATTTCGGTGCACACCAAAGACCCTGCCAGTTCGACCCTGCAAGGCGACGCCTCGCGCCCGGCGCAGGCGCAATGGATTCGCACCGAACTGTACTTCTCGGTGGGCACCGTGGATGGCAAGGACGGTGCAGTGAGCCCGACGCGCTGGCGCGAGTTTCTCGACAAGGAAGTGACGTCGCGGTTTCCCGACGGTTTCACCGTGTTCGATGCCTATGGGCAGTGGCGTGATCATGGGGCGAAGGAGCCGGAGAGGCTGAGCACCAAGGTGATTGTGATCCTGCACGAGAACAATCCGCAGAACGCCGGAAACATCGAGGCGATTCGTCTGGCGTACAAACGCATTACCGGGGACCTGTCGGTACTGCGTCTGTCGCAACCGGCCGACGTATCGTTCTAATCGCTGATCTGGCCGAGAGCTTGCCGAGGCGTCGACGCCAGGCGGCTCAATCCCGCCAGCAGCAGCGCGCCGACCAGCAACACGCCAATCCCCAGAAACGCGCCCCACCCCACCACCGTCACGCTCGAATAGAGCATGTACAGGCACAGTCCGAAAAACAGCAGCGGCACCAGAGGATACAATGGCACCCGGACCGGCCTCGGCACATCGGGAAAACGCCGGCGCAGGATGATCAGCGCCAGGCTGCTGAAGCTCAGAAACAACCAATACACTGGGGTCAGGTACTCGACCATGGTGTTGAAGCCGCTCTGGGTGAAACTGCCGAACAGCACCAGCAACAACGCCACCGCGCCCTCCGCCAGCAAGGCCTTGCGCGGCACGCCGTCGCGCTCGTGCCACTCACCGAAGCGACGCAACTGCGGCACATCGCGAGCCGCGGCATAGGTGGTGCGGGCGCCGACCAGCAAGGTCGAGTTGATAGTGGCGATGGCCGCGATGCCGACCATCAGCAGAATCAGCAGCACCCCCGGCGCGCCGAATGCATGGTTCAACAGTTCCACCGCCGGTGCATTGCTCGCCGCCAGTCCAGCGAATCCCAGGCCTCGCACAAACGCCCAGTTCAGCGCCAGATAAATCGCCATCAGCACCGTCAGCGCACCGAGCATGGCGATGAATATTCCGCGTCGGCCATCGCGCACTTCCGCCGACAAGGTCGCCGCATCGCTCCAGCCGCCGAACGCCAGAAACACAAAAATCATCGCCGCCGAAAACCCGGCCATACCGGTGTTTTCCGGCGTGACCGAAATGTTCGGTGGCGCTGCCTCAATCCCCTGCCACGCCAGCCACACACCGGCGCTGGCGATGCTCAGAAAGCCCAGCGCCAACAAGCCAACCAGCAAGGTCTGGGTGATGAAACCGATGTGCTTGCCAGTGAGATTGAGCAATACCAGCGCAGCGATGACTCCGCCAGCAAACAGGCCCGAGCCGTACCGACCGAGCGGCACCACGGCATTGACGTAATCGGCAAACATGAACGCCGACAAGGCGATCCAGCCGGTGTGCATCACCGAAAAGCGCGACCAGGCGAACAGGAAACCCATGCGCTCGCCATAGGCCGTGCGCAGAAAGTGATAGTCGCCGCCAGGATGTGGAAATGCCGTGGCCATTTCGGCAAAGCACAACGCCCCGGCCATCGACGCCAGGCCGCCGAGCACCCAGATCCAGTAGAACCAGGCAGGCCCGACGTTCAGCGCCACGGTCGGCGCGGTCTTGAGGATGTCGGTGGTGATCACCATGCCCAGCGTGATCAGCAACGCCTGCATTACCGGCAGGTGACGCTTGGGACCGTTGGAGTGATTCATGCAGAGTCCCGCAGAAGATCCGCCATCCATGGCGAATCGGCTCAGAAGCCGTAAGTGGCGCTGGCGTAGTAATAAGCGCCGTTGGTGCCGATCGGCGACAGCACGTCATACGGCAGGTTGCCGCCGTAATTGATCGCCGAGCCGGAGCGCTCCGGGTAGTTGTCGGTGAGGTTGTTGCCGCCCAGGGCGACGCTGAATTTCGGGGTGAATTTGTAGGTCACCTCGGCATCCAGTTGCCACACCGCGCCATAGGTCTGCTCCGGTTGCGAGTCGCCAAAGTCGAACACGCGAGTGGTCTCGCCCTGACGGGTCAGACGCCCGAGCAGGCCCCAGTGTTCGCTGGCCCAGTTGGCGCTGAACACGAAGCGATCCTTGGGCGCGGCGTCGGTCAGGGTGTTGGTTTCTTCAACGCCGACCAGTGCATCGTTGCCGATGCCCAACGCCGTCAGTTGCGATGGAGTGCCTTTGGTGCTGGTGACTTTGGTGTGGTTGTAGGTGTACGCGGTGGTCAGGCCCAGTTGCCCTTCGTATAGCGGCTGATGGTAGTTGAGCACCAGTTCGGCACCGTGGGTGCTGGTGTCGGCGGCGTTGGTGAAAAAGTTGACGTCATGGACCCCGGCCACGCCGAAGTTGTCGTTGATGTATTGCTCCATGGCGTCGCTGCCAATGCGCTGCGACAGGGTGATGCGGTCCTTGACGTCGATGCGGAACACATCGAGCGAAGCGTCGAAGCGTTCGTTGAGCTGGAAGGTCACGCCGAGGCTGAAGTTCTTCGAAGTCTCCGGATCGAGCTTCTCGGCCCCCAGCGCGCGGGCGATCGGATCGTTGACCGAAAGCACACGGATGTCGGTGAGTGTGCCGCCTTCACCAAAGTTGCTGGTGGTGTTCTGGAACCCGCTCTGCGCCAGCGACGGCGCGCGGAAGTTGTTCGACACCGCACCGCGCAGCGCCCACTGCTCGGTCAGTTTGTAGCGACCGCTGAGCTTGCCGGTGAGTTTGCTGCCGGCATCGTCGTAATGTTCCCAACGCGTGGCGGCGTCGACGAAGAAGCGCTCGGTGAGATCGCCCGACAACTCGGCGTAGGTAGCAAACACGTTGCGGTCCAGGTCCGACTCTTCGCTGGGGCGCAGACCGTTGGCACCGTCAGCGCCGGAGCCGATGTAGGAGGCCTCGTCACCGGCGTAGGTCAGGTAGTTTTCGTAGCGATATTCGCCGCCCAGCGCCAGCACGAACGAGCGTCCGCCCAAGCGCAGCTCGCGACTGAAATCGAGGTTGGTGGTGGTCTGGCGCAGCTCGTAATCGCCGGTGTCGAATTTCGTCGGCGAGTCCTCGCCGAGGCTGACGTTAAGGGTGCGGCGAGTGGAGCCGTCGAAGCGGTTACGGCCATGGGTAACGCTGCTGTCGAAGTCCCAGTCTTCGCCGATCATGCCTTTGAAACCGGCGGTGGCGGAGACGTCCTTGTTGTCGCCCAGCGACTGCGGCAGGTAGCCGTTGGGATAGAACTGCGGCTGCTCGTAGGGGTAGCGATAGAATTCGGCGCCGGTGGTGTGGCGCTGGTTGTAAGTGCCGAAGCTGTAGGCTTTGCCGCCGGCCAGCGGCAGCTCGCTGTTGAACCACAGGTTGACGTCCCGCGCCAGGCCGTCGCCCATCACGTAGTTGCGCTGGTCCGGGGTATCGGCAAAACCGTCGAAACCGGCGCGGTTGGTCGGGTTGCGATTTTTGTACTCGGTGCCGCCGCGAATGAACCCGCCCTCTTCTCCCAGGCGCGTGCCGATCTTCGCGGTGGTCACGCTGTTCTGGCCGTCGGTGGTGGTTCTGCCGATGGCGTCCTGATGGGTGTGAAACGCGCCGTAACTGGTGGACACTTCCCCGCCCTCGGGCGCGTCGTCGAGGATGATGTTGATCACCCCGGCAATCGCGTCGGAACCGTACTGCGCCCCGGCGCCGTCGCGCAGCACTTCGATGCGTTTGATCGCGCTGATGGGGATCGAGTTGAAGTCCACCGGCGCCGTACCGCGACCGATTTTCGACGAGTCGTTGACCACCGCCGAGGTGTGACGGCGCTTGCCGTTGACCAGCACCAGCACCTGATCCGGACTCATGCCGCGCAACTGTGCGGCGCGCACATGGTCGGCGCCACCGGAGTTGGACTGACGCGGCATGCTGAACGATGGCAGCAACGTTTGCAGCGCCTGGCCCAGCTCACCGTCGGCCGCGCCGGTGGACTTGAGATCGGCGGCGGTCAACACGTCAACCGGCACTGGAGAGTCGAGCACCGTACGCGCGGTGCCACGGGTGCCGGTGACCAGCACGGTACCCAGCCGTGTGTCATCGTCAACGCGGGTGGAAGTGTCTTCGGCTTGCGCCGGAACTTGCCAGATCGCACCGACCACCGCGATGGCCAGTAATGAACGGGAACGCTGATACATGGGACAGCTCCTTTATCGCAGCTAATACCCGGCCGTTGCCGACAATAAAGGGTCGGCAATCAATGCACGGCAATGTCTGCTGTAGTTTTAGAAATCAGGAAGGCGGTGAAGGCTGGTTAAACGTATTGAGTTGGTTAAGCGCAGAATCCCCAAAGTTAGTTATTTCCCCTTCAACACCGATGCTAGACGGGCTGAGGCTTGCCGTAAAAGAACCAATAACACTTAGGTTAGATCGGGCCGATTATTTGTTTTTAGAGCAACACAAGTGTTGCTGGACAAACACTTAAACCCTAACTAACACCCACTAATTCAAGATCAGACAAAGATCTTTTGTAGGAGTGAGCCTGCTCGCGATAGCTATCGTTCAGTCACCGAAAATATCGACTGGGCTGGCCCCTTCGCGAGCAAGCCCGCTCCCACAGGTTTGACTGGGTGAACACTGACTTCTCATCCACCACAGATCCAATGTAGGAGTGAGTCTGCTCGCGATAGCGGTGTATCAGCCACCAAATTAGTTGAATGTCCGGGCCCCATCGCGAGCAGGCTCACTCCTACAGGTTGATCGGGGTAAACGCATAGTTATCATCCATCACAGATCCAATGTAGGAGTGAGCCTGCTCGCGATAGCGGTATATCAGCCACCGAAGCAGTTGAATGTCCGGGCCCCATCGCGAGCAGGCTCACTCCTACAGGTTGATCGGGGTGAATACATTGCTTTCATCCACCGCAGATCCAATGTGGGAGCGGGCTTGCTCGCGAAGGGGCCAGTCCAGTCACCCGAGATGTTGACTGCAAACATGCGCAAACCTTTAGTCGAATTCCTTTTCCAGCCAGGCATCCTCGGCAATGTCCAGGGCCTGCGCACTGAAGCGTTGTTCCGCAAACGGGTCGGCGTGCAGGTGAAAGCCGTTGCGCTCCCAGAAGCCGGGTTGTTCTTCGTCGACAAACTCCAGACCGCGCAGCCATTTGGCGCTTTTCCAGAAGTAGCGCCCGGCGACCACCAGCCGCAGCGGCCAGCCGTGCTGGGCGGTCAAGGGTTGGCCGGCGTGATGGGTGGCGAGCAGGCTGTCCGGGTGCAGCAGGTCGTCGAGTGACAGGTTAGTCTGGTAGTCGTGATCGGCGTGGGCCATGACGAAACGTGAAGCGGGCTGGATCCCGAATGCGCTCAGCAGATCCTGCAGATGTACCCCGCTCCACTGCATGTCGAACTTCGACCAGCGTGTCACGCAATGAATGTCACATTGCAACTCGCGCTGCGGCAACCTTTGCAGGTCAGCAAAACTCAACTCGACGACACGCCCGACCTTGCCGAACAGGCGCAATGACCACGTTGCCAATTCATACTCCGGCACCGTGCCTTCGTGGAGGATCGGGAAGCGCTCCGTCAACACCTGCCCCGGCGGCAAGCGTTGACCGAGCGCCGGGTCAGCCTTAGGTGCGCGGCTGTTGCGCAAACGCATGGCTTTGTTGTGCATGTTCACTCCCAAGCGCGTCAGGATGCCTGCCGCGCATACAGCGCATCACCCGGTGATAACGGCTGCATTCAGTTCGCCACAGGAATCCACTCGGCCCGCGCCACATTGGCGGTATCGCCGAACGCCGGGAGTTTCTGCGCCAGGTCGCGGACGTTTTTCACGTCCAGATCGAGCAACTGTTGGCGTGTGATCAGGGTCGGTGGCACCAGCACTTGATGCCCAGGATTTTCGCCGGCAATCAACATCGCCAGACTGCGCACGCTGATCGCCCCCGCCACTTGCGGATTGACCGCGGCGGTCGCCGCCCAGGCGCTGTCAGGTTCTTTCATGATCTGGATGTCGGCGGTGGAGATGTCGGCGCTGTAGATCTTCACCTTGCGCCCCAGCCCGGCCTCGTCGACGGCGATCTTCGCGCCTTTGGCAAACTCGTCGAACGGCGCGAAGATCACGCTGATATCCGGATTGGCGCGCAACACCGCGCTGGCCTGATCCGCCACCGAGTTGGCAATCGGCGGGTTGAGCGTGCCGAAACGCGCCTTCTCGATGATGCCCGGATTGGCCTTTTTCACCTGACTCCAGATCTCGTCGCGGCGCTCCATCGGGGTGAAGCCGCTGATGTACACGTAACCGGCATCGAACCGCGTGCCGTTGTCCTTCACCGCCTGATCCAGCGCCAGTCGCGCCAGTGCATGGTGATCCTGCTCGACCTGAGTCACTTGCGGGCTGTTCAGATCGACGTCGAACGCCACCACCTTGATGCCTTTGGCGATCGCCCGGTCAATCGGTCCCTTGAGGGTTTCCGCCAGGCCCAGTTGCACGATGATCCCGTCGACGCCGAGGTCGATTGCCTGATCGATCATCTCGCCCTGACTCGCCGCTTGCTGGCGCGCATCGAACACCCGCAGATTGGCCCCCAGCGCCTCGGTCTGTTTCTCCACGCCGCGCAGGTACGCCTCGGGAAAGTCCCCGGAAAACAGATAGCCGACCAGCGCGATCTGCACCTGACCTTTATCGAACGGCGCCGGAGCACCTGGCAATGCCTTGGCCTGAGCGCTCAAAGCCAATGCCGAGAGCACCGCGCCGGCGAGGCAATGGCGTGCGAACTGCTTGATTGAACCGTGCATAGATCTTCCTTGCAGCGACAAATGAACCGGCTCAGCGCGCCCGATGCGCGAGGCCGAAGGTGAACATCAGGGCCAGCACCAGCACCAGTCCCTTGACGAAATCCTGCGCGTAATACGGCGCGTTGAGCATGGTCAGGCCATTGAGCAGCGACGCCACCAACAGTGCGCCGACCAACGTGCCGAACGCATTGGGCTTCTTCGCTCCGAGCACGGCAAAACCAATCAGCGCCGCGCCGAGGGCGTCGAGCACCAGACCGTTGCCGGAGCTGACATCACCCCGACCCAGGCGCGCCGCCAACAGCAACCCGCCAAGTGAAGCGAGCAATGCCGACAACACGTAAGCGAGCAACTTCAAGCGCTGTACCGGCGCGCCTGCCAATCGCGCCGCCTGCTCGTTGCCGCCAATCGCATAAAACAACCGGCCGATGCGCGTACGCTCGAGAAACAGCCACACCGCCAGCGCCACCAGCGCCGTGATCGACACCGGCACCGGCACCATGTCCCACAAGCGTCCGCGGCCGAGGGCGAGAAACGCCGTACTGAACGTGCCTTCGGTTTCCACTCCACTGGGCAAGGTCATGCCCACCGCAATCGAGCGTCCGCCCGTGGGAATCAGTTGCACGCCGATCACCAGAAACATGCTGCCCAGCGTCGCGAGAATGTCCGGCACCCGCAGCTTGACGATCAGCCAGCCATTGAGCAGCCCGACCAGTGCGCCACCGGCCAGACTGATCAGCACCGCCGGCACCGCGCCCCAACCGAGCACCACCATCACGTAACTGGAGATCATCAGGCTCATCGCCGCCACCGCACCAATCGACAGATCAAGTCCGCCGACGGCCATGGTCAGCGTCACGCCAAGGGCCAGCAGCGCGACGATCGACACCGACTGCAAGATGCTGAACAGATTGCCGACGCGCAAAAACGCCGGCTCCGCGACACTGAAAAACACCACGATCAGCGCCAGCAGCCACAACAGGCCGTAGCGGATCAGCGCTTGCAGCAGGCGCTCGGCGGGTGCCGTAGCGGACGACAACAATGAACTCGAATCAGGCACTCGCTCTGCTCCTTGGCGTGGCATGAAAGGGATTTTCGCTAGCGTCGCTGCCGGCCAGCGCAGCGACCAGGGTCGCGCGCTCAAGACCGGCGCGCGGGTATTCGGCGACCACGGCGTGATCGCGCACCAACAGAATCCGGTCGGCGATTTCCAAGGCTTCATCGACATCGGCGCAAATCACCAGGGTCGCGCGGCCGCCGGCACTGTCGCGCAGCAGTTGGCCGATCTCGCGGCGGGCGCGCACGTCGACCCCCTGAAACGGCTCGTCGAGGATCAACACCCGCCCTTCTCCGAGCAGCCAGCGGCCAAGCACGACCTTCTGTTGATTGCCGCCGGACAGCGCGCTCATCGGCACCTCGATGCCGGCGGTCTTGATCCCCAGCGCCGCGACTTGCGCCTCGACCGCTGCCGCTTCGGCGCGGTTGCGAATGAACCCGGCACGGGTGAAGCGCTGCAGAAACGGCAGCGTCAGGGTCCGGCGCAGGGAGAAATCCGCCACCAGCGACTGACTGGCGCGATCCTCCGCCGCGAGAAACACACCGCTGCGAATCGCCGCCCTTGGCGAACCCGGCAGCCAGTCCATGCCATCCAGTTGCAGGCTGCCGGCGACGGCTTTGCGCAAGCCGAACAGCACTTCGGCAATCTCACTTTTACCGGCGCCGAGCAGCCCGGTCAGCACCACCACTTCGCCTTGGTGCAGGTCGAAATCGAAGCGCCTGGAGCGTGGCAAAATCTGCAAACCTCGCGCACCCAATACTTTTTGCCCCACGCTGCCGGGCGTGTAGACATGCCCGTCCAGCGCCTGCCCGAGCATGGCGTGCACCGCCTCGGGCAACTGCCGCGCGCTGAACTCTCCGGCCAGTCGCCCATCGCGCAGGACAATGGCGCGATCCGCCACCCGTTGCAGATCGGACAAGCGATGAGAGATGTAAACAATCGCCACGCCACGGCTGCGCAGGGTGTCGATCAGGCCGAACAGCCGTTGCGCCTCGGTCTCCGACAAGGCTGCGGTCGGCTCATCGAGAATCAGCAGACGCGGCTGCAAGGCAAAGGCCCGCGCCAGCACCACCAACTGCCGTTCGGCCTGGCCCAGGTGTTCAATCGGCTGCTCCAGCGGCAACACCAGACCCAGCCCGGCGGCGATACTCGCGGCGCGTTCCAGCAAGCGTTGGCGATTGAGCCAGAAGTCCGCGTCGGGTTTGCACAGTTCATCGAGCAGCAGGTTCTCCGCCACGCTCAAACCGGGCGCAATGCCCTCGTTGATCTGCTGATGCACCGCGATAATCCCGACCCGACGTGCCGACAGCGGCGAGCTGAATTGCCGGGGCTGACCGTCGATGTAAATCTCGCCGCTATCGGCGCACTGGCTGCCGGCGAGAATCTTCACCAGCGTCGATTTGCCGGCACCGTTGGCACCGAGCAACGCCACCACTTCGGCGGGATGAATCTGCAGGCTGACGCGATCCAGTGCGCGGTTCGAGCCGAAGCTCTTGCTCAGATCACGCACTTGAATCAGCGGCGCGCGGGCCACGACGACACTCATAAAATTCCTTAACGTCGATGGGCCAGCGAACGCACCAGCCGGTCGCCCAGGCTCTGCACGCCCTGCACCAGAATGACCAGCACCACCACGGTGGCGACCATCACTTCATTGTTGAAACGCTGATAGCCGTAACGGATCGCCAAATCACCGAGGCCGCCACCGCCAATCACCCCGGCCATGGATGAAAAACCGATCAGCATCACCAGCGTCAGAGTGATCCCCGCCAGCAACGCGGGTAGCGCTTCGGGCAACAGCACTTTGAAAATCACATGACGGATGTCGCCGCCCATGGCGAGGATCGCTTCGATGCGGCCCTTGTCGACTTCGTCCAGCGCGTTCTCGACGATCCGCGCAAAAAACGGAAACGCGCCGATGGTGATCGGCACTACCGCAGCGGTGCTGCCGAGGGTGGTGCCGACCACCAGTCGGGTCAGCGGAATCAGCGCAATCAGCATCACCACAAAAGGCAGCGAGCGCCCCAGATTGACCAGCGAACCCAGCGCGGCATTGAGCCGTGGCAGCGGCCACAGTCCGTCGCGGCGACTGACAAACAGCAACACCCCGAGCGGCAAACCGATCAGCAGCGTGAACAGCCCTGCGAGCAAGACCATGTACAGGGTTTCGCCGGTGGCGTTGAACAGCAGTTGCAGGATTTCATTCCACTCGATGCTGCGGTTCATGACTGAGCCGCCCGCACGCCGTATTGCTTGAGGAAGCTGAGCCCGGGGATGTCGTGGCCCAGCGGCAGGCCGCAGGTCGGACGCAACGAAGTGCCGAGACTCGATTGCGCATCGGCGAGCAAACGCGGCACCGGGCCGGACTCGACCAGACGCCCGTCCGCCATCAACGCCGCGTGATCGCAGATCGACTTGACCACCTCCAGCTCATGGGTGATCAGCACGATGGTCACGCCCAATTGCCGGTTGATATCGCGCAGCAGGTCAAGAATCGACGCGGTGGTTTCCGGGTCCAGCGCGCTGGTAGCTTCGTCCGACAGCAGATACGCCGGCTCGGCGGCCAGGGCGCGGGCAATCCCCACCCGCTGTTTTTGCCCACCGGACAACTGCGAGGGAAAGGCTTGCGCCTTGTCAGTCAAACCGACCAGTTCCAGCAGTTCGCGCACCCGCACATGGCGCCACGGTTTGCCGACGTTGGCGATTTCCAGCGGCACGGCGATGTTGTCGAACACGGTACGCGAATGCAGCAGATTGAAGCCCTGGAAAATCATGCCGATGCGCTGCCGCTGGCGGCGCAGGTCGCTGGCGGACAGGGTCAGCAGGTCTACGCCGTCGATGAGAATTTGCCCGCTGTCCGGGCGTTCGAGCAGATTGAGACAACGCAACAGGGTCGACTTGCCTGCGCCGCTGCGCCCGAGAATGCCGTAGATCGCGCCGTCGGGAATACTCAGCGACACCTGATCCAGTGCTGGTGCCGGCGCCGACGGGTAGGTCTTGCTCAACTGCTCGACGACGATCATGGCTTGCCATCCTCCACCGGAATCACCGACCCCTTGAAGTTATCGGTGATGTATTTCGCCACTTGCGGCGAGGTCAGGTCTTTGGCCAGTTGCGCAATGCGCGGATCGTTCTGCAGTGTCGGCGTGGTCACCAGAATGTTGGCGTACGGATTGTGCTCGGCCTTCTCCAGCCCCAGCGCATCCTGGGCCGGCACCAGTCCGGCTTCCAGCGCGTAGTTGCCGTTGATCACCGCAAGGTCGACGTCGTCCAGGGCCCGAGGAATTTGCGGCGATTCGATTTCAAGGATCTTCAGCTGTTTCGGGTTCTCGGCGATGTCCTTGGGCGTGGCCTGATCGGCTGCCGGATCCTTGAAGCCGGGCTTGAGTTTGATCAGGCCGTTGTCCTGCAACAGGTACAGCGCACGGCTCAGGTTGGTGACGTTGTTGGGCACGGCGACGGTGCCTTTTTCCGGCACCTCGGCGAAGCTTTTGTGCCGGCGCGAATAGATGCCCAGCGGCTCGATATGCACCGTGGCGGCCACCGCGAGTTTCTGCCCCAGCGCTTGTTCCTGGGATTTCAGGTACGGCAGATGCTGGAAGTAATTGGCATCGACATCGCCATGCACCAACAGCTCGTTGGAGTTCACGCCGTTGGGAATCTCGATGACCTTGAGCTTGAGTTGCGGATCGATTGTCTGGATGTACGCGAGAATCTGCGCGTGGGGCACCGGGTCGGCAGCCACGCGCAACGGCTCCAGTGCCTGCGCGCCGAACGAAGTCACCAGCGCGCCGAGCACGGCCAGGGTCAAACCTGCTTTTTTCAACATGTGCGGAGTCCTTGAGCGAGTGATGAATCAGGCGTTGGCGGTTTTACGAGCCGGTGCGGCGGGCATCAGCGCGTCGGCATAGAAGCGCCGGGCGACGTCGGGGTGCGAACGCAACCGACCCTTGAGGTAGTTCCAGCCGACATCGCGAAACAACGGATTGAGCGGATCACTCGCCGGGCCACGCGCTTCGCGCAGCAGCGCAGTGGGCAACGGATACAGCGGCACCACGGCATCGAGTTGTGCGCCGAGGAAGAAGGCGATGGACAAGCGTTCGCTGCCTGCGGGCGGCGAAACCACGCGGTGTACCGTGGCGCGAAGATAACCGTTGGTGGCCAGCTCCAGCAGTTCGCCGATGTTCACCACCAGCGTGTTGTCGCGGGGCAGCGCATCGATCCAGCGCCCTTCCTCGACCTCCACTTGCAGACCGGCCTGCTGGTCTTGCAGCAGAAAGCTGAGGAACCCGGAATCCTTGTGCGCGCCGACGCCCTGCTGGCTCGCGTTGGCGGCCTGGCCTGGGTAGCGCATCAACTTGATGTGTTCGTTGGGTTTGTCGCCGTACAACTGATCGAACGCGTCCGCCCGCAGCGACAGGGCCTGGGCGAAGGCGCGCAGCAGGCGCAACGCCATGCGCGTCATCGCCTGTTGCCATTCGTGCAGCAGGGGTTTTAGTTCTGGCAGCGCCGCCGGCCATTGGTTGGGCCCCTGCAAGCGAGCCCACAACGGGCTGTCTGCGTCCAGCGGCAACGCTTCGCGCTCGGCCCCGAGATCGAACTGCTCACGCCAATCGGGTTGACCACGGGTGATCTCGGAAGCGGCACGGTTGTAACCGCGAAAATGCGGCGAACTGATCATGCCGACGGCGGTCTTTTCGTGCTCGGACAAGGCGAAGAACTGCCGGGCGTGATCCTGCACCTGCTTGAGCAGGTGGCTGTCGATGCCATGGCCAGTGAGATAGAAAAAGCCGACGTCACGCGCGGCGTGACGCAGGTTTTCAAGAAATTCATAACGCTGCTGCGCGGTGCCTTCGAACAACGAAAGGTCCAGCGTCGGCAGCGTGGTGATATCGAGGGTATGCGGCATGATTCACTCCCGTGTGAACCAAACCTGAAGAGCCTTTGATCGATTCAGCGTGTGCCGTCATGGCAATCGGGGGTCTATCGGTTTGATGCGTTTGATTCGTCGTGAGACAAAACTAAACGATCTTAAAAACCACGAACAAATACCCTTTTTGCATTAGCTTAGGCCTGACGCTCAAGTTCGCTGTCATCACGCGACAGCTCTCCCGCTTCAACTGATCAACGTGCCGGGTCATAAAACGGTTCGACTGCCACCCGGCTGCCGACAAAGAAACTGTCAGCCACCAGCCGCAGTGGCTGCAGATCGACGTCGCTGGCCCGATCGCCAATCAGTTGCTGAAAGTGCCGATACACCGCGGTGTACTCGCCCTCTTCCGATACCGCCTGGCGCACGCCGTCGATGCTCAGCAGCGCCCCGCCGTTATCCAGGCGCAGCACCCCTTCGGCGCAGCGAATCTCGATGCTCCAGAGTTCGTCGTGACCGTGGTCGAAATCGAACTCGGCCTGCACGTCGAGTCGGTTCGCGTCGGACATCTTGATCGACGCGGCAATCGGCGACTGGCAGTTTTCCGGTACGCGCAGTTCGGCGGCTTCGACAAACAATGGCTGCGCCAGCAAACGGGTGACTATCGATAAGGCATTGATGCCCGGATCGAAAACGCCCAGACCACCGGGTTGCCAGATCCACGTCTGCCCGGGATGCCACTTGCGCACGTCTTCCTTCCAGTCGATCTGCACGCTTTGCAGCGTGCGGCCGGCGAGCCAGTCGCGGGCGGCTTCGATACCGGGGGCGTAGCGCGAATGCCAGGCGAACAACGCACTGACACCCTGTTGCTGCGCTTGACTGACCAGGGCCAGCGCCTCACCCAGCGTGGCGCACGGCGGTTTTTCCACCAACACATGTTTGCCGGCGGCCAGCGCCTGCTGCACCAGTGCGAACCGACCTTGCGGCGGCGTACAAAACGCAATCGCATCCACCTCGGGGCCGTTCTCCAGCAACTCGCTCAACGAGTGAAAGTTCTCCACCCCGGCACAGGGTTTACCTTGCGTGGCGACCGCCACCAGACGAAATCCGGGATTGGCGTTGATCGCCGGAACATGTTGATCTTGGGCAATCTTGCCGTAGCCCACCAGACCGAGACGGATCGGTTGCATCAGTGACTCCTGTTTTTGTTTTGTTGTCGTCAGCGAGTGCGCAGATTAGCCGTAAACGTCAGGGAATACCCAGCTGAGTCTGATCAAAAAACCGCAGAAGCCAGCGCTCGGTTCATCGCGCCGGGTAGTAACGTTGATGCCGCGGCGCAAACAAAGAAAGCCTGCTTTTCAGGGCAGGCTTTCACGTTCACAACGCTGCAATCACTTCTGCTGCGCGGTCAACGCCGAGTAACTGTTCATCAGGTTCCGGTAGTTCGGAATCCGCTGCGACAGCAGATTGCCCAGCCCTTCGATGTCGTTGCGCCAGTCGCGGTGCAGCTCACAGGCGACCGAGAACCAGTTCATCATTTGTGCGCCGGCCTGGGTCATGCGGCTCCACGCGGCTTGCTGGACGGTGGTGTTGAAGGTGCCGGAGGCGTCGGTGACGACGAATACGTCAAAGCCTTCGGCCAGTGCCGACAGGGTCGGGAATGCGACGCAGACGTCGGTCACGACACCGGCGATGATGATCTGTTTGCGGCCGGTGGCCTTGATCGCCTTGACGAAGTCTTCGTTGTCCCAGGCGTTGATCTGGCCTGGGCGGGCGATGTACGGCGCGTCCGGGAACATTTCTTTCAGTTCCGGGACCAGCGGGCCGTTGGGGCCTTGTTCGAAACTGGTGGTGAGAATGGTCGGCAGGTTGAAGAATTTTGCCAGGTCGGCCAAGGCCAGGACGTTGTTCTTGAACTCGTTCGGCGAGAAGTCCTGAACCAGAGAAATCAGACCGGTCTGGTGGTCGACCAGCAGGACTACGGCGTCGTCTTTGTTCAGGCGGTTGTAGGTTGCAGTGCTCATGTTTGAATCCCTTTTCTTGGTTGAGGTAGTGGGCGTTGCGTTGAACATGGGCACAGATTACGGATACCGCCTGAACGGATAAATCGGTTGAAAAGCGTTTCACTGTCAACTCATAACGGACAATCCTGGCGACACAACACAGGCTTGCCAGCCTCCAACTCAATCCGCCTCGGGAATTGGTTTGGCGATCATCAAACTGTACGGTGCCCGGTTCAGGACCCTCTCCACCGTTGCGCCAATCAAGTTGAGGCCTTGCGGGTAGGCGGTGCCCCATAACTCTGTGGGAGCGGGCTTGCCCGCGAAGGGTTCATTCCAGGCAACATCTCAAATGGCTGACACACCGCTTTCGCGAGCAAGCCCGCTCCCACACTGGATCTCGGCAGGCCGTCATTCCTGAGTTCACCGCTCCCACAATGATCTCGACAAGCCGACAACCCTGGGTTCACCGCATAACCCTGTGGATGAAGTTATGAGCTAATAACACCTTCATTAAACCGTCTTTCAAACGTTGTACTAGGATAGGATCCACATCCTGACATTTGCGCCGACCAGGGAACATGCTCGACGCAGCTCAGGAATGGGACTGTTTCACCTGCAACTCATGGATGATGTTTATGAATTCACACCTGTTTCCCCACATCGGTAAAGTCATTGCGAGCACCGGCAGCCGGCACTTTCCGCGGATGCTGCATGACCTGATCCAGACACAACTGGCGGTCGACGCCACACACATTCGCCAGATGCGCGTCGAGCCGGTGGGCCGCCCCGCCCATCGCCACCCGCCGGAAACCGGCCAAGACTCGGCCCAGCAGGCTGAAACGGTATTCTGCGAACAGATTGCCGCACGCTCGAGCGAGCCAATGGAGCCGCCAGCCGGGGCCAGCGCCGACGCCTCACAATTGCACCTGACCCGGCGCAAGGACGGCTACCGCTACGTGATTTCGGTGTATCGCAACGACCAGTCGCAACGCTTCTCGGCTCAGGAGCAGAGTTTGTTGCAGGACATTTCTCCGGTGCTGTTGCCGATGGTGGAAAAACACATTCACGCCCTGCAACCCCAGCAGACCAACCCAGAAGACCCGTCGCCCGGCGCTGACGGCGCGCAACAGGGCCTGGAAAACCTGCGGCTGCGCTTCAACGAGCGTTTGCAGCAACTGGGCCTGAGGCTGTCCAATCGCGAAACCGAAGTGTGCATCGGCCTGCTCGCCGGGCGCACCGCGCCGGAACTGGCCGAGCAATTGCAGTTGAAGGTCAACACGGTGGAAAGCTATCTCAAGCGCGCCGCGATCAAACTGGGGATCAGCGGCCGGCATTCGTTGATGCGCTGGATGTATTCGCCGGAGGACACCAGCCACGCCACCAGCGCAGCCTGAGTCCGTAGCTGAACAAAAAACTGCCGCCCTCCCCGGGCGGCGGTTTTTTACATTGGGGGCCTAATCCTTCGGCACAACTCTATCCAGCGCCTGATTCACCGCCAACTCCCCCAGCATCACCACCTGCGCAATGCCCAACACCGTATTACGACTCGGCCCCTCCAGCGTCCCGGCGAAATCGCCGAGCATGACCGTGGCCGAGGCCAGGGATTCGCAGGCGTTGGCCAGCAGGGATTCGGTGTCGGTTTGTGGGTTGACCAGAAACATGCTGCTGGGGGTGTACGGCGTTGCCATGATGTTCGCGGGCGCGAGGTAATGGTCGAGGGCGCGTTCGGCGGCTTCGTGGAGCTTTCTGGAGTTGAGGGATTCGTAGGGTGATACCGACTCTGTGGCCGGCGGGTTGGGCTTGGGTTCGGGCATCAGCTGGAACTCCGATCGGGGCACTTTGAAAGGATTACTCACTGTAGGAGCTGCCGCAGGCTGCGATCTTTTGATCTTGATCTTGAAAAACAAAATCAAAAGATCGCAGCCTGCGGCAGCTCCTACACGGGGACCGGGCAGTTAGTTCGGCACGCGGCGGCCATCGAGTATCCGGTTGACCATCAGTTCACTGAGCATGATTACCTGATGCAGCATCAGCATCGCCCGGCGCTGCGAGTTGTCGACGGTGTCGCCGATATCTCGGGCCATGTCACTGGCGGCGGCTAAAGATTCGCAGGCTTCGACGAGCAAGGTTTCCTCGTCCACGGTGCGGTCGATGAGGAAGATTCTGTTGGATTTGCTTGAGGGTGTTAAAGGGATCGAGATCTTCAGTGCGCCGGGGTTGAGGTAGAAGTTGATGGCGCGGTCGGTGGCCGCTTTTATCTTCTGCGGGTCGAGGGCTGGGTCGTACGGGATTGAGGTGTCCGGGGGGTTGGGTGTGGCTTTGAACATGGATGAAGCTCCTGCTTAGCAAAAGTAAGGAGCCATCACTCTCGCTACCAAACGAGGGTGGCGGCCATACGCGGGTTGGTAGACCGGTCTAAGCAGGAAAACCCGGCGCTCCCGAAGGAGCCCCACGCATGGCCACCATAAAATCGAGCCCCTGAAAAGGGACTGCACACGGTGTCGCCATCACACTTAGAAACGGGCTACCAAACCCGATCACTGATTTTCAGTGACAGGGAAACGATATAGCCCGCCCCATAGCCGTGTAAGCCGGCGGATTCTGGCGTACGTGTAGGTAACGGCGCAAGGCGTTGTAGCCGTTATGGCGTAACGGGTCGTGTATTTTAAACGTGGTTGCGGCGATGCGTTTATGGTGCGTGTAGAGAACCGGGATTGCTCCTGTAGTTTTGATGTCGTCTGGCAGACCGCTTTCGCGAGCAAGCCCGCTCCCACAGTTGGATTGAGTGCATTCAGGTGGGAATTGGTCGGCTTGTAGGCCGTCATCGCTGGCGAGCCAGCTCCCACCATTTGATCGAGTGCACTCAGTCAGGGACTGGTCGACTGTGAGGCCGCTTTCGCGAGCAGGCTCGCTCCCACAGTTGGAATGAGTGCATTCAGTTGGGAGGGTGATCGGCTTGACGAAAAACAGGGACGGGTTCATGACCCGTCCCTTTCGATTTGTGCGCTTCAGGCACGAGCCCGGCCAATCAGCTTCGGCAATCAGTCCCGCGCCAGCGCCTCGATCGGATCGAGGCGCGATGCATTGCGCGCGGGGACGAAGCCGAAGACGATGCCGATCAGCGTCGAGCAGATCACCGCCGTCAGCACCGAGGCCATGGAGAACACCATCTCCCATTCCTTGATGAACAGCGAAAACAGATGGCCGATGGCATACGACAGGGAAATGCCGATGGCCCCACCAAGCAGGCAGACCATCACCGCCTCCACCAGAAACTGCTGACGAATGTCCGACTGGCGTGCGCCGACCGCCATTCGAATGCCGATCTCGCGGGTACGCTCGGTGACCGACACCAGCATGATGTTCATCACCCCGATGCCGCCGACCACCAGCGAAATCACCGCGATCAGCGACAGCAGCAAGGCCAGCGATCGGCTTGTTTTCTGCACGGTCTGCATCACGCTGTCGAGGTTGTTGGTGTAGAAGTCCTTGATGCCGTGGCGTTGCAGCATCAATTGGGTGACGTGATTTTCCACCACTTTGCTCGACTGGCCGTCCTTGATCCGTACGCTGATGCTGTCGAGAAAACGTTGGCCCAGAATACGGCCGGCGGCGGTTTCGTAGGGCACCCAGACGTTGAGGGTTTTGCCCGAGGCAAACAGGTTCTTGTTCTCGGCGGCCACGCCGATCACGGTGCATGGCAGGTTACCGATCAGGATCACCTGCCCCAGCGGATCGACGCCCTCGCCGAATAACCGATGCCGGGTGTTGAAGTCGATCACCACCACCTGCGCCTGACGCCGCGCGTCGCTCTCGCTGAAGGTGATGCCCGCCTCCAGTTTGATTCCGCGAACCTGGAAATACTGATCACTGACGCCATTGATCTGCGCGTCGAGGTCGATGTTGCGATAACGCAGAAGCATGCTGCGACCGACCACCGGGGTGGCGCTGTCGACGTAATACAGTTGATTCAGCGCGGTGACATCCGCCGGCACCAGTGTCTCGATCGAGGCGGCGCGCTTGTCGCCGAAACTGCTGCCGGAATAGATGTCGATGGTGTTGCTGCCGATCGCCGAAATATCCTTTAGCACGTAGTTTTTCGCGCCCTCGCCGATCGCCGAAATCGACACCACCGAGGTGATGCCGATGACAATCCCGAGCATGGTCAGCAAGGTGCGCATGCGGTGCGAAATCAGCGCCACCCAGGCCATGTTGAAGGCCTCCTTGAACAGCCCGAGGCTGGCGACCAAACGGCGTGTCGCCGGTGGTTTGGGCGGCACCTCCTCTTCGTCCGACAGTTGCCCGGTGTCGCGCTGATTGCGCCGGTCGCTGAGGATTTCACCGTCGCTGACTTCGATGATGCGTTCGGCGTTGGCCGCGACTTTCGGGTCGTGGGTCACCAGAATCACCGTGTGCCCGGCCGCGTGCAGCTCCAGCAGGATGCGCATCACTTCCTTGCCGCTGGCGGTGTCGAGGGCGCCGGTGGGTTCGTCGGCGAGAATCACTTCACCGCCATTCATCAAGGCCCGGGCGATACTCACCCGCTGCTGCTGACCGCCGGAGAGCTGACTCGGACGGTGCGTCAGGTGCCCATCGAGACCCAGTCGCGCCAGCAGCTCACGGGCGCGGGCGTGGCGTTGCGGCGCGGGGATGCCGGCGTAGATCGCTGGCATCTCGACGTTGTGCATCGCGCTCAGGTGCGGCAGCAAGTGATAGCGCTGGAAGATGAAACCGAAGTAATCGCGGCGCAGTTCGGCCAGCGCCTGATCGTCAAGGTCGCGGGTCTCTTGGCCGTTGATCTTGTAGCTGCCGGCGGTGGCGTAATCGAGGCAGCCGAGGATGTTCATCAGGGTTGATTTGCCGGAGCCGGAGGCGCCGATGATCGCCACCATTTCCCCGGCACTGATCGTCAGGTTGATGTTCTTCAGTGCGAGAAATTCACGGTCGCCGGCGGTAAAACTGCGGGTGATGCCGGTCAGTTGCAGTAACGGCTGCGTCATGCTCAAGCCCCCGCCACGGCGGGCAACGGATCACCGATCACCACCCGCTCGCCTTCGCTGAGGCCCTGATTGATCTGCACTTTGACGTTGTTGTTGATCCCGGTCTGCACGTTGCGCGACTGCGCCTGGCCCTTAGCGTCCAGCACCCGCACCGGAAAGCTGCCATCGGCGTTACGTGGCCCGAGCGCGGCCACCGGCACGGTCAGCACCGATTGCGCGGTATCGAGGACGATGCGCACTTGCGCGGTCATCGAGATGCGCAAGCGATGGTCGGGATTGGGCACCTCGAACAGCGCGTTATAGAACACTGCGGTGTTTTGCTTCGGGGTGCCGGCCGGCGGCGTTTCGAGGAAGTTCTGCGGCGCCGGCTCAGTGCCGCGCAGCTTGCCGTAATAGCGTTTGTCTTCGCCGAGAATGGTGAAATACACCTGCTGCCCCGGCGCGATATGAATCACGTCGGCTTCCGACACCTGGGCCTTGATGGTCATGGTGTCCAGATCCGCCAGTTTCAGCAGGATCGGCGCCAACTGGTTGGCGATCACGGTCTGGCCTTCCTGGGTGACGATGCCGACCACGTCGCCATCGATCGGCGCGACGATCCGCGTATACGCAAGGTTGACCTTGGCGGTGTCGATCTGGATGTGCGCACTTTTGATCTGCGCGTCCAGCGACAGCAGATTGGCCTGCTGCACCTCGTAGTCCGATTGCGCGGTTTCGAAGTCCTGACGCGAGATCGACGCGTCTTCCTGCAGGTTCTGATAGCGCTGGTAAATCGCTTTGGTCTGCTTGAGCTGGGCTTGCGTGGCGCGCTTTTGCGCCTGCAGGTTTTCCTCATCGACCTGCGCCTGACGCAGGGTGTTCTGCAGCACCAGCGGATCGATCTCGGCCAGCCACTGGCCCTTCTTCACCTTGTCGCCCACCTTGACCTTGAGCGACTTCAACTGCCCCGACACCTGGGCACCGACGTCCACCTGCTTGACGCCTTCCAGCAAACCGGTGGCGAGCACGGTGTTTTCGATATCCGAGCGTTCGACCGGGGCGGTCTGGTATTTCGGCGCTTCGGCCGGTGCCTGCACCGTGTACAGCACCAACCCGGCCACCGCCGCCAACGCCAACCCCATACCGACTTTGCGCAACTTCGACTTTTCCATAAATAACCACAAGTCCGTTCAGGGATGAACCCGGCCGGCGGCCGGGTCTTGATAGAACAACCATACTCAGGACAGCACTTCGCCGACCGCCAGCGCCAGACCGTCATGCCACCACGCGGCGAAACTGAAGACGTTGGGCGCCTTGAGAATCGTGAAGTGGTTGCCCGGCCCGTACCACACCGCCAGATCGCTGACCTGCCGCTGCCAGCCTTCAAGCACCGCCGCCTGTTCGCGCTGATTGCCCCACTCATCCAGCGTCGGGTCATCGACCAGCACCAGCCGCACCGGCCCGGTGTAGGCCAGACGCGGTTGATAGACCGTGCGCAAGGCGCTGGCGAATGTGCGTACCGGGCCGTGCATCGCGTCCGGCGCCGCGCGCTCCGACAACACCCCGGCGCGCACCATGCCTGCGTGCAGCAGACGCAGTTGCGTGGTGTCGTCGGCGTTGGCGAAGGTCGCAGGATCGATACCCAGCGATTTGCCACAGGACAACTGCAGGGTGTCAATCAGCCGTTGCAGCGCGGCAGTGGCCGTGTACGGCTTGCCCGCCGTGCCGTCACCGCCCGGTGCCTCGCTGTCGATCAACGTCAGCGAAGCCACCTCGCGCCCGGCCGCCTGCAACTGCGCAGCCATGGCATGCGCGACCCAGCCGCCGAACGAATGGCCGATCAGGTGCAGCGACCCTTGCGGGTGAATCTGCTCGATGGCCTGCAGGTAGAACGCGGCAGCGGCTTCGACCGCGCTGTGCGGCACACTGACGCCGTCCAGCCCGCGCGGTTGCAAGCCGATGATCGGCCATTCCGGGCCGATGGCCTCGGTCAGGTGAATGAACCCGGTGACACTGTCACCCGCCCCCGGCACACAGAAAATCGGCGCATGCCCCGGCTGCCCGGTCTGAATCGTCAGCAGCGGTTGATACAGTGCCGGTTCCGGCGTCACCAGGGTTTCCAGCGCCTGGGTGATGGCTTGGCCAAGCGCTTGGATGTGCGGGTGCTTCATCATGGTCCGGTGATCGCCGGGGATGTCGATGCAACGCAGCAAGCCAATGTTGAAGCGCTCTTCCCAGCCGCGCGTCGGGCTCGGCAATGACTGGCCTTCCATCAGTTCCTGGGCACGGAACAGGTGGATCGGCTGGCTCGCCGGGCTGACCCGGTAATGCGCCAGCGCCAGACGATGCGCCGCTTCGCGATCAAAGTAATGCCAGGCGTCCGCCGCGCTGACCGTCGCCAGCTCCGGATCGGTCAGTTGCTGCGCCTGACAGCGCTTGAACAGCTCGGGGAAATCCAGTTGTTCGACTTGCGCTTCCAGCGCTTGCACCGCCGCCAGCGCCGCCTCGCTTTCGGCACCCAGCATCAGCGAACGCCCTCGGCAATGGCCAAGTAACTGGCGCTTGTCGAGGCCCTCGCCGCTCCACATTGCCTTGTCCTGGGCGAGCGGGTTTGGCGCATAGCTGTCGAGCATGCCGATGAATTCCACCGGCTCATCGAGACCGAGCAATTGCTGCGCGACCTCATGCGCCAGCACCCCGCCGAACGACCAGCCCGCCAGCCGATACGGACCGTGAGGCTGTACCGCGCGGATGATCCCGACCATGCGCTGCGCCATGCACTCAAGCGTGCGCAATTGCGGCTGACCGAGCGTCACGCCAGGCAGGCCGTAAATCGGGAACTCGCCACCGATGTGCTGGGCCAGGGTCGGGAAGTACACGTCCCTGCCGCTGAATTCATGCAGCAGGAACAGCGGCGTACCGTGCGCCCCGGCACGCACCACGACCAGCCCGTCAGGCTGACTGAGCGCCTCGCCCTGACTGAGCAGCGCGGCGGCAGACTCGATGCTCGGATGCTGGAACAGCTCGGCCAGCGACAGTGGCAGCCCGGCCCGTTGCAGCAGATTGACCAGCTTCACCGCCAGCAACGAATGCCCACCGAGTTCAAAGAAGTTGTCGTGCCGTCCGACCTGTTCGACGCCAAGCACCTCGCCCCAGATCTGCGCCAGCGCGGTTTCGACTTCACCCTGTGGCGCCACGTATGGGCGGTTGATCACCGCGTCTGCACCCGGTTCCGGCAAGGCTTTGCGATCAATCTTGTCGTTTGGCGTCAGTGGCAACGCGTCGAGCAGCACAAACGCGCCCGGCACCATGTACTCCGGCAAACGCTCCAGCACATGGCTGCGCAAGGTTTCCAACGATGGCGCGTCGATGCCGGCGCGCAAGCTGTACCAGGCCACCAGACGCTCATCGCGCACCATCACCACCGCTTGGCGAACCGCCGGATGTTCGATCAGCCGCGCCTCGATTTCCCCCGGCTCCAGACGCAAGCCACGCAGCTTGATCTGGAAGTCATTACGGCCGAGGAATTCCAGTTCCCCATGATTGTTGTAGCGCGCCAGATCGCCAGTGCGGTACAGGCGATCCCCCGGCACAAACGGGCTGTCGATGAAGCGCTCGGCCTGCATCTCCGGCAAGCCGTGATAACCACGTGCCACGCCGACGCCGCCGATGTGCAACTCACCGCTGACGCCTTGCGGCACCGGTTGTCCGTACGCGTCGAGCACGTACAGGCGTGTATTGCTCAAGGCTGTACCGATTGGCACCACGTTGTCCGGCACCGGCATGTCCGGCTCCAGCGTCCAGCCCGTGCTGTCCACCGTGGTTTCAGTCGGGCCATAAACGTTGTGCAAACGCACCCACGGCAGGCGAGTACGCACTTGGCGGGCCAGCGCCGCGCTGAGTTCGCCACCGCCGTTGAGCACATCGGTCAGGCTGGTGCACTGCTCGACACCGTCCTGTTCGATGAACTGCTGCAACAGCGCCGGAACGAACTTGACCACCGTCACCTGCTGCTCGCGAATGGTCTGCACCACATACGCCGAATCGCGGTTGCCGTCCGGTCGCGCCAGTACCAGACGCATCCCGGAACACAGCGGCCAAAAGATCTCCCACACCGAGCTGTCGAAGCTGAACGGCGCCTTTTGCAGCAGCGCACCGTGCTCGGTCGGCGGGCTGAGCTGCGAACCCCAATGCACCATGTTGCAGGCGCTGCGATGCTCGATCATCACGCCTTTAGGCAACCCGGTGGAGCCCGAGGTGTAGATCATGTAAGCGAGGTTCGAGGCGCTGAGACCAGGCACCTGCAAATCATGTTCCGGCAGGTGCTGCCAGGTACTGCGGTCAAGGTCGATCACCATGGCGACCGCGTCATCGAACAGCCCGCGAGTAGCGGTCTGCACCAGCACCGCGGTCGGCGCACTGTCCTTGAGCATGTAGGCCAGACGCTCTACCGGATACCCTGGATCCAGCGGCACATAGGCACCACCGGCCTTGAGAATGCCGAGCAAACCAACGATCAGATCCAGCCCACGCTCGACGCAGATCGCCACCCGCGCATCCGGCTGCACACCGAGTTCGCGCAGATGCTGGGCCAAACGGTTAGCACGCTGATTGAGCTCGCGGTAGGTCAGGGTTCCTTGCGCGGATTGCAGCGCGACAGCGTCCGGTTTGCGCCGCACCTGCGCTTCGAACAAGCCATGCAACGGCTGCTCCAGCGGACAATCAACGGCGCTGGCATTGAAATCGACCAGCAAACGCTGCTGCTCCTGCGGTGCGAGCAACGGCACTCGCGCAAGCACGGCCTGATCGTCGTTGACCAGCGCCGCCAGCAGCCGCTGGAAGTAGCCGACAAAACGCTGCACCGTTGACTCATCGAACAAGGCCGTGGCGTAGCGCAATGAGCCGCGAATCCCGTCGGGCGAATCGCCGAGGCTCAGCGACAGATCGAATTTCACAAAATGGCTGTCGCCGGCCACGCCTTCCAGGGTCAGGTCGCCGAGGCTCAGGCTCGGGCCGTCGTTGTTGTCCCAACTGAGCATGGTCTGGAACAACGCGCTGTGCGACAGGCTGCGGACAGGCTTGCTGATGTCCACCACTTGCTCGAACGGCAGATCCTGATGCGCCTGAGCGTCCAGAGTCCGCGCCTTGACCCGCGCCAGCAGCGCCTCGCCGCTCGGTTCGCCCGAGGTGTCGATGCGCAGCGCCAGGGTGTTGACGAACATGCCGATCAGGCCTTCGATCTCGGCCCGGGTACGGTTGGCCACTGGCGAGCCGATCACCACGTCGCTCTGCCCGGACAACCGACTGAGCAACATCGCCCATGCGCTCATGATCACCATGTACGGCGTCACCGCGCGACGCTGACACAAGGCTTTCAAACCGGCGCTCAAGTGTTGATCGAGCAGCATGTCGACGCGGCTGCCGGAATAGTCCTGCTGTGGCGGACGCGGACGGTCGGTGGGCAGGGTCAGCAGGGCTGGCGCGCCGGCCAGCGTCTGCTGCCAGTAATCACTCTGACGCTGCAGCACCTCGCCACTGAGCCAGCGCCGTTGCCACACCGCGTAGTCGGTGTATTGCAGCGCCAGCGGCGGCAGCGGATCGTCTTCGCCACGGCTGAAGGCCTGATACAACGCCGCCAGCTCGCGGGTCAGCACGCCCATCGACCAGCCATCGGCGATGATGTGGTGCAGCGTCAGCAACAGCACATGATGGTCGTCGGCCAGACGCACCAGACGTCCGCGCAGCAGCGCATCGTGCTGCAGATTGAACGAGGCGCAGGCCTGTTCCTCGATCAGGCCGCGCAAGGCATTGTCAGCCTGTGGGTGTTGACGCAGGTCTTCTACCGCCAGCAACAGACCGCTCTCGGCCGGCAGGATCAGCACCTGCGGCTGATCGTCGATCTGGCGGAAGCGGCTGCGCAGGGTTTCGTGACGCGCAACGATGCGTGCCAGTGCCCGTTGCAGCGCGTCTTCATCCAGCCGACCGCGCAGGCGCAGACCGACCGGGATGTTGTAGGCGCTGTGGCCGCCGTCCATCTGCGCCAGGAACCACAGGCGTTGCTGGGCGAATGACAGCGGCAATAGCAGGTCGCGGGGCGCCGGCAAAATCTCCGGCAAGGTGCTGCGCCCCGCCCGGCTCAGCACTTCGGCGACAGCGGCCAGCTCGGGATTGGCGAACAACTCGGCGAGTGTCAGCTCGACGCCCAACTGCTGGCGCACCTGCGACAGCATGCGCATTGCCAGCAACGAGTGCCCGCCCAGTTCGAAGAAGTTGTCGTGACGACCGACCTGTTCGAGCTGCAACAAGCCAGCCCAGATCCGCGCCAAATGTTGTTCCAGCGCCGAGATCGGCGCGACATACACCCGACTGAGCATCGCTGCCTGCGTCGGCGCCGGCAGCGCCTTGCGGTCGACCTTGCCGTTGTTGTTCAACGGCAGGACATCCAGTTGCACCCAAGCGCTCGGCACCATGTATTCCGGCAGTCGCGCCAGCAACTGCGCATGCAGATCGGCGCTGTCCAGGCGCCCGGCGTGCGCGGTGTAGTAGGCCACCAGACGCGTGATGTCCTGACCATCG
Organism: Pseudomonas sp. LAMO17WK12:I5; assembly: GCF_900215165.1. Classification (NCBI taxonomy): domain Bacteria; kingdom Pseudomonadati; phylum Pseudomonadota; class Gammaproteobacteria; order Pseudomonadales; family Pseudomonadaceae; genus Pseudomonas; species Pseudomonas sp. LAMO17WK12:I5. The sequence goes on along the minus strand of NZ_OBDS01000007.1, from coordinate 366,962 downwards.
CGGCGCGCCAGCACCACGGCTTCCTTGATCCCCGGGCAGTTGAGCAGGCGGTTTTCGATTTCGCCCAACTCGATACGGAAACCGCGAATCTTCACCTGATCGTCATTGCGCCCGATGCAATCGAGCTGCCCCGGTGCCAGCCAGCGTGCGAGGTCGCCAGTGCGATACAGCAGCGCGCCCGGCTGCTCGCTGAACGGATCACGCAGGAACTTCTCGGCGGTCAGATCGGCGCGATTCAGATAACCCAGCGCCACGCCCTGCCCGCCGATGTACAACTCGCCGGTCACGCCCATCGGCACCGGTTGCTGATGCGCGTCGAGTACATAAACCTGCGTGTTGGAGATCGGCGCGCCAATCGGCACGCTCTCGGCGTTTTCCGCCACTTCACGCACTTCAAACGTCGTCGCGTAAGTGGTGGTTTCGGTCGGGCCGTAGCAATGCACGATGCGCAGCGCCGGCGCCTCGGCCAGCAGTCGACGAAACGCCGCCGGATCGCCACGCTCACCGCCACACAACAGAATGCGCAGGCCTTTCAGCGCCTGCGGAATCAACTGCACGTACTGATTGAACAGCGCGGTGGTGACGAACAGGATCGTCGCCCCGCTGGCGCTCAACTCATGGCCGAACGCGTTTGGATCAAGCAGGGTCTGGTGATCGATCACCACGACGCGCCCGCCGTTGAGCAGCGGCCCCCAGATGTCCATGGTGCTGGCGTCGAACGCCGGGTTGGAGGCGAAGACCACGCGGTCCTGCGCATTGAAATCGGCGTAGCCGTTGTTCAGCACCAGGCGGCCGATGGCGCGGTGCGGCACCATCACGCCTTTCGGGGCGCCGGTGGAGCCGGAGGTGTACATGATGTACGCCAGCGACTCCGAGGACTGCGCCAGATTCGGGTTGTGCGTCGGTTGGCCGCTGAGGGTCAAGCGGTCGAGGTCGATGCGTGGCGCGGCGTAGTCGATGACTTCACCGCTGAGGGTCAGCAACGCCGCTGCCTGACAGTCCTCGACCATGAACGCCTGCCGCTCGCTCGGCGCATTGATATCCAGCGGCACATAGGCCGCCGCGCACTTGGCAATCGCCAGCTGCGCCGCCAGCAATTCCAGCGAACGCGGCAACAGGATCGCCACGTGGTCGCCCGGCTGCACGCCTTGGCTGATCAAGTGATGCGCCAGACGGTTGGCCTGGGCGTTCAGCTCAAAATAGCTCAGCGAATGCTCGCCATGCACCGCCGCCACCGCCTTCGGATGCGCCGCTGCCTGCTGCTGGAAAATCCCGTGCACGGTCAGCGCTTGCGGGTATTCGCGCGCGGTGGCGTTGAACTCGTAGAGCAAGCGCTGACGCTCAGACTCGGCGAGCAATTGCACCCGCTCCAGCACCGTCTGCTCATCGTTGACCATCGCCGCCAGAAGGCGCTGCAGGTAGCCGACATAACGCTCGACGGTCGCTTGATCGAACAACGCCGTGGCGTATTCCAGCGATCCGCGAATCACCCCGTTGACCTCACCCAGGGTCAGGGTCAGGTCGAACTTGGCCACCCGCCCCGGCGCGGCCACCCCTTCAAGGCTCAGATCGCCCAGCGCCAGGTTCGGCCCGACGCTGCTGTCCCAGCTCAGCGTGCTCTGGAACAACGGGCTGTGCGCCAGACTGCGCGCTGGCCGGGTGATTTCCACCACTTGCTCGAACGGCAGATCCTGATGCGCCTGCGCCTCCAGCGTGCGCGCCTTGACCCGCGCCAGCAGCGTGGCCACGCTCGGCTCGCCCGAGGTGTCGATGCGCAGGGCCAGGGTGTTGACGAACATGCCGATCAGGCCTTCGATCTCGGCCCGGGTGCGGTTGGCCACCGGCGAGCCGATCACCACGTCGGACTGCCCGGACAGACGACTCAGCAACAGCGACCAGGCACTCATCAGGGTCATGAACAGAGTCACGCCGTGACGCTGACTCAAGGCTTTGAGCCCGGTGCTCAGATGCTCATCCAGGCGTACTTCGACGCTGCTGCCGGCGAAATCTTGCTGTACCGGACGCGGACGGTCGGTGGGCAGGGTCAGCAAGGCCGGCGCGCCGTCGAGGGTCTGCTGCCAGTAATCGCTCTGCCGCTGCAGCACTTCACCGCTGAGCCAGCGCCGCTGCCACACGGCGTAGTCGCCGTATTGCAGCGCCAGTGGTGGCAACGGATTCGGTTGCCCGTGACTGAAGGCTTGGTACAGCGCCATCAGCTCACGGGTCAGCACACCCATCGACCAGCCATCGGCGACGATGTGATGCACGGTCAGCAACAGCACATGATGATCGTCAGCCAGACGCAGCAGGCGTCCGCGAATCAAGGGATCGTGCTGCAGATCGAAGGCAGTCGCGGCTTCCTGCGCGAGCAGTGCCTGCACCGTGGCTTCGGCCTGTGGATCCTGGCGCAGGTCTTCCACCTGCAGCAGCAGGCCGCTATCGACCGGTGCAATCGTCACCTGCGCCTGATCGTCGACGCTGACGAAGCGGCTGCGCAGGGTTTCGTGCCGCGCAACGATCTGCGTCAGTGCGCGCTGCAAAGCTTCGACATCGAGCCGCCCGCGCAAGCGCAGGCCAAGCGGAATGTTGTACGCCGAGTTGCCGCCGTCCATTTGCGCGAGGAACCACAGGCGTTGCTGGGCGAAGGACAGCGTGCCGTCACGCGGCACCGCTACGATCTGCGGTTGGCTACTGACCTGCGCTACGCACAGGCATTCGGCGACCGCCGCCAGTACAGGGTTGGCGAACAGATCAGCCAGCACCAGCTCCAGTCCCAGTTGCTGACGCACCTGCGCGACCATGCGCATAGCCAGCAGTGAATGCCCGCCGAGTTCGAAGAAGTGATCATGGCGGCCAACCCGCTCGACCTGCAGCACCTCGGCCCAGATCTGCGCCAGCGCTGTTTCCAGCTCGTCTTGCGGCTCGATGTATTCGCGGGTGAATAGCGCAGTCAGGTCAGGTTTCAGCAATGCCTTGCGATCAACCTTGCCATTGGCGGTCAGGGGTAACGCGTCGAGCCGGACAAACGCCGCCGGCACCATGTACTCAGGCAATTGAGTGAGCAGGTGCGCGCGCAGATCAGCGACGCTCAGTGCTGCGCCCTGCTCGGTGTAATACGCCACCAACCGTGACTGACCGGGTTCGTCCTCGCGGGCCAGCAACACCGCATCCTGAACACCGGGGAGCTGATTGAGCCGGGTTTCGATCTCGCCCAACTCGATACGCACGCCGCGGATTTTCACCTGATCGTCGTTGCGCCCGAGGTATTCAAGCGTGCCGTCCTCGCGCCAGCGCGCAAGGTCACCGGTGCGGTACATACGTGCATTCGGCACGCTGCTGAACGGATCGCGCAGGAAGCGTTCGGCGGTCATCTGCGGACGGTTCAGGTAACCACGGGCCACGCCGGCACCTCCGACATACAACTCGCCGATCACCCCCAGCGGTACCGGGCGTTGCCGTGCGTCGAGCAGATACACCGTGGCATTGCTCACCGGTTTACCGATATGCAGCACCTCGCCCGCCGCAATCAGGCCCGAGGTAGCGACCACCGTAGCCTCGGTCGGGCCATAGTTGTTGATCACCCGGAACGGCTGGTTACGGTTGAACTGACGCAGTCGATCGCCGCCGATCAACAGGGTTTTCAGGGTTGGATGCGCCGGCTCCTGACTGAAGGCGTATTCGGCCACCGGGGTCGGCAGGAAGCTCACGTCCAGCGGCTGCGCACGCCACCAGGCAAGCAGTGCGTCGATGTCTTCGTTGCCTTCGTGACTCGGCGCCAGATGCAGCGTCGCTCCGCAGCACAATGCCGGCCAGACTTCCCAGGCCATGGCGTCGAAACCGAACCCGGCCAGGCTCGAGGTATGGCTGCCGGCGTGCAGATCGAAGGCCGCGCAGTGCCAGTCCACGAGATTGCTCAGCGTCTGGTGCTCGACCATCACGCCTTTTGGCAGACCGGTGGAGCCGGAGGTATAGATAACGTAAGCCAGGTGCTGCGGGGTCAGGGCCGGCAGCGACGGGTTGTCGATTGGCTCGTTTGGCCATTGGTGCAGATCAAGCTCGATCAGCGGCACCGTCAATGCCGGCAGGCGTTCACGCAGATCGCTTTGGCTCAGCACCACGACGGGCGCACTGTCTTGCAGCAGATAGCTCAGGCGCTCCGCCGGGTGCGCCGGATCCACCGGCACATAACCGGCGCCGGCCTTGAGAATCGCCACCAGCCCGACCAGCGTATCAAGGCCGCGTCGGGCGACGATGGCCACGCGATCGTCAGGCTGTACACCCGATGCAATCAGATGATGCGCCAGACTGTTGGCCTGCCGGTTCAACTCGGCATAGCTCAGCGAAGCATCGGCAAACACCGCCGCCAGCGCCTGCGGTCGCTCAAGCGCTTGCTGCTCGAAACGCTGGGCAATCGTCAGTCCCTGTGGGTAATTGGCGCGAGTCGCGTTGAAGCTGTGCAACAACTGCTCGCGCTCCGCGTCCGGCAGGATCGACAGGTGCTCGAAACCTTGATGCGGCGCGTGCTCCAGCGCATCCACCAGCCTGTGCAAGGCGCATTGCAGATAGTCGCAGGTGCGCTGTGCATCGATACCGGCACCGGCCAGTGCGGTCAGGCTGAAGTCTTCGCCGAGATCGTCGACACTGAGGGTCAGGCGATAGTTGCTGTGTTCTTCGGCCTCAAGCAATTGCATGCCTTGCCAGGCCGTTTGGGCCTCGGCAGAACCGCCACCCGCCGTGGCCCCGTGGCGATAATTGAACAACGTGCTGAACAATGGCGTGGTCGGCGCCATCGCGCTGCAATGCTGGATGCGCGCCAGTTGCGCGTGTTCGTGTTGCAGCAACTGGCTCAACCGTTGATGCGTCGCCAGTGCCGCGCCCTTGACGCTGTGCGCACGCAGATCGATGCGCAATGGCAAGGTGTTGATGAACACCCCGAGCGCCCGTTCCGCGCCCTCGCCGCCCTGCAAGCGACCAAGCAATACCGTGCCGAACACCACGTCATCGCGACCGGACAACTGCCCCAGCACCTGCGCCCACGCCAGGTGCATCAGGCACGCCGCGCTGACACCCAGACGCCGCGCCTGACTGCGCAGGTTGCGGCTCAGCGCGGTGTCGAGGCTCAACTGTGCCTGCGTGGCCAGCCCTTCCGGCGCCGGGTTCTGCCCGTAAGGCAAGGTTGGTTCGTCGACGTCACCGAGCATCTCGCGGAAGAACGCTTCGTGCTGCTGGTCACTCAAGCCGGACAGGGTGTGCGCCACATAATTGCGATACGGCACCGGTTCGGCCAGACGTTGCGGCTGGCCGCTGAGGAACGCCTGCATTTCGTGTTGCAGCACCTCCAGTGCCACATGGTCCATCACCAGGTGATGGAACAGCAACAACGCCACCACCCGCTGATTGGCTGAATCCCACGCGTGCACCACGCGCATCAGCGGCGCCTGATTGACGGCCATGCGGTACTGCGCAGCGTCGAAACGCCGGCGCAATTGCTCGAGTACATCGCCGTCCGTGCCATTCAGCTCCAGCGCTTCGCACGCCAGCGGCGCCTCACGCCAGACCACTTGCACGGGGTCTTGCAGCCCGTCCCAGAACAGCGAAGTGCGCAGGATGTCGTGGCGCTGGATTACGTTCTGCAAGGCTTGGGTGAAGCTGTTCAGGCGTTGCTCATCGGCAAACGCGAACTGCGCCTGCAACACATACGGATCGCCTTGGGCGGCGGACAGGTGATGAAAGAGGATGCCGGTCTGCAACGGCGCCAACGGGTAAATATCCTGCACGTTGGCCACGCCGCCGGGGATGCTGGCGACGATGCGGTCAATGCTCGGCTGGTCGAGCGCCACCAGTGGCAGCAGCTCGGGAGTGATGCGCATGCAGTCCGCCGGGATGAGGTTGGCCGGGACTTCGGCTTCCGGTTCACCGCCCACGGCAGCGGCCAGTGCGGCGAGGGTCGGCTGGTTGAACAGCACGCGAATGTCGGCGCTCAGGCCGGCACGGCGCATCCGCGCCACCAGATTCACCGCTAGCAGCGAGTGACCACCGAGTTCGAAGAAATGGTCGTGGCGCCCTACCCGCTCAACCTTGAGCAATTCAGCCCAGAGCTGCGCGAGCGCGGTTTCCACTTCGCCGACCGGGGCTTCGTATTCACGGGCGGTCTGCGCCGCCAGATCGGGGGCCGGCAGCGCCTTGCGGTCAAGTTTGCCGTTGGGGCTCAGCGGCAATGCTTCGAGATGCACGAACACGGCGGGCACCATGTAGTCCGGCAGGTTTTCCAGCAAGTGGCCGCGCAGTGTTTCAATTTCCAGCTGTGCGCCGGTGTAGTACGCGACCAAACGCTTGTCGCCCGGCACGTCTTCGCGGGCCAATACGGCGGCTTCCTGCACGCCATCGATCTGGGTCAGGCGTGCCTGGATTTCACCGAGTTCGATGCGCAGGCCACGGATCTTCACCTGATCATCGTTACGGCCCAGGTATTCGATATTGCCGTCCGGCAGATAGCGGGCGACGTCGCCGGTGCGGTACATCCGCCCATTGGCCTGGAACGGATCATTGAGGAAACGTTCGGCGTTCAGCTGCGGACGATTCAGATAACCGCGTGCGACCTGCACGCCACCGATGTACAGCTCGCCGACCACGCCGTGCGGCACCGGTTGTTGCTGGGCATCGAGAATGTACATGCGGGTGTTGGCGATCGGTTTGCCGATCGGCGTGTTGTCCGGGGTGCTTTCCAGCGGCCCGGCGCAATTCCACGCGGTTACGTCCACCGCGGCTTCGGTCGGGCCGTAGAGGTTGTGCAGTTCGCTGTCCGGCAGTTGCTGCTTGAAGCGCCGCACCACGCTGCCCGGCAACGCTTCGCCGCTGCACATGACTTGCCGCAGACTGCTGCAACGTGCGGTGTCGGCGTGAGCAAGGAAAACATCGAGCATCGACGGGACAAAGTGCAGCGTGGTGATGTGTTCGCGCTCGATGATTTCGCTGAGATACAACGGATCCTTGTGCCCCTCGGGCCGGGCCATGACCAGACGTGCACCAGTCATCAGCGGCCAGAAGAACTCCCACACCGAGACGTCGAAGCTGAACGGGGTTTTCTGCAACACCGTGTCGCTGGCGGTCAGTTGATAGGCGTCCTGCATCCACAGCAGGCGGTTGACCACCCCGCGATGTTCGTTGATCACGCCTTTTGGTTGGCCGGTGGAGCCGGAGGTGTAGATCACGTACGCGGTGTGATTCGGGGTCAGCTCATTGACATGCAGGTTTTCCGTTGGCAGCGACTGCCAGTGCGGCTGATCCAGGTCGATCACCGGCACCGAAACGTCACCGAGCAACGAGCGCGTCGTTCCCTGCACCAGCACCGCCAGCGGCGCGCTGTCTTCCAGCATGTAAGCCAGACGCTCCAGCGGATACGCCGGATCCAGCGGCACATAACCGCCGCCGGCCTTGAGGATCGCCAGCAGCCCGACCACCATGTCCAGACCGCGCTCGACGCAGAGCGCAACCCGCGCATCCGGCCCTACGCCCAATTCACGCAGGTGCCGTGCCAGTTGATTGGCCCGGGCATTGAGCTCGGCATAAGTCAGTTGCTGTTCATCAGCAACCACCGCGGGAGCCCAAGGCGTACGCGCTACTTGCGCTTCGAACAGACCATGAATGGTCTGCTTAAGGTCGTAATCGACGTCCGTGGCATTGAACTCGACCAGCAAACGCTGCTGTTCTTCCGGCGCCAGCAGCGGCGCCTGTTGCAGCAGCGCCTGATCGTTGGCGACCATCGCCTGCAACAGGCGCAGGAAGTAACCGACGAAGCGCTCGACCGTGCTCTGATCGAACAACGCTGTGGCGTATTCCAGCGATCCGCGAATGATGCCGTTGGACTCACTGAGGCTCAGCGAGAGATCGAACTTGGCGAAGTGGCTCGGCTCGGCCACGCCCTCCAGCGTCAGTTCGCCGAGGGCCAGCGCCGTGCTTTCGAGGCCATCCCAACTGAGCAAGGTCTGGAACAACGGGCTGTGGGCCAGGCTGCGCACGGGCCGGGTGATTTCCACCACTTGCTCGAACGGCAGATCCTGATGTGCCTGCGCTTGCAGGGTTTGCGCCTTGACCCGCGCCAGCAGCGCTTCGACGCTCAGCTCGCCCGAGGTGTCGATGCGCAGCGCCAGGGTGTTGACGAACATGCCGATCAGGCCTTCGATTTCGGCGCGGGTGCGGTTGGCCACTGGCGAACCGATCACCACTTCCGCCTGTCCGGACAAGCGGCTGAGCAGCATCGCCCAGGCACTCATCAGCGTCATGTACAGGGTCACGCCGTGGCGCTGGCCCAAGGCTTTGAGCCCGGCGCTCAAGCGTTCGTCGAGCACGACGGCAACGCTGCTGCCGGCATAGTCCTGCTGCGCCGGACGCGGCCGATCGGTCGGCAGCATCAACAGCGCCGGGGCGCCAGCGAGGGTCCGTTGCCAATATTCGCTCTGGCGTTGCAGCACCTCGCCGCTGAGCCAGCGCCGTTGCCACACCGCGTAGTCGGTGTATTGCAGCGCCAGCGGCGGCAGTGGATCCGGCTGGCCGTGACTGAACGCCTGATACAGCGCCATCAGTTCACGGGTCAAAACACCCATCGACCAACCGTCAGAGATGATGTGGTGCAGGGTCAGCAACAGCACATGGTGATCGTCGGCCAGGCGTACCAGTCGCCCGCGAATCAACGGATCGTCCTGCAAGTCGAACGGCCCGGAGGCTTCGCCCTGAATCAGCGCTTGCAAGGTTTCCTCGGGTTGCGGGTGCTGGCGCAAGTCCTCGACACGCAGCAGCAGACCGGTGTCCACCGGGGCAATCAGCACTTGCGCTTCGTCGTTGAATTGCGCAAAGCGACTGCGCAGGGTTTCGTGCCGGGCGACGATCCGTGCCAGTGCGCGTTGCAGCGCCGCGTCGTCGAGACGGCCACGCAGCCGCATCGCCACGGGAATGTTGTAGGCGGTGTTGGCGCCTTCCATTTGCGCGAGGAACCACAAGCGTTGCTGGGCGAACGACAGCGGCAACGCGCCGTCACGCGGTACCGACACGATCTGTGGTTGCGCACAGCGTCCGGCCTCGCTCAGCACTGCCGCGACCGCCGCCAGTTCGGCGTTGGCAAACAGATCGCTCAGCGCCAGCTCGACGCCCAGACGCTGGCGCACTTGCGAGACCATGCGCATCGCCAGCAACGAATGCCCGCCGAGTTCGAAAAAGTGATCCTGGCGCCCAACCCGCTCGACCTGCAGCACGTCGGCCCAGATCTGCGCCAGCGCGGTTTCCACCTCGCCTTCGGGCGCTGCGTACTCGCGAGTGAACAGCGCCGCCAGATCCGGCGCTGGCAAGGCCTTGCGGTCGACCTTGCCATTGGCGGTCAGCGGCAACGCGGCGAGTTTGACGAACGCGCTCGGCACCATGTATTCCGGCAAACGGCTGAGCAATTGCGTGCGCAACTCGCCCACCGGCAGCGCTTCGACCTGCGGCTGCTCGGTGAAGTAGGCCACCAGGCGCGGCTGGCCGGGTTGATCTTCGCGGGCCAGCAGCACCGCTTCCTGAATCCCCGGCAACTGGTTGAGGCAGGTTTCGATCTCGCCCAATTCGATGCGCACGCCACGGATTTTCACCTGATCGTCGTTGCGCCCCAGGTACTCGATGTTGCCGTCCTCGCGCCAGCGTGCAAGGTCGCCGGTGCGGTACATCCGCGCGTTCGGCGCGCGGCTGAACGGGTCACGCAGAAAGCGTTCGGCAGTCATGTCCGGGCGATTCAGGTAGCCACGGGCAACCCCGGCACCGCCGACGTACAGCTCACCGGCAACGCCAAGCGGCACCGGGCGCTGTTGTTCGTCGAGCAGGTACACCGTGGCATTGCTCAGCGGTTTACCGATGTGCAGCGCGTCGCCGCTTGCTACCCGCCCTGAGGTCGCGACCACTGTGGCCTCGGTCGGGCCGTAGTTGTTGATCACGTCGAAATGCTGGTTGCGATTGAACTGCCGCAAGCGGTCGCCGCCGATCAGCAGCGTGCGCAGGGTCGGGTGTTCGAGGTTCTGGCTGAAGGCGTATTCGGCCACCGGGGTCGGCAGGAAACTCACGTCCAGCGGCTGCGCGCACCACCACGCGAGCAAGGCATCGATGTCTTCGCCGCCCTCGTGAGTCGGCGCCAGATGCAGGGTCGCGCCCACGCACAGCGCCGGCCAGACTTCCCAGGCCATCGCATCGAAACCAAAGCCGGCGAGGCTTGAGGTGTGGCGCCCGGCGCAGAGGTCGAACGCCGTGCAGTGCCAGTCGACCAGATTGCTCAAGGTGTGATGCTCGACCATCACGCCTTTGGGCAAACCAGTGGAGCCGGAGGTGTAGATCACGTAGGCCAGGTTCGCGGTGCTCAGGCCCGGTACCTGCGGGTTTTGCGTAACCGTCAGCGGCCAGTTGCAGTGATCGAGGTCGAGCACCGGCACGTTTAGCGCCGGCAGTCGCTCGCGCAAATGACTTTGGGTCAGTACGGCGACTGGGGCGCTGTCGTCGAGCAGGTAGTTCAAACGCTCGGCCGGGTGCGCCGGATCAATCGGCACATAACCGGCGCCGGCCTTGAGGATCGCCACCAGTCCGACCAGGGTGTCCAGCCCACGGCGGGCGACGATCGCCACGCGGTCATCCGGTTTCACGCCCAGGCCGATCAGGTGATGCGCCAAAGCGTTGGCCTGACGGTTGAGTTCGGCGTAGGTCAAATGCGCATTGGCAAACACTGCCGCCAGCGCCTCAGGCCGCTCGGCCACCTGCGCCTCGAAACGTTGCTGGAGGGTCTGTGCCGTCGGGAAATCCACATGGGTGGCATTGAAGTCGAGCAGCACCTGCGCAAGCTCCGCCGCCGGCAGGATCGGCAGTTGATTGACCGGTGTCTGCGGCGCCTGCTCCAGCGCAAGCACGAGGTTTTCCAGCGCGCAGTGCAGGTAGTCGCAGATACGCTGCGGATCGGTCTGGGTGCTGGCCAGCAGGGTCAGGCTGAATGCATCACCGAGGTCATCGACACTCATCGTCAACGGATAGTTGCTGCGCTCTTCGGAGTGCAACGTGGAGATACCGTCCCACGCCGCGAGGGTTTCGGCACTGGCGGTGGCGACGTTGTGGCTGTGGCGATAATTGAGCAGTGTGCTGAACAGCGGCGTCGGCGCCACCACGTGACTGCAGCGCTGAGCCAGGGCCAGCGGTGCGTGTTCGTGCCGCATCAGCGTGGTCAGCCGGGCGTGGGTGGCGTTGACTGCCGCGCGCACATCCTGGCCGTCGATATTCACCCGCAACGGCAAGGTGTTGATGAAAATCCCCAGCGCCCGATCAATCGCTTCGGCGCCTTGCATACGACCCATCAGCACCGTGCCGAACACCACTTGCTGCTTGCCGGTCAGCGCGGCCAGCACCTGCGCCCAGCCGAGATGGAACAGGCTGGCGACACTCACGCCAAGGGTTCGCGCCTGCGCCCGCAGACGCTGGCCCAATAACGTTGGCACCGGCACGCTGAGTTCGACGATTTCACTGCCGTCACCCTGCACATCCTGCAGACCATAAGGCAGCGTCGGCTCGTCGATATCGCTGAGCATTTCGCGGAAAAACGCCTCGTGCTCGGCTTCGCTGACGCCCAGACGCGCCTGCGCCACGTAGTTGCGAAACGGCACCGGGCGCCCGAGCCGTTCACGCTGCCCGGTAAGGCAGGCGCGCATTTCGTGGCGCACCACGTCGAGGGCCGAGTGGTCGAGGGCCATGTGATGGAACAACAGCGTGGCGATCACCCGTTGCCCGGCCTCATCCCAGGCGTGGGCCAGACGCATCAGCGGCGCCTGGGTAACGTCGAGGCGGAAATGCCGGGCGTCGAAGCGCTCGTGCAGATACGCCAGCACGTCGCCATTTGCATCAGGCAACGTCACCTCTTCCACTGGCAGTTCGGCCCGGCGCCAGACCACCTGCACCGGCGCGTCCAGCCCTGCCCAATGCACAGCGGTGCGCAGAATGTCATGGCGATCGATCACGTTTTGCAGCGCTTGAGCGAACGCTTGAAAACGCTCGCGGCTGGCAAAGGCGAAATGCGACTGCATGACATACGGATCACCGTCACCGCCACTGACGTGGTGATACAGGATGCCTTCCTGCAACGGCGCCAGCGGGTAGATGTCCTGCACGTTGGCCGCGCCGCCGGGGGCTTGTGCGACGAGGTGGTCGATGGTCGCCTGGTCGAGTTCGACCAGCGTCAGCATCGCCGGGGTGATGCGCGTGGTGCCCGAGACGATGCCATTGGCCGGCACTTCGACCTGGCCATGCTTGCTGGCCGAGTACTGCCCGGCCTTGATCAGTTCGATCAGCGCCGGTTTGTGCTCGCGCAACAGCGCCAGCAACGCCGGGTCGTTCAACGCCTGTTTGTTGCCGTTGACCCGCAATTGGTCGTCCGCGACCGCCAGCTGAATATCTTTAGCCTTCAATGTGGCCAACAGTTCGATCACGTTCACAGGACGATCTCCATTCGTTCGGTAATTGCGGCGTAGCCGGCCAGGGTCGGATGTTCGAACAGCGACCTGACATCGGCTTCCATGCCTTCCTGACGCAGCCGGCCGATCAGACTGACCGCCAGCAGCGAGTGACCACCCAGTTCAAAGAAATGATCGTGGCGCCCTACCCGCTCGACGTTGAGCAACTCGGCCCAGAGCCGTGCGAGGGTGATTTCGACGTCGCCTACCGGGGCTTCGTATTCGCGCACCGGCAATGCCGCCTGATCCGGCGCCGGCAGCGCCTTGCGGTCGAGTTTGCCGTTGGGGCTCAGCGGCAGTGCATCGAGATGCACGAACAGCGCGGGCACCATGTAGTCCGGCAGGTTTTCCAGCAGATGACTGCGCAGCACGTCGATTTCCAGGCGTGCCCCGGTGTAGTACGCCACCAGACGCTTGTCGCCGGATGCATCTTCGCGGGCCAGTACGGCGGCCTCCTGAATGCTGTCGATCTGGGTCAAACGCGCCTGAATCTCGCCGAGTTCAATACGCAAGCCACGGATCTTCACCTGATCGTCGTTACGGCCCAGGTATTCAATGTTGCCGTCCGCGAGATAACGGGCGACGTCGCCGGTGCGGTACATCCGCCCGTTGCTCTGGAACGGGTCGTTGAGGAAGCGTTCGGCGTTCAGTTCCGGGCGATTCAGATAACCGCGCGCCACTTGTACGCCGCCGATGTACAGCTCGCCGACCACGCCGTGCGGCACCGGTTGTTGCTGGGCATCGAGTATGTACATCCGGGTGTTGGCGATCGGTTTGCCGATCGGCGTGTTGTCCGGGGTGCTTTCCAGCGGCCCGGCGCAATTCCACGCGGTCACGTCCACTGCCGCTTCGGTCGGGCCGTACAGGTTGTGCAATTGGCTGCCCGGCAGTTGCTGTTTGAAGCGCCGCACCACGCTGCCCGGCAAGGCTTCGCCGCTGCACATGACTTGCCGCAGACTGCTGCAACGTGCGGTGTCGGCGTGAGCAAGGAAAACATCGAGCATCGACGGTACGAAGTGCAGCGTGGTGATGTGTTCGCGTTCGATGATTTCGCTGAGATACAGCGGATCCTTGTGTCCCTCGGGCCGGGCCATGACTAATCGGGCGCCAGTCATCAACGGCCAGAAGAACTCCCAGACCGAGACGTCGAAGCTGAACGGGGTTTTCTGCAACACCGTGTCGGCAGAACTCAGTTGGTAAGCGTCCTGCATCCACAACAGGCGGTTGACTACCCCGCTATGTTCGTTGATCACGCCTTTCGGTTGGCCAGTGGAACCGGAGGTGTAGATCACGTACGCGGTGTGCTGCGGGGCCAGTTCGGCTATCGCAAGATTGTCTGGCGGCAGCGCTTGCCAATGCGGCTGATCCAGGTCGATCACCGGCACGCCAACGTCACCGAGTAACGAACGCGTGGTTCCCTGCACCAGCACCGCCAGCGGCGCGCTGTCCTCGAGCATGTAGGCCAGACGTTCCAGCGGATACGCCGGATCCAGCGGCACATAACCGCCACCGGCCTTGAGGATCGCCAGCAGCCCGACCACCATGTCCAGACCACGCTCGACGCAGATCGCCACCCGTGAGTCCGGCCCTACGCCCAATTCGCGCAGGTGCCGCGCCAGTTGATTGGCCCGGGCGTTGAGTTCGGCATAAGTCAGTGGCTGTTCATCAGCGGCCACCGCTGGTGCCCAAGGCGTGCGCGCCACTTGCGCCTCGAACAAGCCGTGAATGGTTTGATCGAGGTTGTAATCGACCTCCGTGGCGTTCAGGCCGAACAGCAACTGCTGGCGCTCGGCATCCGCCAGTACCGGCAGGCGATTCAACGCCTGCTGCGGTGTCTGTTCCAGCGCCTCGACCAGCCCCGCCAACGCCTGCTGCATGTAGCCACACACCCGCGCCGCGCCAATCCGCGAAGGGGTCATGGCCGTGAGATCAAAGCCCTGGCCCAGGTCATCGACGTTGACGCTCAGCGGATAGTTGGTGCGCTCCTCGCTGGACAGGTTTTCGATGCCTTGCCAGGCCAGGCGATTGGCCTGCAACTGTTCTGCGCTGACGCTGTGCCGGTAATTGAGCATCGCGCTGAACAGCGGCGACGGCGCGGCCACCCCGCTGCACCGCTGGGCCAATGCCAGTGACGCATGTTCATGGCCGAGCAATGCGGTCAGTTGCGCATGGGTGGCGCGCACCCCGGCACGCACCGAAACATCACCCAAATCTACCCGCAGCGGCAGCGTGTTGATGAACATTCCCAGACCGCGATCAGCGCCGGTACCGCCCTGCATCCGCCCCAGCAGCACGGTGCCGAACACCACGCGCTTATGTCCGGAAGTCGCCGCCAATACCTGGGCAAACGCCAGATGGAACAGGCTCGCGACGCTCACGCCCAGCTGCCGCGCCTGGCTGCGCAGGCGCCGCGCCAAGGCTTCGGGCACGCGCTGACGGACTTCTTCGATGTCATGGCCGTCACCGTGCACATCCAGCAGACCGAACGGCAGCGTCGGCTCATCGATCTCGCCGAGCATCGTGCGGAAGAACGCTTCATGCTCCTGCTCGCTGACGCCCAGCCGGGTCTGCGCCACGTAATTGCGATACGGCACGGCAGGGATCAGGGCTTCGCCGTGACCGAAGAGCAGCGCCTGCAGTTCCTGCTGCACCACTTCCAGCGCCGTGTGGTCCATGGCGATGTGATGGAACAGCAGCATGGCGACCACTCGATCATTGGCCGGGTCTTGTGCATACACCAGGCGAATCAACGGCGCCTGACTGAGGTCGATGCGGTAATGCCGCGCGTCGAAACGCTCATACAACTGCGCCAGAACATCACCGGCGGCCGGGTCGAGTGCGACTTCCTGCACCGGCAGTTGAGCTTCGCGCCAGACCACTTGCACCGGCGTCGACAACCCTTCCCAGACCACTCCGCTGCGCAGAATGTCGTGACGTGTCATGACCTGGCGCAGCGCGGCGGCAAAGGCGTGCAAGCGTTCAAGGCTGTCGAATGCCAGGCGCGATTGCAGCAGGTATGGATCGCCCTGCGCGGCGCTCAAGTGGTGATAAAGGATGCCTTCCTGCAACGGCGCCAGCGGATAAATGTCCTGCACATTGGCGGCACCGCCCGGCACCGTGGCCACGATACGCTCGATGCTGGCCTGATCCAGTTGCAGCAGGGTCAGCATGTCTGGAGTGATATGCGTGCAACCGAGTGGAATCAGGTTATCTGGCACCGCGACTTCGCGACCGCTGCCGACGGCGGCCGCCAGCGCGGCGAGGGTTGGCTGGCTGAACAGCACGCGCACGTCGGTGCTCAGGCCGAGCTGACGCATGCGCTCGATCAGGGTCACCGCCAGCAGCGAATGTCCGCCCAGTTCAAAGAAGTTGTCGTGCCGCCCAACCTGTTCGACCTGCAGCACCTCGGCCCAGACCTGCGCCAGCGCGGTTTCCACCGGCCCTTGCGGGGCTGCGTATTCGCGGCTGAGCCAGGCGTCCTGATCCGGTTCGGGCAAGGCCTTTCGGTCGAGTTTGCCGTTGGCGGTCAGCGGCAGCGCCGGCAGGCGCACGTACGCGGCGGGCACCAGTGCCTGCGGCAAACGTGCTTGCAGATGCTGGCGCAGCTCTTCGATATCGACCGCTGCGCGGGCAGTGAACCAGGCGATCAACCGCGCCTCGCGCACCAGCACCACCGCGTCCTGCACCGCCGGATGGCTGGTCAGTGCCGCTTCGATTTCCCCCAGTTCCACCCGCACGCCGCGCAGTTTGACCTGATCGTCGTTACGCCCCAGGTACTCGATATTGCCGTCGGCCAGCCAGCGCGCGAGGTCACCGGTGCGGTACATGCGCGGCTGCGGTTCGTCACTGAACGGGTCTTCGAGGAAGCGTTCGGCGGTCAGCTCGGGACGGTTCAGATAACCACGGGCCACACCCGCGCCACCGACGTACAGCTCGCCCGCCACGCCAACCGGCACCGGACGTTGTTGTTCGTCGAGCAGGTAAACCCGGGCGTTGCTGATGGGCCGACCGATATGCAGCAGCTGTCCGGTATTGATTTGCCCGGAGGTCGCGACCACCGTGGCCTCGGTCGGGCCGTAGTTGTTGATGACGTCGAACGTCTGCCCACGCGAGAACTGCCGCAACTTGTCGCCACCGATCAATAGCGTGCGCAAGGTCGGGTGACCCAACTCACGACTGAAGGCGTATTCGGCAATCGGCGTCGGCAGGAAGCTCACTTGCAACGGCTGCGCGCGCCACCAGTCGAGCAGGTCATCGAGGTGTTCGTTGCTGATCGACGGCGGCGGCAGGTGCAGGGTCGCGCCGACACACAGCGCCGGCCAGACCTCCCAGGCCATCGCGTCGAAACCGCAACCGGCGACGCTGGCGGTGTGGCTGCCGGCGCGCAGGTCGAACGCCTCGCAGTGCCAGTGCACAAGGTTTTCCAGGGTCGCGTGTTCGACCATCACGCCTTTCGGCTGGCCGGTCGAACCCGAGGTGTAGATCACGTAGGCCAGATGCGCCGGGCTCAGTGTTGGCAGTTGCGGATTGCTGTCCGGCAGATGCTGCCAGGTGTCATTGTCCAGATCGATCACCGGCACCCGGCCCAGCAGCTCGCGGGTCGATCCCTGCGCCAGCACCGCCACCGGATCGCTGTCCTGCAACAGGTAGACAATGCGTTCGGCCGGGTACGCCGGATCGACCGGCACATAACCGGCGCCGGCCTTGAGAATCGCCAGCAGCGCCACCAGCATCTGCGGGCTGCGTTGCAGGCACACGGCAATCCGGTCGTCCGGTTGCACGCCGAGGCCGAGCAAGTGATGGGCCAGGCGATTGGCCTGCTGATTGAGCTGCGCGTAGGTCAGTTGCTGCGTGCCCTGCACCACCGCCAGTGCCTGTGGCTGCTGCTCGGCCTGCACTTGCACCAGCGCCTGAATCGTTGCACCGCGCGGATACGCAGCCGCAGTCGGGTTGAAACCGACCACCAGGCGTTCGTATTCCTCGACCGAAAGAATCGGCAAGCGGTTGAGCGGACGTTGCGGCGCCTGTTCCAGTGCGTGCACCAGATGCTCCAGCGCGGTGTGCATGTAGCCGCAGATCCGTTGCGCGCCGATCTGCGCCAACGCCAGCACGGACAGGGAAAAGTCTTCGCCGAGATCGTCGACGCTGAGGGTCAGCGGATAGTTGCTGCGCTCTTCGCCGCCGAGCAATTGCACGCCTTCCCAGATGCCCTGACCGTCACGCGGCTGCGCTTCGGCAGCGGTATGCCGGTAGTTGAGCAAGGCGCTGAACAGCGGCGCCCCGGACACCGCGCTGCAACGCTGGGCCAGCGCCAATGGCGCGTGTTCATGGGCCAGCAACGCGGTCAGCCGTGCGTGGGTAGTCTTGACCGCAGCGCGCACGCCTTCGCTGACATCCACCCGCAGCGGCAAGGTATTGATGAACACGCCGAGGGTCCGATCCGCGCCTTCACCGCCCTGCAAACGACCCAACAGCACCGTGCCGAACACCACGTCGCGGCGGTTGGCAAGCACGCCCAGCACCTGCGCCCAGGCCAGATGCATCAGGCTCGCCGGGCTGAGACCCAACTGCCGCGCCTGTTCCCGCAGGCGCAGGGTCAACCCGGCATCGACGGCTTGCTGCGCCTCCTCGATGTCGCCGCCATCGCCTTGCACATCGTGCAGGCCGAACGGCAGGGTCGGTTCATCGATATCGCCGAGCATGTCGCGGAAGAACGTTTCGTGCTCCTGCTCGCTGGCGCCCAGACGCGCCTGCGCCACGTAGTTGCGGTACGGCATCGGCGTGCCGAGGCTGTCGGCTTGGTTGAACATGAACGCGCGCATCTCTTGGCCCACCACCTCCATGGCGGTGTGGTCGAGAATCAGGTGCTGGAACAGGATGATCGCCACCACCCGTTGCTGCGCCGGGTCTTCGGCGTAGACGATGCGCATCAGCGGCGCCTGGCTCAGGTCGAGGCGGTTGTGCCGGGCATCGAAGCGCGCGTGCAACTGGTCAAGAACGTCGCCCTGCGCCGGGTCCAGCGGCACCGCCTGCACCACCAGCGGCGCCTGACGCCAGACCACTTGCTGCGGACTCGCCAGCCCTTCCCAGACCACACTGGTGCGCAGAATGTCGTGACGCGCGATGACCTGCTGCAAGGCTTGGCCGAAGGTGCGCAGGCGCTCGACGCTGTCGAAGATCAGCCGCGATTGCAGCAGGTACGGATCGCCCTGCTCGGCGCTCAAGTGGTGGTAAAGAATGCCTTCCTGCAGCGGTGCCAGCGGATAGATGTCCTGCACGTTGGTAGCCCCGCCCGGCACGGTGGCGACGATGCGCTCGATGCTGGCCTGATCGAGTTCAGTCAGGCTGAGCATGTCCGGGGTGATGTGCGTGCAGCCCGGCGGAATGCGGTTGGCCGGCACCTCGATTTCGCGACCGCTGCCCACAGCGGCGGCCAGTGCGGCCAGGGTCGGCTGATTGAACAGCACGCGCACGTCGGCCGCGAGGTCGATCTGGCGCATGCGTTCGATCAGGCTCACCGCCAACAGCGAATGCCCGCCCAATTCGAAGAAGTTGTCGTGGCGCCCGACCCGCTCGACTTTCAGCACGTCGATCCAGATCTGAGCCAACGCGGTTTCCAGCGCACCCTGTGGCGCTTCATATTCGCGGCTTAGCCACGCGCCGTGCTCCGGCTCAGGCAAGGCCTTGCGATCAATCTTGCCGTTGGCGGTCAACGGCAATGCGTCCAGCCGCACGTATGCCGACGGCAACAGCGCATCCGGCAAGCGAGCCTGCAAATGCGTGTGCAACTGTTGAATATCGACCGCCGTGCGCTCGGTGAACCACGCAATCAGCCGCCCGTCGCGGACCAGCACCACCGCTTCCTGCAGCGCAGCGTGGCTGCCGAGCGCGGCTTCGATTTCACCGAGTTCGATACGCACGCCACGCAATTTGACCTGATCGTCGTTGCGCCCCAGGTACTCGATGTTGCCGTCGGCCAGCCAACGCGCCTGATCGCCGGTGCGGTACATGCGCGCCTGCGGCTCGTCGCTGAACGGATCGAAGAGGAACTGCGCCGCGCTAAGCTCGGGGCGATTCAGATAACCGCGCGCCACGCCGGCCCCGCCAACATACAACTCGCCCGCCACGCCCACCGGCACCGGACGCTGCTCGGCGTCCAGCACATAGATTTTGGCGTTGGCAATCGGCCGGCCGATATGCAACGGCTGGTCAAGCTCTACCCGCCCCGAGGTGGCGACCACCGTGGCTTCGGTCGGGCCATAGTTGTTGATCACGTCGAAGGTTTGCGCACGACTGAACTGACGCAGTCGGTCGCCGCCGATCAGCAGCGTGCGCAAGGTCGGGTGCTGCAACTGCCGGCTGAACGCGTATTCGGCCACCGGCGTCGGCAAGAAGCTGACCTGCAACGGCTGCGCGCACCACCAGTCGAGCAACTCGTCGAGGTGCTCGTTGCGGATCGACGGCGGCGGCAGGTGCAAGGTCGCGCCGACACACAGTGCCGGCCAGACTTCCCAGGCCATCGCATCGAAACCAAAGCCGGCGACGCTCGCGGTCTGGCTGCCGGCCTGCAAGTCGAAAGCTTCGGCGTGCCAGTGCACAAGGTTTTCCAGGGTCGCATGCTCGACCATCACCCCTTTAGGTTGGCCAGTGGAGCCGGAGGTGTAGATCACGTAAGCCAAGTGGTTCGGCGTCAATGCCGGCACCTGGGGATTGGCATCCGATAGGTGCTGCCAGAGGTCGTTGTCCAGATCGATGACCGGCACGCCACCGAGCAGATCGCGAGTCGATGCCTGCGCCACGACCGCCACCGGGGCGCAGTCCTGCAACAGGTAGGCGATGCGTTCCGCCGGATACGCCGGATCGACCGGCACATAACCGGCGCCGGCCTTGAGGATCGCCAGCAGCGCGACCAGCATGTCCGGACTGCGCCGGGCACACAGGGCGACCCGGTCATCGGGCTGCACCCCAAGGCTGATCAGGTGATGCGCCAGACGATTGGCCCGCTGATTAAGTTCGCCATAGCTCAACTGCTGCGTACCTTGCACCGCCGCCAGGGCTTCTGGGTGCGCGGCCGCCCGGGCCTCGAACAAACGCTGCACGGTTTGTGCCGGCGGGAAGTCGCGACCAGTGATATTGAAGCCGACCAGGACCCGCTGCCGTTCGCTCGGCGACAGCACCGAGATCTGCCGCAGCGGCGTGGCCGGATTGTGCTCCAGCGCCGTCAGCAGATTGTGCAGCGCGGTCTGCAAGTAATCGCAGACCCGCGCACCATCCACCTGCGGCACCGCCTGCACGCTCAGACGGAAACCTGTGCTGAGGTCATCGACGCTTACCACCAGTGGATAGTTGCTGCGCTCGCGCGAGCTGAGAATCTCGATCCCGTCCCAGGTCACACCTGCCGTTTCGGTCGCGCTGTGGCGATAGTTGAGCAAGCTGCTGAACAGCGGCAGCGACGCGGCCACACCGCTGCAACGCTGGGCCAGCGACAGCGAGGCCTGCTCATGCGCCAGCAGTTGCGCCAGACGTTCATGGGTAGCGCGCACGCCTTGCTGCACGTCGGTCGCGCCAACACTGACCCGCAACGGCAAGGTGTTGATGAACATGCCGAGTGCGCGATCGGCGCCCTCGCCGCCCTGCATGCGTCCGAGCAACACGGTGCCAAACACCACCTCTTCGCGTCCCGAAATCTGCGCCAGCACCTGACCCCAGGCCTGGTGCACCAGACTGGCGGCGCTGATACCGAGGCGGCGCGCCTGCTCGCGCAAGCGCTGGGCCACGCTCGAATCCAGCGCCTGCTCGCTGTCGACAATGGTGCTGCCGTCGCCATGTACGTCCTGCACACCGAAGGCCACGGTCGGCTCGTCGATGTCGCCGAGCATGTCGCGGAAGAACGCTTCATGCGCCTGAGTATCGGCGTGCTGTTGCGCCTGCGCCACGTAGTTGCGGTACTGCACCGGCATCGGCAACTCGGCACCGCTCGGCTGCAGGCTGTCGTTCATTTCCGCCAGCAGCACTTCGAGTGCGGTGTGGTCGAGGACGATGTGGTGCAGCAACAGGATGCCGACCCAGCGCTGCTGTTCACGGTCTTCTGTGTAGGCCAGACGCATCAGCGGCGCGCGGCGCAGGTCGAGGCGATAGTGACGCGGATCGAAACGTGCCTGCATCTGCTCCAGCACATCGCCTTCGAGCAAGTCGGCATCGACCCGTTCCAGCGCCAGCGGCGCCTCGCGCCAGACCACTTGCACCGGTTCTTCAAGTCCCTCCCAGACCACGCTGGTGCGCAGAATATCGTGGCGCTCGATCACCGCATTCAACGCACGGACGAAGGCCTTGATCTGTGCCAGACCGGCGAAGGCGAATTGCGCCTGCAATACGTAGGGATCACCGGCGCTGGTCGCCAGATGGTGGTAGAGAATCCCCGCCTGCAACGGTGCCAGGCCGTAAATGTCCTGCACATTGGCGACGCCGCCGGGCACGCTGGCGACCACGCGGTCGATGGCGGCCTGATCCAGCGTGGCCAACGGCAGCATGTCCGGGGTGATCCGCGTGCAATCGAAAGGAATCAGATTGTCCGGCACCCGCAGGGTATGACTGTGACTCAGGGTCGCCGCCAGCGCCGCGACGCTCGGCTGGCCGAACAGCACGCGCACGTCGCACTGCAAGTCGTGCTGGCGCATGCGTTCGATCAATTTCACCGCCAACAGCGAATGGCCGCCGAGTTCGAAGAAATTGTCATGCCGCCCGACTTGCTCGACACCGAGCAGGCTCTGCCAGATTCCGGCGATCAGCGTTTCCACCGGCCCCAGCGGAGCTTCGAAGCCGCGCCGGGCGAACGCATCGCTGTCCGGTTGTGGCAAGGCTTTGCGATCAAGTTTGCCGTTGGTGGTCAGCGGTATGGCGTCGAGGCGCACAAAGGCGCTCGGCACCATGTACTCGGCCAGCGATTGCAGCAACGCGTCGCGCAATTGCGCGGCGCTCGGTTCAGTGCCTTCGGCGGCCAGCCAGTAGGCGACCAGACGTTTGTCACCGGGACTGTCTTCGCGGGCGATCACCAGCGCTTCGCGCACACCGGCGCAGGCTGCCAGGCGAGCTTCGATTTCACCGAGTTCGATGCGGAAACCACGGATCTTCACTTGATCGTCGTTGCGCCCGAGGTATTCGAGGCTGCCATCCGCTGACCAGCGCGCCAGGTCACCGGTCTTGTACAGACGCGCCTCGGCACGGCCGCTGAACGGGTCGGCGATAAAGCGTTCAGCAGTCAGCGCTTCACGATTGAGATAACCCCGGGCAACCCCGGCGCCGCCGACGTACAACTCGCCGATCACGCCGGCCGGCACCGGCTCGCGCTGCGCGTCGAGCACGTACAGCTGCAGGTCGGGAATGCCCACACCGATCGGGCTGCGCCCGACCAGTAGCGCGTCCGCTGCCTCCAGTGGCCGATAGGTCACGTGCACCGTGGTTTCAGTGATGCCGTACATGTTCACCAGCCGCGTACCGGCATTGCCGACCCGCGCGTACCACGGTTTGAGCAGGCCCGGTTCCAGTGCTTCGCCGCCGAAGATCACTTCGCGCAACGAGTGCTGCAACGGGCTGCGGCCCTGCGCGGCGATCAGTTGACGGAAGGCGCTCGGGGTCTGATTGAGCACGGTGACGCCAGTGCGGCACAGCAGCGCGTAGCAGTCGTCCGGCGAGCGGCTGACGGCCTGCGGCACCAGCAACAACTGACCGCCAAACGCCAGCGCGCCCCAGATTTCCCAGACTGAAAAGTCGAAGGCGAAGGAATGGAACAGCGCCCACACGTCCTGCGGGTTGAAGTTGAACCAGTCGTGGGTCGCCGAAAACAGCCGCACCACGTTGCGGTGTTCGACCATCACGCCCTTGGGCAGCCCGGTGGAACCGGAGGTGTAGATCACGTAGGCGAGGTGATTTGGGGTCAGCTCGGGAATCTGCGGATTGCTGCTGAGTTCAGCCTGCAACTGCAGGCTGTCCAGATCGATGATCGGCACGTTGAGCGCGCCAACCCGATCCAGCGTATCGGCCTGGGTCAGCACCGCCACCGGGGCGCTGTCCTGCAAGGTGTAGGCGATACGCTCCAGTGGATACGCCGGGTCGATCGGCACGTAACCGGCGCCGGCCTTGAGGATACCGAGCAGGCCGATGAGCATTTGGGGGCCGCGCTCGACACAGATCGCCACGCGCTGATCCGGACGAATCCCCCGCGCCAGCAGGTGATGCGCAAGCTGATTGGCGCGGCGATTGAGCTCGCCGTAGCTCAGCGTCTGCTCCTCGAACAGCAGCGCTGTGGCCTCGGGGCGTGCCGCCGCGTGGGCCTCGAACTGCTGGTGAATCAGCGGGGTTTCCGGGAACTGCGGCAACGGCGAGTTGACCCCGTGCAGCAGATATTCGCGCTCGGCCGCCGGCAGGATATTCAGGCGTTGCAGCGGTGCATCCGGGGTCGATTGCAAGGCCTGCAGCAGGCTGTGCAACGCGGTGTGCAGGTAAGCGGCGATGCGTTCGGCACCCAGCGCCGCATCCGCCAGCGCGGTGATGCGCAAGTCTTCGCCGAGGTCGTCGATGTTGATCGTCAGCGGGTAGTTGGTGCGTTCGCGGGCGCCCAGCACTTGCACGCCGGGGGCCAGTTCGCTGACCTCGGCGATCTCTTCACTGCTGCTGTGGCGATAGTTGAGGATCGCGCTGAACAACGGCGTCGGCACCGCTACCGCGCTGCAACGCTGGGCCAGGGCCAGCGAGGTCTGTTCATGGCCGAGCAACGCGGTCAGGCGTCGATGGGTGGCCAGCACCCCGGCACGCACGCCGTCCTGCCCGACATCCACCCGCAGCGGCAAGGTGTTGATGAACATCCCCAGCGCCTGTTCGCCGCCCTCGCCCGCCTCCATCCGCCCCAGCAGCACGGTGCCGAACACCACCGCCGTGCGCCCGGACAGTTGGCCGAGCACCCGCGCCAGCGCCAGGTGCATCAGGCTCGCCACGCTGACGCCGAGCTGACGCGACTGGCCGCGCAGTTGCCGGCTGAAATCGGTGTCGAGCATCAGCAAAGCTTCTTCGATGCCTTGGCCATCGCCCTGCACATCCTGCAAACCACAGGGCAAGGTCGGCTCGTCGATGTCGGCGAGCATCTCGCGGAAAAACTGCTCGTGAGTCTGTTCGTCCAGACGCAGACGGGCCTTGGCCAGGTGATCGCGGTATGGCACCGGCGGCCCGACCTGCGCGGTCTGGCCCAGCAGATGCGCGCGGGTTTCACGGCGCACCACGTCGAGCGCAACGTGGTCCATGATCAGGTGATGGAACAGCAACAGCGCGACCACGCGCCCGTTGGCCGGATCCGTGGCGTACACCAGACGCAGCAGCGGCGCCTGCTGGATGTCGAGGCGGAAGAACCGTGGGTCGTGGCGCTCCAGCAGTTGCGTCAGGACATCCGAGCCCGGGTCGAGGGCGATTTCTTCGCAGTGCAGACGAGCCTGCCGCTGCACCACTTGCAGCGGTTCGTCCAGGCGTTCCCAGACGAACGAGGTGCGCAGAATGTCGTGGCGTTCGATCATCCATTGCAGCGCCTCGGCGAAAGCCTCCAGACGTTCGCGGCTGTCGAAGGCGAATCGCGCTTGCGACACGTAGGGGTCACCGGCGGGCGCCGACAGGTGCAGATAAAGCATGCCTTCCTGCAGCGGCGCCAGCGGGTAAATGTCCTGCAGGTTGGCGGCGCCGCCGGGTACTTTGGCGACCAAGCGATCGATGGTCGGCTGATCCAGAGTCACCAGCGGCAGCATGTCCGGGGTGATGCGAAACGCCGGGCTCAGCCAGTCGCCACCGTTTTGCGCGACCAGTTCCAGCAGTTGCGCCTTGTGTTCGCTGAGGCTGTCCCACAACGCATCGTCCAGCGCGTCGTCGCTGCCCAGAATGACCAGGTCTTCATCTTCCTGTTGAAGGCGGATCGCATGGGTGGAAAGAACAGCCATCAGTTCGCTGAAATGCATGGGATAACCTGCTGTAAATACGAGAAAAAGGAGCGCGCAGCGGCGAGTCCGTGCCTGCTGTGCGCAGCCTGGAAAAACTAAAACATCGGGGCTTGCGGGGCTGACATGGGAAGCGGGGACAAGCCGCCGGCTCGGTCACCGCAATACCCCTGTGGGAGCGGGCTTGCTCGCGAATACGGTGTAACAGTCGCCATCAACATCGACTGATCCACCGCATTGGCGAGCAAGCCCGCTCCCACAGGGTTTGGTTTACACAATCAGTTCCGGGTCAGAGCCGCCGTTTGCGGGTGAGGCTCGGGATGGTGGTTTGCGGAATGACCACGTGCTGCGCCTCTGGCGTGGTGCTGAGCGCCAGCGCCGCCAGCGTCGGCTGGCTGAACAGCGCTCGGGCGTCGGTGTGCAAACCGCTCTGACGCATGCGCGCCACCAGACTCACCGCCAGCAACGAATGCCCGCCCAGTTCAAAGAAGTTGTCGTGCCGTCCGACCTGTTCGACGCCAAGCACCTCGCTCCAGATCCGCGCCAGCGTGGTTTCGACTTCACCCTCGGGCGCCACGTATGGGCGGTTGATCACCGCATCTGCCCCCGGTTCCGGCAGGGCCTTGCGGTCGATCTTGTCGTTTGGCGTCAGTGGCAAAGCGTCGAGCAGCACAAACGCGCCGGGCACCATGTACTCGGGCAAGCGCTCCAGCACATGGCCGCGCAAGGTTTCCAACGATGGCGCGTCGATGCCGGCGCGCAGGCTGTACCAGGCCACCAGACGTTCATTGCGCACCATCACCACCGCTTCGCGAATCGCCGGATGTTCGATCAGCCGCGCCTCGATTTCCCCCGGCTCCAGGCGCAAGCCCCGCAGCTTGATCTGGAAGTCATTGCGGCCGAGGAATTCCAGTTCCCCATGATTGTTGTAGCGCGCCAGATCGCCCGTACGATACAGGCGATCACCCGCAACAAACGGGCTGTCGATGAAGCGCTCGGCCTGCATTTCCGGCAAACCGTGATAACCACGCGCCACGCCGACGCCGCCAATGTGCAACTCACCGCTGACACCTTGTGGCACCGGTTGTCCGTACGCGTCGAGCACGTACAGCCGGGTGTTGCTCAAGGCTGTGCCGATCGGCACCACGCTGTCCGGCACCGGCATATGCGGTTCAAGCGTCCAGCCCGTGCTGTCCACCGTAGTTTCAGTCGGCCCGTAAACGTTATGCAACCGCACCCACGGCAGGCGATCGCGCACTTGGCGGGCCAGCGCCGCACTGAGTTCGCCACCCCCGTTGAGCACATCGGTCAGGCTGCTGCACTGTTCGACACCGTCCTGCTCGATGAACTGCTGCAACAGCGCCGGGACGAACTTGACCACCGTCACCTGCTGCTCGCGAATGGTCTGCACCACATACGCCGAATCGCGGTTGCCGTCCGGTCGCGCCAGTACCAGACGCATCCCGGAACACAGCGGCCAGAAGATCTCCCACACCGAACTGTCGAAGCTGAACGGCGCCTTTTGCAGCAGCGCGCCGTGCTCGGTCGGCGGACTGAGCTGCGAACCCCAATGCACCATGTTGCAGGCGCTGCGATGCTCGATCATCACGCCTTTGGGCAACCCGGTGGAGCCCGAGGTGTAGATCATGTAAGCGAGGTTCGACGCACGCAGGCCCGGCACTTGAAGATTGTCTGACGACAGCTGCTCCCAACTGCCGTGCTCCAGATTGATCAGCGGCACACCCGGTTCGCCGAGCAATTGCCGCGTGGCGTCATGCACCAGCAGTGCGACCGGCGTACTGTCCTGCAACATGTAGTTCAGGCGCTCCAGCGGATAGTCCGGGTCCAGCGGCACATAGGCGCCGCCAGCCTTGAGGATGCCGAGCAAACCAACGATCAGATCCAGTCCGCGCTCGACGCAGATTGCTACGCGCGAGTCCGGTTGCACGCCGAGTTCACGCAGGTGATGGGCCAGACGATTGGCGCGCTGATTGAGCTCAAGGTAAGTCAGGGTTCCCTGCGCGGATTGCAGCGCGATGGCCTCCGGCTTACGCCGCACCTGTGCTTCGAACAACGCGTGCAGTGGCTGGTCCAGCGGACAATCGACCTCAGTGGCGTTGAAGGTGATAAGCAAGCGTTGCAACTCTTCGGGCTGCAGGATCGGCAAACGGTTCAACGGCTGTTGCGGCGTCTGCTCCAGGGCCTGCACCAGGCCACTCAACGCCGCTTGCATGTAACCGCAAATCCGTTGCGCGCCAATCTGCGCCACAGCCCTGCCGGTCAGGCGCAAGCCGTTGCCAAAATCATCCACGCTCATGGTCAGCGGGTAATTGGTGCGCTCCTCGTTGGCCAGGGTTTCGATGCCTTGCCAGGCATGGCTGGATGGCTCCAGCAGTTCGGACTCGTCACTGTGCCGATAATTGAGCAGCGCGCTGAACAACGGTGACGGCGAGGCGACGCCGCTGCAGCGCTGAGCCAGTGCCAGCGACGCGTGCTCATGCCCGAGCAGCGCGGTCAGCCGCGCATGGGTGGCGCGCACGGCGTCGAGCACCCCCGCATCGACATCGATGCGCAACGGCAAGCTGTTGATGAACACGCCCAAGGCCCGGTCAGCACCCTCGCCCCCCTGCATGCGCCCCATCAGCACGGTGCCGAACACCACACGCTGCTGGCCGGACGTCGCTGCCAGCACCCGCGCCCAGGCCAGATGAATCAGGCTCGCCACGCTGACTCCGGCCTGTCGCGCCTGGGTGCGCAAGCGCTGATAGACGTCAGCCGGCAACGCCTGCTGCGCTTCGTCGATGCCGCGCCCGTCGCCCTGCACTTCCTGCAGGCCGAATGGCAGGGTCGGCTCATCAATGTCCGCCAGTTGCGCGCGGAAAAACGCCTCGTGTTCCTGCTCGCTGACGCCCAGCCGCGTCTGCGCCACGTAATTGCGATACGGCACCGGCGGCGCCAGCGCCACGACCTGCCCCGACAGACTGGCCTGCATTTCGCTGCGCATCACTTCGAGGGCGATGTGATCCATCGCCAAGTGATGGAACAGCAGAATCCCCACCACCCGATCCAGCGCCGGATCACGGGCATACACCAGGCGCATCAGAGGCGCCTGGCTGACGTCGAGGCGATAACGCCGGGCGTTGAAGCGCGCGTGCAACTGCTCGATGACCGGGCCGTCGGCCGGGTCCAGCTCGACCTCCTGCAACGGCAGAATTGCCGCGCGCCACACCACCTGCACCGGGGTGTTCAGGCCTTCCCAGAGCACCGAAGTGCGCAGAATGTCGTGGCGCGCCATGACTTCTCGCAACGCTGCGGCGAAAGCCTCGACGCGTTCAAGACTGTCGAACGCCAGTTGCGATTGCAGCAGGTACGGATCGCCCTGCTCAGCGGTGATGTGGTGATAGAGAATGCCTTCCTGCAGCGGTGCCAACGGATAAATATCCTGCACGTTGGCCGCGCCGCCCGGCACCGTGGCGATGATTCGCTCGATGTCCGCCTGCTGCAGTTGTACCAGCGGCAGCATCTCTGGCGTGATGCAGGTGCAATCGGCGGCAATGCGGTTGGCCGGCACTTCGATTTCCCGACCGCTGCCGACGGAGGCCGCCAGCGCCGCCAGGGTCGGCTGACTGAACAGCACGCGCACGTCGCTGCTCAGATCGAGCTGACGCATGCGCTCGATCAAGATCACCGCCAGCAACGAATGCCCGCCGAGTTCGAAGAAGTGATCGTGACGCCCGACCCGCTCGACTTGCAGGACTTCGGCCCAGATCTGCGCCAGGGCGATTTCGACCTCACCCTGCGGCGCCTCGTATTCGCGGCGGATCAGATCGTCCGGCCCGGGCGCCGGCAGTGCCTTGCGATCGACCTTGCCGTTGGCGGTCAGCGGCAGCGCCGACATACGCACATAGGCGCTCGGCAGCATGGCGCTGCTCAGGCGAGTTTTCAGTTGCGCGTGCAGCTCATTGATGTCCAGCGGCGCCTGCTCGGTGAACCACGCCAGCAATTGCCCGTCGCGCACCAGCACCACCGCTTCGCGCACCGCTGGATGGCTGGCGAGTGCGCTCTCGATCTCCCCCGGCTCGATCCGGATGCCACGGATTTTCACCTGATCATCGTTGCGCCCCAGATACTCCAGATTGCCGTCGGCGCGCCACCGCGCGAGGTCGCCGGTGCGGTACAGGCGCGCGCCCGGTTCAGCACTGAACGGATCACGCAGGAAGCGTTCGGCGCTCAGCTCTGCGCGGTTCAGGTAACCGCGCGCCACCCCGGCCCCACCGACGTACAACTCGCCCGTCACGCCAAGCGGCACCGGTTGCTGCTGCTCGTCGAGCAGATACACCGTGGCGTTGCTCACCGGTTTGCCGATGTGCAGCGCCTGCCCGGCGTCGATGCGCCCCGAGGTCGCCACCACGGTGGCTTCGGTCGGGCCGTAGTTGTTGATCACTTCGAACGATGGCTGACGCGGGAACTGGCGCAGGCGATCGCCACCGATCAGCAGCGTGCGCAACGTCGGGTGATCGAGCTGGCGGCTGAACGCGTATTCGGCGATCGGCGTCGGCAAAAAACTCACGTCCAACGGCTGCGCACGCCACCAGTCGAGCAGCGCATCGATGTCTTCGCTACCTTCACTGGCCGGCGCCAGGTGCAGGGTCGCGCCCACGCACAGCGCCGGCCAGACTTCCCAGGCCATCGCATCGAAACCGAAACCGGCCAGGCTTGAGGTATGGCTGCCGGCATGCAGGTCGAAGACATCAGCGTGCCAATCGACCAGATTGCACAGGGTGCGGTGCTCGACCATCACCCCCTTGGGCAGGCCGGTCGAGCCGGAGGTATAAATCACATAAGCGAGGTTGGCCGGGGTCAGCCCCGGCACCTTCGGCGCGTCGACCCGGCCAGCCGACCAACTCGGCTGATCCAGCTCGATCACCGGCACCGACAACGCCGGCAAATGCCCGCGCAGCGCGCGCTGGGTCAGCACCGCGATGGGCGCGCTGTCCTCCAGCAGGTAGCTCAGGCGCTCGGCTGGATGCGCCGGATCCAGCGGTACATACGCGGCGCCAGCCTTGAGGATCGCCAACAGTCCGACCAGCGTGTCGAGGCCGCGCCGGGCAACGATCGCCACCCGGTCATCCGGGCGCACCCCGAGATCGAGCAGATGATGCGCCAGCGCGTTGGCGCGTTGATTGAGTTCGGCATAGGTCAGGCTTTGCCCCTGATCAACCGCCGCCAGCGCGTGCGGCCGTAGCGTCGCCTGCGCTTCGATACGTTGCTGAAGGGGCGTCGGCGCCGGGTAGTCCACCCGCGTGGCATTCCACTGTTGCAGCAACGCGGTTTCTTCCGGCGTGCTCAGATCGAAATCCGCCACCGCCAGATTCACCGCTTCCAGTCCCTGCTCCAGAATCAGCAACCAGCGTTCGGCCAGTGCCTTGACTTCATCGGCGTTGAAATACGCCTCGCTGTAGATCAGGTACAGCCGCGCGTCATCATTGGCCAGATTGCTCAGCAAGTGCACCGCCAGCGGTGTGGCCTCTTCGACGTTCGAGGCCTTGATGATCCGTCCCGACGCCTCGCCGTAGCGATAATCATGAGTGCCCTGCTCGTAGGAAACAGTGACTTCGAACAGCTGCGAGCGCTCCTCCCGCAGCAGGCCGAGGGCGCGATTCATCTCACTCACGGGGAAGCGCTGATGGCGGAAATCCTTGCGCAGTTCCTCACGGATCGTACTCACCAGTTCAGCGAACGTGCAGTGGCGACCGAAGCCCATACGCACCGCACTGACCTGGGCGAACAGCCCAAGCGTGGATTTGAAGCGCGCGCCGGAGCGGTTGAGAATCGGCAATCCAACCACCCATTCGTCACGTTGTGCGGTGCGGCTGAAGTAGACATGCAGCGCCGCCAGCAACACATGGAACGCCGACGCGCCGAACGCTCGGGCCACCTGCTGCATGCGCTCGTGCAGCAACGCCGGCAAGGGCTGCGCGTAGACCTGCGTCTGCGCGGTCTGGCCGGCCAGGCTCTGCTGATGCCGTGGCAGCAACAGCGGCTCGGGCAATTGTCGGTACTTGTCCAGCCAATAGGCGCGATCCTGCGCATAACGCGGCGACGCTTGATAGCGCGCATCGTCCTCGATGAAGTCGATGTACGACGGCGCCGCGACCGGTGCCGGTTGGCCGTGCGCCAGCGCGTTGTAGATCTCGTCCAGCGACTTGAACATTTCGCCGAAGCCCCAGCCATCGACGATCAAGTGATGCGCCTGCACGGACAGCCAGTGTCGCTGCTCATCGAGGCGGATCAACAGAAAGCGCAACAGGCAGCCGCCGTCCAGCACAAAGGGCTGATCGATGCGCGCCTGCACCAATGCCCGCGCCGCCGATTCCGGGTCGCTGTGCGCCGACACATCGTCGATCGGCATCGGCACCGCTACTGACCGGGCGAACTGCTGCAAAGGCAGGCCATCGGCGCCAGCGCCCGGCAGCAGAATCGTGCGCAGCGCGTCATGCCGGGCTACCAGTGCTTCCAGCGCAGCCTGCATCCGCGCCGGATCCAGCGGCCCGCTGAGGTCCAGGTAGCCGCCGATGTTGTACAGCGGCGAATCCCCGCGACTCAGCTGATCCAGCCAGATATCCAGCTGCGCAGCGGTCAGCGGATACGTCTGGAGCGATGCGGACGGCGTGGCCACCGCAGGGGCAGAAATAGGCGGCATAAGATCCTTCTCATGTGATTTTGCGCCTATTCAAGCATCGGCCCCGATGCCGACATGACACGTAAAACCCGGACAACCCCGCCCCGGGCGCTGGCCTGTCAGCGCTTGTAGCCCCTGATTGGGTGGGAACCCACTAAAAGTTCGGAGAGGAAACACTGAAAATTCTGTAGGAAAAATGCCACACACCAGCGCTGCCATCGACCTGCGTTGTGACCTCAAAAAAACGCCACTGCCCCGGTTTTCAAGGTCTTGCCGTGACCAAACAGTCACGCGATGCGCAACACCTGTAGCAAATGGCGTCAGAAGCCCGGCGCCAACTTTCAGGAATGATGGCACTTTGTGTCCCTGTTTTCCCCTACAGACGTAGGACAAATCCATAGGCTTAAATCCCGCCCCAGATCAGTTTCAAGGAGAGACGATTACGTGGGCGGCTTTTGCATAAACAGCGGACGACTCGGTGATGACTCGGAACCAGGGATGACAAGGATATGAATCTGACCGGCAGCATTCGCAACATGGAAAACCCGCATTTCTACTGGCAACTGGGGGAACTGATTGCCAGCACCGGCGACGATCATTTCGCCAGCAACCTGTTCCAGTTGGTCGACACCCTGGTGCCGGTCAATCGCGTCGATCTCAGCGAATGGACGCTGGACGAGCGCCAGGCCAGCGTGGTCGAGATCAAGGCGCTGGGCAGCGCTGGCCTGCCGCAGACCTTCCCGCCGCCGGACTCGTTGCCGCGCCCGGACGATCATCCGCTGTTGCAGAAGATGATCGAGATGAATGACTCCCTGCTGATTCAACTCAAAGCGTCGCTCCAGCCGCAACATCCGCAGCACAGCGTGCACCAGTGCAATCTGGTGTCCCGCACCTCTAATCGCCGCTGTGTCATCTCGTTCTACCGACCGCATACGCAACGGGTGTTTTCCCTGCCGGAACTGTCGTTTCTCAAAAGCCTGTCCGACACCCTGTTGCCGCTGATCGAACGGCACGCGCAGCTCAGTCGGCAGATCGTCGCCAAACAGCCGCGCCTGCCCTTGGCCGATCTGGAGCAGGCGCCGTTGCAGCAGGTGTTCGACGAACGTCTGGCGCTGGGCGGCATCGTGCTGTCGGCCCGAGAGAAAGAAGTCTGCCTCGGTTTGTTGACCGGCGGTACCGTGCCGCAACTGGCCGAGAAGCTGCGGGTCAAGAGCAGTTCCGTCGAGACCTACCTCAAGCGAGCGACCGCCAAACTGGGGGTCAGCGGACGGCATGGTCTGGCGCGCTGGATGGCCGGGGCGTAACCGCACAGTCGTGTTCAACAGTGTTCGATGGTGGTGTGGGGACGCGGTTCCCGGCACGTGTTTTTTCTGCATGAGAGCGTTCGATGCTGCGCATTTCCCTGCTGTCCTTCGCCGTCCTGCTGGCCGGTTGTTCGTTGATTCCCGAGTACCAGCGCCCTGCCTCACCGAGCGCTGCGCAGTACCCGCAAGGCGCGGTTTACCCGGCACCGACATCCGCCGCAGCGCGCACTGAAGACTGGCGCACGCTGTTCAACGACCCGGCGCTGCAACAGTTGATCGAAAGCGCGCTGGTGAACAATCGCGATCTGCGGGTGGCCGCGCTGAACGTCGAGGCGTTTCAGGCGCAGTACCGCATCCAGCGCGCCGATTTGCTGCCGGCGGTGTCGGCCAATGCCAGCGAGTCGCGCCAGCGCATGCCGCCCAGCGTGACCCGCAGCAAAGCCATGATCAATTCGACCTATGCGGTGAATCTGGGTGTCAGTGCCTATGAGCTGGATTTTTTCGGCCGGGTGCGCAGCCTCAGCGAACAGGCGCTGCAAACCTGGCTGGCGACCGAACAGGCGCGGCGCAGTGCCGAGCTGAGTCTGGTGGCCAACGTCGCCAATGCCTACCTGACCTGGCGCGCCGATCAGGAGTTGCTCGAACTGACGCGCCAGACCCTGGCCGCGGATGAGCAAAGCCTGCGCCTGACCACGCGCAACCGTGAGGCCGGCAAGTCTTCGGCGCTGGAACAGGCGCAGGCCAGGACCAGCGTTGACAGTTCGCGGGCCAATCTGGCGCGATACAAACGCCAGGTGGCGCAGGATCTCAACAGCCTGACGCTACTGGTTGGCGCTCAGGTCCCCGAGCAACTGCCGGCGCAACCACTGGCCAGCGATCTGGTTCAGCAATTGCCGGCCGGGTTGCCGTCGGACCTGCTGCAACGGCGCCCGGACATTCTGCAGGCCGAGTACAAACTGAAAGCGGCCAACGCCAACATCGGTGCAGCGCGCGCGGCGTTTTTCCCCAGTGTCAGCCTGACCGCCAGCGCCGGCACTTCCAGCCGCGATCTGTCCGGACTGTTCAGCGGCGGCTCCGGGGCGTGGACGTTCCAGCCGCAAATCAACCTGCCGATTTTCAACGCCGGCAGCCTGCGCGCGAGTCTGGATTATTCGAAGTTGCAGAAGGATGTGGCGGTCGCCGAATACGAAAAATCGATTCAAACCGCGTTTCAGGAAGTCGCCGACGGCCTGGCGGCGCGCAGCACTTATCAGCAGCAATTGCAGGCGCAACGCGATCTGGTGCAGGCGACTCAGGACTACTACAACCTGGCGCAGCACCGCTATCAAAACGGTGTCGACAGCAGCCTGACGTTTCTTGATGCGCAACGTTCACTGTTCAGTTCACAGCAGGGGCTGATTACTGATCGCCTCGCGCAACTGGTCGCCGAGGTCAACCTGTACACCGCGCTGGGCGGCGGCTGGCAGGCCAATGAGGCCCGGGTTCAGTAGCCCCTCGTCACTTTTTCTTACACCTTTTGTCGCCCGATCCTGCGCCGCGCGGCGATCCGTGGCCGGCGTCTGCCGTCAGTTTGGTATCATGCGCCGCTTTTACGGTTAACCCCCCGCCAGTCCTGCCGACTGACGGGCTGCAAAAGGCGGTATTAGATGACGGCTTTGTTGACTCGCCGCAAGGTGCTTGCGGGAATGGGCGTGCTGGGCCTGGGCCTGCTCGCGGGCTGCGACACCCGTGGCCAACTGTCGTACAAGTACGGCAAGGACCTGAGTGACAAGATCCTCGGACGCACCTTCAAGCTGAAGAACACCGACGGCGAAACCATGACGCTGTCGAGCTTTCGCGGGATGATGCCGATGATCTTCTTCGGCTTCACCCAATGCCCGGCGGTGTGCCCGACCACCCTCGCCCGCGCCGCGCAAATCAAGAAGCTGATGGGCAAGGACGGCGACCGTCTGCAGGTGATCTTCATCACCCTCGACCCGGAACGCGACACGCCGCAGATCCTCGACGCCTACGTCAAAGCCTTCGACCCGAGCTTCGTCGCACTGTACGGCACGCTGGAAGAAACCCAGGCCACCGCCAAGGAATTCGACGTGTTCTTCGAGAAGGTGCCGGCCGGCGACACCTACACCATCTCCCACACGTCCACCAGTTACGTCTACGACTCGCGCGGCCAGTTGCGCATGGGTCTGTCTGTATCGCTTTCGGCACAAGAGTGCACGGAAGATTTGCTCACCGTTATGGAGGTCTGCTGATGCACCCCGTTTTGAACAACATCAAACGCGCCGTTTTCGCCCTGTCCCTGCTGGGCCTGGCGTTTCAAGCCTCGGCTCAGACCAAGGTCGATGATGCCTGGGTGCGTGCGACCGTGCCGACCCAATCGGCCAGCGGCGCGTTCATGACCGTCACCGCGGACAGCGACAGCAAACTGCTGAGCGTGGCCTCGCCAGTGGCCAAGGATGTGCAGATCCACGAAATGTCGATGAAGAACGACGTGATGAGCATGGGCCCGGTCAAATCGGTTGACCTGCCAGCCGGCAAAGCCGTCACCTTCGACCCGAACGGCTACCACGTGATGCTGATGGGCCTGACCGGCCAGCTCAAGGAAGGCGAAAGCGTACCGCTGACCCTGACCGTGGAAAACGCCAAGGGCGAGAAAGAAACCGTCGAAGTCAAAGCCGAAGTGCGTGCGCTGACACACATGGAAGGCCACGATCACAGCAAGATGCATTGATCTGACTTGGCGGTAATAAAAAGGGGCGGCCTGATTGATGATCAGGTTGCCCCTTTTTTATCGCGCATGTCAGCCGCGCTTGCGGGCCAGTGCATTGCGCACGCTTTCTCTCGACATCCCCGAGCGCGATGCCGCTGCAGTTTTCTCCACGGGCGCCACAGCCAACTGCTGCTTGCGCTTCAACACCTGACTCCAGCGATAACCGAGATAACCGGCCGCCGCAAAAAATCCCAGCCAACCAGTGATCAGGTTGACCACTGTCCACAGCCCAAGGGTGATCAGTACGGTTTTCCAGGTGAACAGCTTCAGGTTGTTGTCGACGGGCACCGTTTCAACCGGTGCCTGCTGCGCCACTGGAATCTGCTGCACTCCATCCAGATCAAAGCGCAATGAGAAGTCCGCCCCCGGTACCTGGACATTTATCTGATTGCCTTCAGCGGTATGCACCCGCACTTCGCCATTGACGACCGACACCGAGCTGAAACTGATCTGGGTTTCGTGATGAATCTCGCCGTTGACCAAGGTCACGACCGTTCGTTGTTCGCCATTGGGGGTGTCGCGCATGTCGATTCCTTGAGAACTCCACGTCGGACGACGTGCGAAGGGAAAATCCGTTGAGCGCGGATGCTACTGAGTGGCCATCAGGCTGTCCAGAAACGACCACAGGCTTCAACTCTTTGGCGAGCCGTTATCAGCTCCCCGCGCCACCATGCGCCTCTTCAAAAAAGTAATCCTTCCAGCTGCCAGCCTTGTTCTTCAGCACGCCCAGTTCCTGCAATTTCTCGGCATAGATAAACGTGCGCTGCGGCACTACCGTGAAGTCGATTTCCGGGTCTTTGACGATCTGCTCGACCAGCGCCAGCGGCAGCTTCGACTGTTCGACGCGGATGTACGCCTGGGCGGCGGCGAGCTTGTCGGCCTTGATGATTTTTTCCGCTTCGGCCAACGCGTCGTAGAACGCCTTGTAGGTCCTGGGATTTTCGTCGTGGAATTTTTCCGTGGTGTAGAGCACGTTGAACGTGGCCTGACCGCCGAGCACGTCGTAGGAACTCAGCACTTTGTGCACATTGGGGTTTTGCAACGCCTGATACTGGAACGGCGGGCTGGAGAAGTGCGAGTTGATTTCCGAACCACCGGCAATCAGCGCCGCCGTGGCGTCCGGATGCGGCAGGCTGACCGAGATGTCGTCAAATTTTTTGTACTGGTCATTGCCGAATTCCTTGGCCGTTTCGATCTGCAGGGTCCGCGACTGGAACCCCACGCCCGCCGCCGGCACGGCGATGCGATCCTTGTCGCTGAAATCCTTCAGGGTCTTGATGTTCGGGTTGTTGGTCAGCAGGTAATTGGGCATCGAGCCGAGCGAGGCAATCGCCTTGACGTTCTGTTTGCCCCGGGTGCGATCCCACACGGTGAGCATCGGCGGCACCCCGGCGGAGACCACGTCCAGCGCGCCGGTCAGCAGCGCTTCGTTCATCGCAGTGGCGCCGGAGATGCTGTTCCAGTCGACCTTGATCTCCAGCCCCTGTGCCTTGCCGTGTTTTTCGATCAACTGCTGATCACGAACCACATCGAGAATCAGATAACCGATGCCGAATTGCTGGGCGATGCTGATCTTGCCTTCGGCCTGGGCGCCGGCGCTGAACAGCAGACTGCCTGCCAGGGATGCGGCCAACAGAGTCAGCGCAGAACGGTTGAACGGTATGGCCATGACAACCTCGCAGCAGGGTGGATTGCTGAAAGGCCGAACTCTATCGCTATAAAAAACAGAAATTAAATACCGTTATCGAATATCCATAGCACGCTCACGTTTGCCATCGTGCGCCGGTTTAAACAGCCTGAAACAATAAATCTGCCACCGGTTACAAGCTGGGCGTCCGTCGCTAGCGGGCTGACACCAACGCCAGTCACGGCCTCAAGCCCTGCGCCGTGCCTGCGAGAGCGGATCAGCCGGTAGTTTAAAAGGGCGATCAGACAGCCCACCCTTGGTATCATCGCGCACACTTTTATGACGGTTTGATGGCTGGAAGGTCTTTGTTTGTGAGCGTTCTTTTGCGTTGGTTGCGGCAGCCGCATGCCCGCCTGTTTTCCCTGATTCTGCTGGTGCTGATCGTACCGGTGTGCTTGCGCGCGGCGTTGGGCTGGTCGTCGTCGTTTGGCTATTTATCCGACCTGGCGATTGGCAGTTTGCTGGTGCTGTTGCTGCATCGCCGTGCGTGGTGGCTGGCGTTGCCGTTGCTGCTGTTCTGGGGGGTGCTGGCGGTGGCGACGGCGGAGTTGGTCAGCGCTGTCGGCCGACTGCCGAATCCTGCCGACCTGCATTACCTGATTGACCCGCAGTTCGTGGAGAACTCCACCGGTGGCGGCTTTGCCCATCCGGCGCTGGGCGTGGCCCTGTTGCTGGCGCTGCTGCTCTGGTTGCTGACGCGTTTCGCCAATCGCGCGCAGCCCGCTGCTGCTCTGCACCGTGCCGTGTGGGCCGCACCGGCGCTGCTGTTCGCCGCGCACTGGGGCGTGCAAAACCAGTGGCCGAGCGAGGAGGATCCGTGGCGCCTGTACAACCTGCCGCATCAGTTGCTCGCCTCGCAAGTCGCCGATCTGCAGTTGCAGGCCGAGGAATGGCTGGACGGTGACGTCGAAGAACCCGCGCCACAGATGGCCGGGTTGACCGATCTGGATCTCAATGGCCACAAGCTGCTGGCCGCACCGGGTCAGGCGCGCAATGTGCTGATCATCGCCCTGGAAGGCATTCCCGGCGCTTACATCCGCGCCAATCGCGAGGCCATCGGCAGTCATTATCAGGAAGACCTTATGCCCAATCTCAGCCGCTGGGCCGAGCGCGGCATGAACACCCCGGATTACGTGCTGCATACGCACCAGACCATTCGCGGCCTGTACGCCATGCTCTGTGGCGATTACGACAAGCTCAACAACGGCACGCCCAAAGGCGTGGAAATGCTCACCCAGCAGGAGCGCAATCAGGCCTGCCTGCCGGCGCAGCTGCGGCAGAACGGCTTCAGCACTCATTACCTGCAAGGCGCCGGTCTGCGTTTCATGGCCAAAGACAAGATCATGCCGCACATCGGTTTCGATGCGACCCATGGTCTGGAGTGGTTCAGCAACGCCAACTATCTGGAGTTTCCGTGGGGCAAGGATGACAAGGCGTTCTTCGAAGGCGCGCTGGATTACGTCGGCCAACTGAAGAAGCAGAAGCAACCGTGGATGCTCACTCTGTTGACCGTCGGCACGCACCAGCCCTACTCCGCACCGGAAGACTATCTGGCGCGCTACGAGACGCCGAAACAGGCTGCCGTCGGTTATCTCGATGATGCGCTGGAGCAGTTTCTCAGCGGTCTCGAACGCCAGGGCGTACTGAAAGACACGCTGGTGGTGATCACCTCGGACGAATCCCACGGCATCGATGGCGTGCGTCTGGCGTCGTCCTGGGGTTTCAACCTGACCTTGGCCCCGGAACACGAGCAACTGCCGCGACTGAATGCCGGGGTCTACGGTCATGTCGATCTGAGCGCGTCGATCCTCGACTATTTCGATCTGCCGGTGCCGTCGGCGCTGAGCGGCCGTTCGCTGTTCCGCGACTACGACAGCGGACGCGAAATCATGTCCTACACCAACGGCAAGCTGCGCTACCACAACGGCCAGGGGAT
This sequence comes from Pseudomonas sp. LAMO17WK12:I5, assembly GCF_900215165.1. Taxonomy (NCBI): domain Bacteria; kingdom Pseudomonadati; phylum Pseudomonadota; class Gammaproteobacteria; order Pseudomonadales; family Pseudomonadaceae; genus Pseudomonas; species Pseudomonas sp. LAMO17WK12:I5. The sequence goes on along the minus strand of NZ_OBDS01000007.1, from coordinate 327,109 downwards.
CTTTTCCGAGTGCGACATGCCGCGCCGCTGCCGCTACTACGAAAGCGCCGGGTTCATTGCCGAGCGGGCCACCTTCAAGGGCAATGAAAGCAGCCAGCAGGCCCGGCAGATTGCCGCGCGGGCCATGGCGCTGGACCTGTCGCTGCTGCGCACCCCGCTCAATCAGCGTTACCAGTTCGGCAGCAACAACGTCATCCCGCTGCAGGCGCAGATCAAGGATGACTGGGCCGATAACCTGATCGGTGCGCAATACCTGGAAATGCCCAAGGGTTCGCACACCCGCGTGCGCCTGACCGTGCGCTCGGTGGACCCGCAGCAGGCGGCGTACATTCAGCTCAAGGCCAAGGAGTTCGAACAGGACGTGCAACTGGGCCTGCCGACCGAGATGGTCGCCACGGCGGATCAGCCGCTGAAGATGGATTTCAGTTTCGACAACCCGCAACAGCGCAAGGCTTTCTCGTTTCATTTGCTGGGTTATGGATTGGGTGCGGTCGAGGTCACGGATTTCAGTGTGATTACTGAATTGCCGGGGCAGGAAGATCCGCTGGATGCGTTGCCGGATGATGAGACTGTGCAATCGAGTTGAAATCAGGGAAGGGACGGATTGGTTGGATCCGTCCCTTTACGTTTACTCACGGAGCTTAATTTCAAATTTACCTGTTATTTTCCCTACTCGAGGCAAACTAAAATCGATTTCACCTTTAACACCGTATTTATATTCGCCGCTTTGTAAGAACGTCACAGTTGCCACCCCTTGTTGAATCTCGTGAAAATCGCCGCCCTTACTAACGCTCCAAACCAGACCACCTTTGTACCACTTCACCTCGTGAGGGCCTTCTTTTATAGCCCATGGAACACAGAAGGCTACGGAGTTTTTATTATCTCTATCAGCCCCAACAATGTAATATTCCTCTCCTGCCCTGTGAAACACCACGTTCGTATCCGCGAACATGAACTCTACGTTATCAACGCTAGCTTTAAACGTGCCTTTATATTTACCGCGACCTTCATGAATCAGCTTAAGAATTTGCTCTTCTGGTTTAATTGAATTTTTCATGCAAATACACTCCCGACTCGATTGCCAACAAAGGTTTGTGATTCATCAGGCCCTTAACATGCAGCCAATATATTTTTTATTAATTCCTCCGCGCACTGTCAGAAATGACAGTCGTTTAGTCGATTTCGAGCTAAAAACCTTTCAACTCATTCCATAGCATCATTCATTGAAGAGTTTGCCTATCAGCCTCCAATAGTCGGCCTATTAGCTGACTGCCCGAGTCGGGTCTAGCCTTACTAGTCCGAAGTCGGCATGAGCCGGCCGCACAAGACCTGATAAGGACTCGAACATGGCAAACGAATCGAAATGCCCGTTCAACCACGCCGCCGGTGGTGGTACGACAAACCGTGACTGGTGGCCGAATCAACTGAACCTGAAGATCCTCAGCCAGCACTCGCCCAAGTCCGATCCGCTGGGCAAGGACTTCGACTACGCCAAAGCCTTCCATAGCCTGGACTTCCAGGCCCTGAAACAAGACCTGCGTGCGCTGATGACCGACTCCCAGGACTGGTGGCCGGCGGACTTCGGCCACTACGGCCCGCTGTTCATCCGCATGGCCTGGCACAGCGCCGGCACCTATCGCACCGCCGATGGCCGCGGTGGCGCCGGCTCCGGGCAACAGCGTTTCGCTCCGCTCAACAGCTGGCCGGACAACGTCAGCCTCGACAAAGCGCGGCGACTGCTGTGGCCGATCAAACAGAAATACGGCCGCAATATTTCCTGGGCCGACCTGATCGTGCTCACCGGCAACGTTGCACTGGAGTCGATGGGCTTCAAGACCTTCGGCTTCTCCGGCGGACGTCCCGATGTCTGGGAACCGGACGAAGACGTGTATTGGGGTTCGGAGCGCGAATGGCTCGGCGGCGACAGCCGCTACGGCAAAGACAAGTCGGCCATGCAGGAACCGGGTGACGGTACGCTGGTGGCCGAACCGGACTTGCACGGCAAAGAGCAAAGCCGCACCGATCAGGGCGAACGTAATCTGGAAAATCCATTGGCCGCCGTGCAGATGGGCCTGATTTACGTGAACCCGGAAGGCCCTGAAGGCAATCCCGACCCGGTCGCCTCCGGTCGCGATATCCGCGAAACCTTCGGCCGCATGGCCATGAACGACGAAGAAACCGTCGCGCTGATCGCCGGCGGTCACGCCTTCGGCAAGACCCACGGCGCCGGCCCGGCCGACAATGTCGGACCTGAGCCGGAAGCGGCCGGCCTGGAAGAACAGGGCCTCGGCTGGCGCAACGCATTCGGCACCGGCAAAGGCGCCGACACCATCACCAGTGGCCTCGAAGTCACCTGGACCACGACCCCGACTCAGTGGAGCAACAATTACCTGGAAAACCTGTTCGGTTTCGAGTGGGAACTGTTCAAAAGTCCGGCCGGTGCGCACCAGTGGAAACCGAAAAACGGCGCGGGGGCTGGCACCGTTCCCCATGCGCACGATCCAAGCAAAAAACTCGCGCCAACCATGCTCACCTCCGACCTGGCGCTACGCTTCGACCCGATCTACGAGCCGATCGCCCGCCGTTTCCTGGCCAATCCTGATCAATTGGCCGACGCCTTCGCCCGCGCCTGGTACAAACTGATCCACCGAGACATGGGTCCGCTGTCGCGCTACCTCGGCCCGGAACTGCCGAACGAAGAACTGCTGTGGCAGGACCCGATTCCCGATGCCACTCACCCACTGATCGACAGCAATGATGCGGCGGCGCTGAAAAGCAAAGTGCTGGCGTCCGGTCTGTCAGTGTCGCAACTGGTGTCCACCGCTTGGGCCGCGGCATCGACATTCCGTGGTTCGGACAAACGGGGGGGCGCCAACGGCGGACGTCTGCGTCTGGCCCCGCAGAAATTCTGGCAGGCCAACCAGCCGGAGCAACTGGACAAGGTGCTGAAGACCCTTGAGGGCATTCAGAACGAGTTCAACGCCGGATCATCCGGCAAGAAAGTCTCGCTGGCGGATCTGATCGTGCTGGCGGGTAACGCCGGGGTCGAGCAAGCGGCGAAAAACGCCGGGCACTCGGTCTCTGTGCCGTTCAATCCAGGACGCACCGACGCGACTCAGGAGCAAACCGATGTCGAGTCGTTTGGTTTCCTCGAACCGATTGCCGATGGTTTCCGCAACTACAGCAAGGGCAAATACACCGTGTCGGCCGAAGCGCTGCTGATCGACAAGGCGCAACTGCTCACCCTCTCCGCTCCGGAAATGACCGTACTGGTCGGTGGTCTGCGGGTATTGGGGGCGAATGTCGGGCAGAGCCGGCATGGCGTGTTCACCTCGCGCACGGAAACCCTGAGCAACGACTTCTTCACCAACCTGCTGGACATGGGCGTGGAGTGGAAGCCGACGTCAGCGGCAGCGGACGAGTTCGAAGGACGCGATCGCAAGACCGGTAGCGTGAAGTGGACCGCGACGCGGGTCGATCTGGTGTTTGGTTCCAACGCGATACTGCGCGCGCTGGCCGAGGTGTATGCGAGTTCTGACGCGAAGGAACAGTTCGTCAAAGACTTCGTGGCGGCGTGGGCCAAGGTGATGGAGCTGGATCGATTCGACCTGAAATAACCGAGTAACCGCGCTCCCATGTGGGAGCGGGCTTGCTCGCGAATACGGTATACCAGTCGACATCTCCGTGTCTGACACACCGCTTTCGCGAGCAAGCCCGCTCCCACATTTCGTTATGCGTTACGCCAGGCTTTTGCTCACCACTTCATATACATCGCTGGACAGCTGACCGGAAGCCAGAATCCGCTCAAGCTCAGCCTTCATCAGCGCCTGACGGGCGCTGTCGTATTTACGCCAGCGAGTCAGCGGCGCCAGTTGCCGCGAAGCGATCTGCGGGTTGAAGCCGTTCAGTTCGATCACCAGATCCGCGAGGAAGCGGTAGCCGGAACCGTCGGCGGCGTGGAAGTTGATCAGGTTCTGCCCGGCAAACGCACCGACCAGCGCACGCACCTTGTTCGGGTTCTTGATATTGAACGCCGGGTGCTGCATCAACGCCTTCACCCGCGCCAGACCGCCCGGCAGTGTGCTGCCGGCCTGCACGCTGAACCACTGATCCATGACCAGCGGATTGTCCTTGAAGTGCTCGGCGAACGTCGCCAGCGCTTTGGCCTTGTGTTCTTCGAACGGCGAGTTGACCAGCACCGCCAGCGCGGTCAGGCGCTCGGTCATGTTGTCGCTGTTTTCGAACTGTTCCTGCGTAGCGGCCAGCACTTCCGGCTTGCCGCTGAGCATCAGGTACGACAGCGCAATGTTCTGCAGCGCGCGACGGGCAAAGTGCTCGGCCTCGGCCACATACGGCGTCTGCTTCGACAAGTCGCGGTTGGCCTGATAACGCAGCCACAGCGCTTCGAACAGATTGTCCGCCAGTTGCTTGCGGGCAAACTCGCGAGCGGTGTGGATCGCCTCGACATCCGCCACTTCGCTGATTTCGGTCAGATACGCTTCGCTCGGCAGCGAAAGCATTTCGGCGACCATGGCCTGATCCAGCGACTCATCGGACAGCACGGTTTTCAGCGCCGAGATCAATCGCGGATCGAGCACCAGGCTCTCGCCCTTCTGCTGCTGCGCGATCAGTTCTTGCAGCACCTGCACCGACAGTTGCTGACCGGCGTCCCAGCGGTTGAAGCCGTCGCTGTCGTGCTGCATCAGGAACATCAACTGGTCGCGGTTGTACGGGAAGCTCAGTTTTACCGGTGCCGAGAAACCACGCAGCAACGATGGCAGCGGCTGTTCAGCGATGTCGACGAAGGTAAAGGTCTGCTCAGCCTCGGTCACCGAGATCACGCGGGTGGTGCCCTGGGCCGACGTTTCACCGGCCAGACGCAGCGCGATCTCGTTGCCTTTGCTGTCGAGCAGACCGAGTTCGACCGGGATCACGAACGGCAGTTTTTCCACCTTGTCCGGGGTTTCCGGGCAGCTCTGGCGGAAGGTCAGGCTGTAGGTTTTCGCCGCGGCGTCGTAGGACTCGCTGACCGCCAGACGCGGCGTGCCAGCCTGGCTGTACCAGCGTTTGAACTGGGTCAGGTCGACACCGTTGGCGTCTTCCATGGCCTTGACAAAGTCGTCGCAGGTCACGGCCTGGCCGTCGTGGCGTTCGAAGTACAGGTCACTGCCCTTGCGGAAGCCTTCGGCACCCAGCAAGGTATGGATCATGCCGACCACTTCCGAGCCTTTTTCGTACACGGTCAGGGTGTAGAAGTTGGAAATCTCGATGAAGCTGTCCGGGCGCACCGCGTGGGCCATCGGGCCGGCATCTTCGGCGAACTGGTGGGTACGCAGGTACGCTACGTCCTGAATGCGCTTGACCGTGGCCGAGTTCATGTCCGAGGAGAAACCGGCGTCACGGAACACGGTGAAGCCTTCCTTGAGCGACAGCTGGAACCAGTCGCGGCAGGTCACGCGGTTACCCGACCAGTTGTGGAAGTATTCGTGGGCGACGATTGCCTCGACCCGCTGGTGCGCGGCGTCGGTGGCGGTTTCTGCGCGAGCCAGCACGGCGCTGGAGTTGAAGATGTTGAGGCCCTTGTTCTCCATCGCGCCCATATTGAAGTCGTTGACGGCGACGATCATGAAGATGTCCAGATCATACTCGCGACCGTAGACCTCTTCGTCCCAGCGCATCGACTTCTTCAGGCTGTTCATCGCGTGCTGGCACTTGTCGATGTTTTCCGGCTCGACGTAGATGCGCAGCGCGACATTACGGTTGGTCATGGTGGTAAAGGTGTCTTCGACACACCACAAATCACCGGCCACCAGCGCGAACAGGTACGCCGGCTTCATGAACGGGTCTTCCCAGGTCGCCCAGTGTCGGCCGTCTTCGCCCGGGCCGGAGGCAATCGGGTTGCCGTTGGACAGCAGCACCGGATAGCTGTGCTGCTCGGCGACCACCGTGGTGGTGAACTTGCTCATCACGTCCGGGCGGTCGAGGTAATAGGTGATCTTGCGGAAGCCTTCGGCCTCGCACTGGGTACAGAACATCGTGCCGGACTTGTAAAGGCCTTCCAACGCGGTATTGGTTTCCGGGTGAATCCGGACGCTGGTGTCGACCGTGAAGCTGGCGCTGGCCGGCTGCAGGGTCAGGGTATTTTCGCTCAGCTGATAATCGCCGGCGCTCAGTTCCTGGTCGGCCAGGGTTACCGACAGCAGTTCCAGTTGCTGGCCGTCGAGCACCAGCGGCGGCAGGCCTGGGCCACGCTCCGGGTTGCGGCGCATCACCAGTTGCGCGTGGACCAGGCTGTGGTCCTCGAACAGCTCGAAGGTCAGGTGCGTCTCGTCGATCAGGTACTCGGGCGCCTGATAGTCCTTCAGGTAAATCATCTTCGGTTGTTCGGTGCGCATGCTGGAATCCTTATTGATGCACGGCGAGCTGATAGGCCGTGTATTTACGAATGTTGATCACGCCGGTGTCAAAAATCAGGTACTGACCCTTGATACCCAGCAGCGTGCCTTCGGCAATCGGGTTCTTGTCCAGGTTGAAGCTGACGATTTTGGCCGGGTATTGCTCGACCGGATAGCGGATTTCGAGAGGTTCTACATCGGCAATCGTCTGAATTGCTTGTAGGCCGAATCGCTGCTGCAGGCCTTGCAAGCCCTCGGCGCAGCTTTCAAACAGTTGATCGCGCACTTGCGCCAGATCCACCGCCGCCGCATCGCCCTTGAGCAACGCGCGCCAGTTGGTCTTGTCTGCCACCTGGCTGCGGAACAGGTCTTCGACGAAGCCCGACTGCTGGCGCGTCGATACGCGCATGATCGGCAGCGCCTGACTCGCGCCCTGATCGAGCCAGCGGGTCGGCAACTGCGTGGCGCGGGTGATACCGACCTTGATCCCCGACGAGTTGGCCAGATACACCACATGATCAGTCATGCAGAACTTCTGCCCCCACTCCGGCTCCCGGCAGGTACCGGCCTCGAAGTGACAACGCTCCGGGCTCATGATGCACAGATCGCACTGCGCCAGTTTGGTCATGCACGGGTAGCAGTAACCCTGACTGAAACTGGTTTTGGTCTTGCGCCCGCAATGGGTGCAATGAATCGCCCCCAGGTACTCCAGACGCACCGTGGTGCCGATCATGGGGTTGACCGGGACCTCGACGTCATCCAGACGAAACGCGTATTGCACATTCGGCCCGTCCAGGCGCGCCGACATTTTGCTGATTGCACCGCGGCCAATCTCGATCAATGGATGGCATCCGACTTGAACAGGATGTTCGGCACTTCGATCGACTTCGACGCACATTCCTGCGGGCCCATGTAACCGGTGCGCTGGTCTTCAGGCAGGTTCTGGATTTCCCAGGCGATCATCGCCTGCAGCGAAAGCTCGCGCTGTTCGGCGGTGAGTTTGCCACCGTCGGACCACTTGCCGATTTCCACGGCCAGTTTCAGGCTCTCGTAGATGTCCGGGGTGATGTTTTTGATCATGTCGTTAAAAGAGGACATCAGGGTCTCCGTGCTCTTTATTCACTTAAAATTTCAGGCGGCCAGTTTACGGCGGTTATACAAACCGCCCAACAAACCGGTGAAGCATCCGATGAGTAACCCGCTGACGTGCGCGGCGTTGGCGATCTGGCCGAAACCGATCATCGAGACCAGTCCGGACATGCAAATCACCAGCCACACCAGCATCATCACCAGCACGCCTCGCGGCAGGCGATACGCCGGGTTCGGCGCCAGCAACTGGAAAATCCAGCAATGGCCGAGCAAACCGTAGAGCACGCCAGACAAGCCGCCAAACAGGCTCGGGCCGCTCCAGGCAAACTGCGCGTAGTTCGACACCAGGCTGAACAGCAGGGTCAGACCGAGCAGGTTGATGCTGCCCTGACGTGACTCGATGCGCCGCCCCAGTTCCCAGTACCACATGCCGTTCATGGCCAGGTGCAGGATGCCGAAGTGCAGCAGCATCGGCGTGAACAGGCGCCACCACTGCCCCGCCGCCAGGCTGTCGGCCAGCGGCGTGAACTGGATGTACTCGCCGACCACGCGGAAGTCGAGGAAGGTCAGCCAGCGAATGGTGTCGAGGTTGTCGCCCAGATAGGTCAGGCCACCGACCAGCAGGCTCAGCAGCAGGATCAACCCGGTGGCCTTGGCGTGTTTGAGTTGCTCGGCGAAGCTCGGACGCTTGAAAGTCGGCGCCAGCGGGATGTCCAGTTGCTGATCGGGGTCACCGGCCGGGAAGCGCTCGTACAGCGAACGTACGTCTTCGCTGATTTCCGAAGGTGCCCACAGCACCTGCTCGCCCGCCTCTTCGCTGACCCGATGCGGCACCTGCATCCGTTGCAGCAGCTTGACGAAACCGCTCAGGTCCACCGCCAACGGCAGACGCAATACCGCTACCGCACTCATTGCAGCACCTCCGGCCGCTCGACATCGACCCAGACAAATTTATGCGGATCCAGGCGTGTTTCCTGATCCAGACGATAGGCCACCAGTTTGCCGTAGAGCACCGCGCTGTAATCGAGACACGCGAGGTTCGGGCGGATCGGCGCCGGTTTGCCGCTGCGCCAGTAGTGGCCGACGAACAACAACGGCTCGTCAATGCCGTAGCGCAGCAGATTGTTTTTTTCGCTGGAGGTCAGCGGCTTCTGCGCCACCGGCTCCGGCAGCGCATCTGGCTGGAAGACGATGTCGCCGTAGGTTTTCGGGTCGTCTTCCCAGAATTTGGTGCGGAAGAACGAGCGCACCAGACCGTCGCCGCTGGTCATGGTCAAGCCATCCGGCAGGCGCATGTCGGTGCCGCGCAGCAAGCGGTCGAACACGGTGCAGGCGAAACTGCCGGGCACGGCCGAGGCCTGGAGAAAATGCTCGTCGATGCGCGCATCGGGAAACAGCCCGCGCAATGGTTCGATCAGGCTGGCATCCCAACAGGCGTGCACCACACGGAAGCGCCCGGCATCAACCACCAGCGGCAGCTCGTAGAACCAGTTGAGGAAGTCATGCCAGTCGCCCGGATGGTCTTCGAACTGGGTCAGGGTTTCCTGCAGCAGGCGTGCATGGCGCGGCGTGTGCTCTCGGACGAACTGCTTGCCGCTGCCCGGCAGCGCCGGCGTGCTCCAGCCCAGTGCGTTGAATTCGTGATTGCCCATGATGCACAGCGCCTGCCCGGCCTCGACCATGTCGTGGACGATGTGCAGCGCCTCGCGGATTCGCGGGCCACGGTCGATGATGTCGCCGACGAACACGGCCATGCGCGATGGATGCCGCCAGACCCCGCCCTGCTTGTGATAACCGAGTCGGTCAAGCAAGTGTTCGAGGGTCAGGGCGCATCCGTGCACGTCACCAATCAAGTCATAACTGCGCGCGGGATCGAGCATCAGTCGCCTCCACCACCCAACTTGCTGCCCCAGCCGAGCTTGGTCCGGCAGACTTCGTAGTAGTTGTGGTCGAGCGGGTGAATCAGCCGCAGCTTCTGGGCTTTCTTGCTGACGGTGATGGTGTCGCCCGGCGCGCAGGTGAAGTGGTTCTGCCCGTCGCAAGAGACTTGCGGGTAGATCTGCATGTTTTTCGACACGACGATTTTCAGCTCACTGTTGCCATCGACCACAATTGGCCGACTCGACAACATATGGGGGTACATCGGCACGATCACAATGGCATCGAGCTTGGGATGCATGATCGGGCCACCAGCGGACAGCGCGTACGCGGTGGAACCGGTCGGCGTGGCGACGATCAGGCCGTCGGCCTTCTGGCTGCAAACGAACTGGCCGTCGATGTACAGCTCGAACTCGATCATCCGCGTCGATTTGCCCGGGTGCAGCACCACGTCGTTCAACGCATCGCCCTGGCCGATGGCCTCGGCATGGCGGCGAACTTCGGCTTGCAGCAGGAAGCGGTTTTCCACCAGATAATGGCCGTCGAGCACCTTGGCCACTTCGACTTCCAGCTCATCGGGACGAATGTCGGTGAGGAAACCAAGGCTGCCACGGTTGATCCCCAGCACCGGAATATTGTGCTTGGCCAGCGCCCGCGCGGCGCCGAGCAGGCTGCCGTCACCGCCGACGACGATGACCATGTCGCAGACTTCGCCGAGCATCTTGCGCGACGAGGTTTGCAGGCCGTGGCCCGGCAGGACTTCGGCGATGGTGTCTTCGAGAATCACGTGCAGGTGACGATCGAGCAGAAAGCGTTTCAGTCGGCGGACGGTATCCAGCACCTGGGAACTGCCCAGGCGACCGATGATGCCGATATTACGAAATTGCTCCATGGGACCTCTGCGGACAATCGAAAACGCGAAAAACACGATTATGGGCGAAAGCCCGCGATAGACAAAATCCTTTCAGCCTCAAGGGTGCGCGCGTGTTTAAGGCTATGCTCGCAAGATGATCCTGTTTCCCGACCTGCTCCAGTTACCACACCAATTACGCCATCCGGAAGTGCGTGACCTGGCGTGGGTGATTCTCGCCCCTCCGATGCTGGCCGCAACGCCGTGGCCGCAGCGCCATCCGCTGGCCGGCAGCGACTGGGTCAGTGATCCGCAGCGCCTGGAGCACTGGCTGCGGCAACTCGATCGCGACAGTTATGGCTTGTTGCATTGGCTGTCGCAGGCGCGCACGCGGCGGCTGGGCCTGTATTACGAACGGTTGTGGCAGTTTGCCGTGGAGCATGCGCCGGGCATCGAACTGATTGCCGCCAACCTGCCGATCCGCCGCGAAGGCCACACCCTCGGTGAACTCGACATGCTGCTGCGCGACCGCGACGGCGTGCATCACCTGGAACTGGCGATCAAGCTCTACCTCGGCCCGCAGGAAGGCGACGGCCACGACCCGGCGCAATGGCTGGGGCCGGGTTGTCATGATCGACTGGACCGCAAACTGGCGCATCTGGCCGAACACCAACTGCCGATCTCGGCGCGCCCGGAAAGCCGTGAGGTGCTGGCGAAGCTGGATATCGAGGTGTTCAGTGCGCAGTTGTGGCTGGGCGGATACCTGTTGTACCCGTGGCCCGGCACGTCTGCATCACCGAGCGGCGCGCATCCGCAACATTTGCGTGGGAGCTGGCTGCATCAGAAGGACTGGTCGGCATTCGTCGCTCAGCGTCCGGCCGGGCGCTGGCAACCCCTGCCCCGCCATGCATGGCTGGCGCCGGCACACTACCCGGCGGATCAGACCTGGAGTGCTGAACATCTGCAGATGTGGCTGGACGACCTGGAACCGATGGCCCCGGCGCAACTGCTGGTGCGCCTGACCGAGAATGCGCGGGGCGAATGGGAAGAGGCGGAGCGGTTGTTTCTGGTGGCGGATCTTTGGCCGAATGTGCCGGGGCAGGTGTGAGAGTTGTAGTGCCTTAACCGGCCCTATCGCGAGCAGGCTCACTCCTACAGGGGAACGCATTCCAAGGTAGGAGTGAGCCTGCTCGCGATTGGGGCAACTCGGTCTAAAGGGATAACCGCAGCGCCAAAGCCGCCAAGGTAATCAACAACACCGGCACCGTCAGCACAATCCCGACCTTGAAGTAATAGCCCCAACCAATCCGGATATTCTTGCGCGCCAGCACATGCAGCCAGAGCAAGGTCGCCAGACTGCCGATCGGGGTGATTTTCGGCCCCAAGTCGCTGCCGATCACGTTGGCGTAGATCATCGCTTCCTTGATCACACCGCTGGCCTGACTGGCATCGATCGACAACAAGCCGATCAGCACCGTCGGCAAGTTGTTCATGATCGATGACAATAGCGCGGTCAGCACCCCTGTGCCCAGCGCCGCGCCCCACACACCGTACCCGGCAAACACATCCAGCCAGCCGGCCAAGTAGCCGGTCAGCCCGGCATTGCGCAGGCCATAGACCACCAGATACATGCCCAGCGAGAAAATCACGATCTGCCACGGCGCTTCTTTCAGCACCTTGCGCGTGGAAATCTTGTGGCCACGGGCGGCGATCCCCAGCAGCAGCGCCGCGCAGACCGCCGAGATCGCGCTGATCGGGATGCCCAGCTGTTCGAGGAAGAAGCAGCCGATCAACAAAATCACCAGCACCACCCAGCCGGCATAGAACGTGGCTTTGTCGTGGATCGCCGTGTGCGGCTGTTCGAGCTGTTCGGGGTCGTAGGCCTTGGGGATGTCGCGGCGGAAAAACCACATCAGCACGCCTAGCGTCGCGGCCACGCTGACGAAGTTGACCGGCACCATCACCGCCGCATAGCGGTTGAAGCCGATGTGAAAGAAGTCCGCCGAAACGATGTTGACCAGGTTCGACACCACCAGCGGCAGGCTCGCGGTGTCGGCGATGAAGCCGGCGCCCATGACGAACGCCAGGGTCGCCGCCGGGGAAAAGCGCAGCGCCAGCAGCATCGAAATCACGATCGGCGTGAGGATCAGCGCCGCGCCGTCATTGGCGAACAACGCCGACACCAGCGCGCCGAGCAGCACCATGAAGGCAAACAGCTTGCGCCCACTGCCCCGCCCCCAGCGCGCCACGTGCAGCGCGGCCCAGGCGAAGAACCCGGCTTCGTCGAGCAACAGGCTGATGATGATCAGCGCAACGAACGTGCCGGTGGCGTTCCAGATGATCTGCCACACCAGCGGAATATCGCTCAAGTGCACGACGCCGAAGATCAGTGCCAGCACGGCGCCGAGCGTCGCGCTCCAGCCGACCCCGAGGCCTTTGGGTTGCCAGATGACAAGGGTGATGGTCAGCAGGAAGATCAGTGACGCAGCGAGCATTCGCGACAGCCTTCAATTATTCAATGAGTGGAGATCCAAACGTGGGAGCGGGCTTGCTCGCGAAAGCGGTGTGTCAGATGACAACTTTGTGTCTGACACACCGCCTTCGCGAGCAAGCCCGCTCCCACAGGATCTCTGTTTTATCGCAGCTCTGACCAGATTATTTTTTGTGTTGTTCCACAAATTTCCCATACGCATTGATGAAATTCTGCAGGAACGGTTTCACCGACTCGCTCAACTTGCCCGCCTCGTCAAACGCCGAACCCGCGCCCCCCAGATACGCTTCCGGCTGCTGCATGCACGGCACATCGAGAAACACGAAAGACTGGCGCAAATGCTGGTTGGCGCCAAAACCGCCAATCGCCCCCGGCGACACGCTGATCACCGCACCCGGTTTGCCGCTCCAGACGGCTTTGCCATACGGCCGCGAACCCACGTCAATCGCATTCTTCAAAGGCGCCGGCACCGAGCGGTTATATTCCGGGGTGACGAACAGCACCGCGTCGGAAGAACCGACTTCCTGGCGGAAAGTGCTGTAGGCTGCCGGCGGTGAATCGCCGTCGATGTCTTCGTTATAGAGTGGCAGGTCGCCAATCTCGACAATCTTCAGTTTGAGGTTCGCCGGTGCCAGTTCGGCCAGCGCCAGCGCGACTTTGCGGTTGATCGATGCTTTGCGCAGGCTGCCGACGACTACAGCGACGTTGTAGACATTGCTCATGGAAGACTCTCGACTGTCGGTGGGAAGAGCCAGTAGTTATAGATGATTCGATGACAGTTTCACCAGCGAGCAAGGGAAATTCCTGCGCGCTGATTATTTTTTTCCTGTAGGAAAACTTACAGGGCTTGATGACGGTCTACCAAGCCGCAAATCAAGCGTTTTATCTCCAGAGGTTCTAAGCAGATGGCAGCAGTACTCGTCGGTCAGTTCCATGCAAGAGATGCGGAAGGCCGCGTTTATTCCGTGCATGAGTTCCAGGAATCCACCCCGTCGGCAGACGGTTCCACTGGCTCGGAGCCGATTTACAAACTGGCCATTGGCGATCGCGTCAACAAAGTCAGTGACACCGAGTTTCTCCTGGTTCAGTCAGGTATTACCCTGACCCGTGAGCCTGAGACAACCGTCGCGTCATAACTGGCCGTTATGAGCAGAAGTCATATGCGCAGACTTGGGGTAGGATTCAGCCACTGACCCCACCTGCTGAACATGGACTTCACGCATGCGTTTACGTCATATCGAAGTGATTCAGGCGCTCTTGCAGACCGGTCACCTGGGCACCGCCGCCGAATGGCTGCAGCTCCCGGTGACCGAGGTCGAAGAGCGTTTGCGCGAAGCCGAGAGCGAGTTGGGGTTCATGCTGTTCGCCAGCGTACGCGGCCGGCTGCAATCGACGCCTGAAGCGCGGGCGTTGCAGGTGGAAATCGCTCACGTCTATCAGGCGCTGGAGCCGGTGCAGCGCTTGGCCAGCAGCCTCAAGCAATACCTCGCCCCGCCCCTGCGCATCATCGGCACCCCGCCGCTGGCGCAACAGCTGTTGCCGCAAAGTATCGCGCTGCTGCGCCGACGCTTGCCCGACGCTCCTTGCCGCTTGCTCAGCTCTCCGACCTGCGACATCGTCCGCAGCCTGCTGCTGCGCGAAAGCGATCTGGGCCTGAGCCTGCACGATCCGGAACACCCCGACATCCATTGCCAGCCATTGGCCCACGGCAAGCTGCAACTGCTCGCGCCCCACGGCTGGCTGCAACCGAAGCAGAAATACATTTCCCTGCAGGATCTCGCTGGCCAGGCAATGGTCGGCCTCGAAGGCCACGACCCGTTGAGCCCGGCGCTGGAGCACAAACTCCAGGCCCTACGCCCGGCGCCGAGCATCCAGACCCGAGTACAAACCCATCAGATGATGCGCAGCATGGTCGAGGCCGGCGAAGGCCTGGCCATCGTCGACCCGTTCACCGCCCTCGGCGCGCGGACGAGCGGACTGGATGTCTGCCCGTTGTCACCGGCGGTGCCGATCAGCCTGTATGCCCTGACCTACCGACACAGCGCCACGCCGACAGCGGTTCAGACCCTGCTGACGATCATCACGGAACAAGCCGAGGCGATGCTGGCGAGCTGAGTGGGTTTTCCAGCGGGTTATCGAACAGCCGGTACCAGAACAGCGCAATTTCCGCAGTGTTCGGATCAATCCCGCGATAACGCAAATGGTCGATACCACCAATCTCGTAGCCACAACGCTCATACAGGCGACAGGCACCGAGGTTATTGTTCTGGGTTTCGAGCATGATCCCCGGCAGTTTTTTCTTGCGACTCCAGAACTGCGCGACATCCAGCAGCGCCTTGGCCACACCATGCCGGCGCGCCGGTGCGTGTACCGCCAGCTCATCGATATGGGCAAAGCCGTTCCAGTTGGTGCTGATCACCAGATGACCGACCGGCTCATCATCGAGATACGCCATGAAAATCGCGCTGTCGGCGGCATCGCGATAGCTGCTGAACTCTTCAGGATCAATGCCGTAGCACTTGCGGTACGGCACGATCGGCGTCACCGCCCAGCGCTCGACCGGTTGACCAATGAGGGCGGCACCGTACGCGGCCACCTCGAAACTGAAGTCGCTGCCCCAGATGTACGCCGCGAAACCATCGTCGGCGACGCGCACCGACAGCCCTGGGTATTTCGGATTCATGACCGGTTGCATACTCGGAAAAGTCCTCATTCCTTGACGCAATCGACGGTGTACTGCCGTCCATTGCCCTCGTCTTCATGTTGCAGTCCATGCACATCAGCGACAAAACCGGGGAAGCTGCTATCGAACGTGCGGGCGAACTTCAGGTAGTCAATGATCGAGCGGGTTGCCTCGGTAAAGCGCTCGCCGGGCATGATCAATGGAATTCCCGGTGGATACGGCACCAGCATCACCGCCGCGATCCTTCCTTCCAGCTCATCGATCGGCACCGCCTCGACTTCGCCGCGCACCAGATGATCATAGGCATGGGCCGGCTTCATTGCGATTTCCGGCAGCACCGTGTACATGCGTTTCAGATGTTTGGCGGTGGCGTTGCTGCGGTAACAGGCGTGCAGTTGATCGCACAGGTCACGCAGGCCCATGCCGCGATAGCGCGCGGTGTCTTGCTGCGCCACGCACGGCAGGCAGGTCGCGAGACTGATGTTGGCGTCGTAACTGCGCTTGAACTCCAGCAACTCGGTGAGCAGCGTGCTCCACTTGCCTTTGGTGATGCCCATCGAGAACAGCACCAGGAACGAATACAGCCCGGTCTTCTCCACCACCAGCCCGCGCTCCCAGAGAAACTTGCTGACCACCGCTGCCGGGATGCCCTTCTCGCTCAGCGCGCCACCGGCATTCAACCCGGGCATGACCAGGGTCACTTTGATCGGGTCGAGCAGCACATAGTCGTCACTGACTTCGCCGAAGCCGTGCCAGTCGGCGTCCGGCTGCAGCAGCCAGTCTTCAGTCTGCACCCGGTCGATGCCTTCGACGCCGGGCGGCTGCCAGATCGAGAACCACCAGTCGTCCGCCGCAATGTGCTGGCGCAGATTGGCCAGCGCCCGGCGAAAACTCAGCGCTTCATCGAAGGTTTCCTGCAACAGCGAACGCCCGGCCGGGCCTTCCATCATGGCCGAGGCCACATCCAGCGAAGCGATGATGCTGTACTGTGGCGAAGTCGAGATGTGCATCATGAACGCTTCGTTGAAACGGTCACGGTCCAGTTGCCGCGCTCCGCCGTCCTGCACATGAATCATCGAGGCCTGGCTGAACGCGGCGAGCAGCTTGTGCGTGGAGTGAGTGGTGAACACCAGCGGGCTGTCCTCGGTGCGCGAGGTGGCCATGCCATAACGCCCGGCGAAGAACTCGTGAAACGCCGCGTAGGCGTACCACGCCTCATCGAAATGCAGCACTTCAACGCTATTGCCCAGGCTCTGTTTGATCAGCTCGGCGTTGTAGCACAGGCCGTCGTAGGTCGAATTGGTCACCACCGCCAGTTTGACTTTCGGCGCCCGGCCCTTGGTCAGCGGGCTGGCGTCGATCTTCGCCTGAATCGATTCGCGGCTGAATTCGCTCAGCGGAATCGGGCCGATGATCCCCAGCTCATTGCGCTCCGGGCACAGGTACAGCGGGATCGCGCCGGTCATGATGATCGCGTGCAGCACCGACTTGTGGCAGTTGCGATCGACCAGCACCAGATCATCCCGACCGACCATCGAGTGCCAGACGATCTTGTTGGCGGTCGAGGTGCCATTGATCACGAAAAACGTGTGATCGGCGCCGAAGTTGCGCGCGGCGCGCTCTTCGGCTTCGGCCAGCGGCCCAGTGTGATCGAGCAGTGAACCGAGTTCCGGCACCGATACCGACAAGTCCGAACGCAGGGTGTTTTCGCCAAAGAACTGATGAAACGCCTGCCCCACCGGACTCTTGTGATAGGCCACGCCACCGCCATGCCCGGGGGTGTGCCAGGAATAGTTGGAGTCGGCGGTGTGCTGCACCAGCGCCTTGAAAAACGGCGGCAGCAGACCGTCCAGATACTTGCGCGCCGCCCGCGCCACTTGCCGCGCCAGAAACGGCACAGTGTCTTCGAACAGATAGAGAATGCCGCGCAGTTGATTGAGCTCGACCATGGCATCGGCGGGGGCGTTTTCCAGAGTGACCTGTTCGCCGAGGGCAAAGATCGGCAGATCCGGCGCGCGCACCCGGGCCAGACCGATCAGTTCGGCCATGTTCTGCAGCAGATGCGAGTGGGTGCTGGCGTCTTCGGCAGCGATCAGCATGCACGCCAGACCATGATGGGTGGAGGCCACCAACCGCCCTTCGGTGTAGTCGATGGCCGAAACGATATTGAAACCTTCCTGCTCCAACTCCCGGGCGATGCCACGGATACGGTCACCGGCGACCGTGTCGGCCTTGATGTCGCGGTGGACGATCAACACCGGAAACTTCAAATCTTTGTACATGAGGCTCAGTGTCCCGAGGCGGCGGATCAAAGTCTGCCAATGCACTCAGGGTAGAGGGTTGCAGCGAAAGTGGCGAGGGTGGCCAGTTGGCTTCATCTCGTCAAAAGCAAAAGATCGCAGCCTGCGGCAGCTCCTACAAAGAAATGCGATCCCCTGTAGGAGCTGCCGAAGGCTGCGATCTTTTGATCTTTTGATCTTTTGATCTTTTGATCTTTCAGGCCTGAGCATCAGCCTCGGCAATCTGTGTCCACAACGCCGGCCCACCCGCCGACTTGGCAATGATTTCGAGTCGCGCCATATGCGCCGCCAGTTCCTCTTCCGTCGCCCGAATGATCCGCGCAGGCTGACGACTCGCCGGCAGACGACGGATTTCGGTGGCGGAGTTGTCCGCGCCCTCGCCCGTGCCATTGCCGTCGGAAGCGTTGCCGGCCAGCGACAGACTGGTCTGGCCACCGGTCATGGTCAGGTAGACGTCGGCGAGAATCTCCGAGTCGAGCAAGGCGCCGTGCAGTTCACGGCCAGAGTTGTCGACGCCATAACGTTTGCACAAGGCGTCGAGGCTGTTGCGCTGCCCCGGGTGACGTTCCCGAGCCATCATCAGGGTGTCGAGGATGGTGCAATGCTGGGTGATGTCAGCGCGATCGTGCTGACCCATCAAGGCAAATTCGTTGTTGATGAAGCCAACGTCGAACGCCGCGTTATGGATGATCAGTTGCGCGCCGTTGATGAACTCGAAGAACTCGTCGGCCACTTCGGCGAAGCGCGGTTTGCCGACGAGGAATTCGTTGGTGATGCCGTGAACGCCGATCGCGCCCTCGTCACTCTCGCGATCCGGTTGCAGGTAGACGTGAAAGTGCCGGCCCGTCAGGCGCCGACCGATCAGTTCGACACAGCCGATCTCAATGATCCGGTGACCATCGGTCACCGGCATGCCGGTGGTTTCGGTATCGAGTACAACGGATCTGGTGGCCATCAGTGTTCAATTCTCAACGGGGTCAATCGTGCAAAAGCGGCGATGTTAACACGCTCGGTGGGGGTGTTTCAGTCAGACCGTGTCGCCCCATTCGCGAGCAGGCTCGCTCCCACAGGGAAGCGCATTCCAATGTGGGAGCGAGCCTGCTCGCGAATGGGCCGTACCACAGTGCAGCGCCGTTAATCAGCTCTGCTTGTACCCGCGAACTTCATCCACCCCACGGTTGGCCAACTGGTCAGCCCGTTCGTTACCGTGATGACCAATGTGCCCGCGCACCCACTTCCAGGTGACCTTGTGGCGATTGACCTGCTCATCCAGCTCTTTCCACAGATCAGCGTTTTTCACCGGTTCTTTCGCCGCCGTCTTCCAGCCGCGTTTTTTCCAGTTGGCCATCCACTCGTTGATGCCCTTCATCACATATTGCGAGTCGGTCACCAGCAGCACTTCGCACGGACGCTTCAAGGCTTCGAGGCCACGGATGGCGCCGAGCAGTTCCATGCGGTTGTTGGTGGTATTGGCTTCGCCGCCCCACAGTTCCTTTTCGACGCCCTTGCACACCAGCAAGGCGCCCCAGCCGCCTGGGCCGGGGTTGCCCTTGCAGGCACCGTCGGTGAACAGTTCTACGCTATCGACGCTTTCGCTCATGCCACTCTATCCAGAAAAATGCCTGGCCCCGTCAATCGCGGATCGACGATGGCCGCGGCCGGAACAAGTCCGGCCACTATAAAAAGAAGGTTTACGGTTCGATACGACGGCGGTTGACCTTGGCCATCGGCAGCGGAATCAGCTTGCCCATCGGCTCGCGACGCTCCTGACGCACCGGGCGCAGGCCGACCACGATCTTGCGCGCGACCAATAAATAGAAGCCACCGCCCGACAGTTGCCAGTCGCCGGCCTTGCGTTCCCAGCCGGCCAGTCGGGCCTGCCACTTGGGCGACGCGAGCGGCGGACGATAGCACCCGAAGCGGCGTTTCTCCAGCGCAAACCCCAGCAGATTGAGCCAGTCGGCGACCCGCGACGGCGAGATGCAGCGTGCCTGGCGCAAGGCGTCGTGAGCGAAAACGTGGCGCAAGCCCCAGGTGCTCCAGGGGTTGATGCCGATGATCAGCAGATGCCCGCCGGGGCGCACGCTGCTCGCCGCTTCGCGCAGCAAACCGTGGGGCGACAGACAGAAATCCAGACCGTGCTGCAATACCACCACGTCGGCGGCGTGCTCACTCAATGGCCAGGCCTGTTCCTCGCAGACGATCTCGACACCCGGCAACGGCGCGCCGAGCCGCACGTTGCGCTGTACCTGCGGCGCCGACGGCGGAGTCTGGGCCGACGGCCCGTAATGCACCAGATAGCCGCCGAAGAACCGCCCCAACTCGTCTTCGAGCATGCGCCGTTCTTCATCCAGCAGAAATTGCCCGAGCGGGCCGGCCAGCCATTCTCGGGCCGCGCCGATCAACGCCAGCCAGTCGGGATCGGCCTGAGCGAACGCTTTATCGGTCATGTCATTCTCCAACGCCGCTAGAAGCTCTAAGATGCGCCAATGTTTTCCGCTTGGCGAATTCCGACGATGATACAGATCAGTGCCCTGCCCGCGTTCACCGACAACTACATCTGGTTGTTACAGGATCACCGCACCCAGCGCTGCGCCGTGGTCGACCCGGGCGATGCCGCGCCGGTGCAGGCCTGGCTGGCCGCGCACCCGGGCTGGGTGTTGAGCGACATTCTGATCACCCATCACCATCACGATCACGTCGGCGGCGTCGAACGCCTGAAAACGGCAACCGGCGCTAAAGTCTCCGGCCCGGCCAGCGAAAACATCCCGGGGCGCGACGTGGCGCTCAAGGACAACGACACGGTCAGCGTGCTCGGCTGGGATTTCGATGTCTATGCGGTGCCCGGTCACACCCTCGGCCACATCGCCTATTACCACCACGGCCTGCTGTTTTGCGGCGACACCCTGTTCGCCGCCGGTTGCGGACGCCTGTTCGAAGGCACGCCGGAGCAGATGCACCACTCGCTCGGCCGTCTCGCTGCCCTGCCCGAGGATACGCTGGTGTATTGCACCCATGAATACACCCTGAGCAATCTGAAATTTGCTGCGGCAGTCGAACCGAGCAACCCGGACATTGCCGCCCGTCTGGAAAAAGTCACCCGGCAACGGGAAAAAGGCGTGATGACCCTGCCCTCTACCCTGGCCCTGGAAAAGCTCACAAATCCGTTTTTGCGTACCGCTGAAACATTAGTTACACAAAAAGTGGACGAACGGGCAGGCGCTCAAAACCGGGCGCCGAGTGAGGTTTTTGCGGCTCTGCGGGCATGGAAAGATAAGTTCTAAGTGACTCACCAGTTGGTACAAAAATTCTGAATGGTTGACCGCAGGGGGTGCGCTTTCTAGAATCGCCCGACATTTTTGCCCGGAACTTACTTCCAGCCAATGTCGTCATCCATACGTAAGTCCGTCAATTCAGACACGCTGACCCGCCTGGCGCAAGCCATCGCGGTGGCTGTGTCCGCCACGTTGGCGGGCTGTTCCAGCCATGCTCCGCAACCTGAAGCGAGCCATACGCCGAACATTGCTGCGCGAGCCAAGCAGAAACCGATCTGGCTCAGCGAAAAGCCTAGCCCGCAGGTGCCTCAGGACATCTGGGAGCGCATGCGCGGTGGTTTCCAGCTGCAGGACGGCCTGGGCGTCAACCCGCGCATCGAGCAGCAGCGGCTGTGGTTTGCCAGCAACCCGTCCTTTCTGGAGAACGCCGGCGAACGCGGCAGTCTCTACATTCATTACATCGTCGAACGCCTCGAAGAGCGCAATATGCCGCTGGAACTGGCCCTGCTGCCAGTGATCGAGAGCGCCTACAACCCGATGGCCTATTCCCGGGCCGACGCATCGGGCCTGTGGCAATTCATCCCGTCCACCGGTCGTTACTACAACCTGCGCCAGACCCGCTTCTATGATGGCCGTCGCGATATCACCGCCTCGACCACCGCCGCGATGGACTACCTGACTCGCCTGCACGACATGTTCAACGGTGACTGGCTGCTGGCCCTGGCGGCGTATAACGCCGGTGAAGGCACGGTCAGCCGCGCCATCGAGCGTAATGAGAAGCTTGGCCTGCCGACCGACTACTGGAACCTGTCGTCGTTGCCGGCGGAAACCCAGGCCTACGTGCCGAAGCTGCTGGCCCTGTCGCAAGTGGTGCTGGCCCCGGAAGCCTACGGGGTGAACCTCAACCCGATCGCCAACGAACCCTATTTCCAGGTCGTCGAAATCAACCAGCGCATGGACCTGTCCAAGGTTGCGGCGGTGGCCAACATCGACGAAGACGAGCTGTTCCAGCTCAACCCGGCCTTCAAGCAGCGCACCACCATCGACGGCCCTCAGCATCTGCTGGTGCCGACGTCCAAGGCGCAATTGCTGACCGCCAGCCTGCAGACCATGCGGCCTGAAGAGCTGATCAGCCCGCGTTCGCTGAAGCCGGTGTTCGACGGTGCCGACCCGACTGAAGTGGCGAAGCTCAAGCGCGCTTACCGGGTCAAACGCGGCGACAATCTCGGTTCCATTGCCAAGGCCAACAAGGTCGAAGTCAAGGATCTGCAGCGCTGGAACAAGCTGACCGGCAAGAACCTCAAGGTCGGCCAGACCTTGGTGATGCAGGACAACACCAAGCGCACCCCGGCGCGCAGCGGTGGCCGGGTCAACACGGTGATCGCCGCCAACAGCAAGAGCAAAGGCAAAGCCGACAGCCAGCAGCAGACCCAGTACAAGGTCAAACGTGGCGACACCCTGTACGTGGTGGCCAAGCGTTTCAACGTCGAGATGCAGCATCTCAAGCGCTGGAACCCGGGTGCCGGCAAGGCCCTCAAGCCTGGGCAGATGCTCACGGTCTACCAGCCGCACTGACAGAAGAGCCCCTGACTTTTCAGGGGCTTTTTTATTACCAGAATATTGTCCCTGACGGATTCCTTGTGGTGAGGGGATTTATCCCCGATGGGGCGCGAAGCGACCCCTGCCTTCCAAAAACCACGGGGACTGCTACGCAGTCCATCGGGGATAAATCCCCTCGCTACAATGCAAACCGGGCAAGCATTGCACGCCGATTAACAGCGCATTAACCCGCTATCTTTTTCCTGTCCAGACAAGCTGTTACTGTACGGCCCACAAAGCCCAAGCCGCCTGGATCGGATCTGACTTGAAGCGTCCCCTCCTCCTGCTCCTGATCAGCCTGGCCTTGAGCTCACCCGCAAGCGCGACGATTACCGAAAGTCACGGTTATGCGCAGTTCGGCACGCTCAAGTACCCGGCCAGATTTACCCACTTCGACTGGGTCAACCCGCAAGCGCCCAAGGGCGGTACGTTGCGGGTGATGGCGTTCGGCACCTTCGATACGGTCAATCCATACACGTTCAAGGGCACCAGCCCGGTCACCACACCGAATTTCCTGCAGTACGGCATCAACGAGCTGAACGAGCCGCTGATGGTCGGCACCGGCCAGTATTCGCCGTCCGGTGACGAACCGGCGTCCAGTTATGGCTTAATCGCGCAATCGGTGGAGTACAGCGAAGATCGCAGCTGGGTGGTGTTCAATCTGCGCCCGGAAGCACGCTTTCACGACGGCACCCAGATCACCGCTTACGACGTGGCGTTCTCCTACCGAACACTGCTCAAGGACGGCCACCCGCTGTACCGCACCGCCCTGCAGGAAGTGTCGCGGGTCGACATCCTCAACCCGCAGCGCATTCGTTTCGTGATGAAACGCTCGGGCAATCCGTTACTGATCCTGCGCCTCGGCGAGTTGCCGGTGCTGCCACAGCATTACTGGAAGGATCGCGACTTCAAGGCCACCACCTTCGAACCACCGCTGGGCAGCGGCCCGTACCGCATCACCTCAGTGACGCCGGGGCGGCAGCTGATTTTCGAGCGGGTCAAGGATTACTGGGGCAAGGACCTGCCGGTCAATCGCGGCAAGTACAACTTCGATCGCATGGAAGTCGAGTTCTACCGCGACAGCGACGTGGCCTTCGAAGCGTTCAAGGCCGGCGAATTCGACATCTACATCGAGCATCAGGCGAAGAACTGGGCCAACGGCTACAACTTCCCGGCGGTACGCCGTGGCGAAGTGATCAAGGCGCAGATTCCGCACCAGATCCCGACCCAGAGCCAGGGCCTGTTCATGAACACCCGACGCGCGACCTTCAGCGACGTCAAGGTGCGCGAAGCGCTGGGCCTGATGTTCGACTTCGAATGGACCAACCGTGCGCTGTTCAGCGACGCCTACCAGCGCACCACCAGCTACTACCCTAACAGCGAGTTTTCCGCGACGGGGCTGCCGGTCGGGCATGAATGGCTGATGCTCAAGCCGTACAAGGAGCAACTTCCGGCCAAGCTGTTCACCGAGCCGTTCACCCTGCCGCAAACCGATGGCCGTGGCATCCCGCGAGAGACCATGCGCAAGGCCCTGGCCCTGCTCGCCGAGGCCGGCTGGAAGCTCAACGGCCAGCGCCTGCAAAACACCGCAGGGCAGCCGCTGAGCTTCGAACTGTTGCTGGTCAATCCGAACCTTGAGCGGATCCTCCAGCCCTATATCGAGAACCTCAACAGCATCGGCATCGACGCGCGCCTGCGCACGGTGGATCGCGCTCAATACAAACAGCGCCTGGACCAGTTCGATTTCGACATGATCCTGATGACCCTCAACCAGACCCTCAGCCCGGGTCTGGAGCAATGGCAGTACTTCCATTCCAGTCAGGTCGGGGTCAAGGGCAGCAAGAATTACGCCGGCATTGCCAACCCGGTGGTCGATCACCTGCTCGAACAATTGCTCGCCGCGCAAACCCGCGACGAACAGGTCGCCGCCGGCAAGGCGCTCGACCGCGTGCTGCTCTGGCAGCACTACAGCATTCCCAACTGGTACCTCAATTATCACCGACTGGCCTACCGCAACCGGTTGGCCTTCGTCACCACGCCGCCCTACACCCTGGGCCTGAGCGCGTGGTGGCTGAAATCTTCGGAGAACAATAAATGACGCCCATCCGCGCCCTGCTCGTGCAGGCCAGCGGTCTGCTGTTCGCCGGGCTGGCGATTGCCGCCCCGCAACACGCTGTGACCCTGTACAACGAGCCGCCGAAATACCCGGCGGACTTCAAGCAGTTCGATTACGTGAACCCCGACGCGCCCAAGGGCGGGATCTTCCGTCAGGCCGGGTTCGGCGGCTTCGACAGCCTCAACCCGTTCATCAGCAAAGGCGTGCCGGCCGATGACGTCGGGCAGATCTACGACACCCTGACCAAGCACAGTCTCGACGAACCGTTCACCGAGTACGGCCTGATCGCCGCGAAGATCGAGAAAGCCCCGGACAACAGCTGGGTGCGTTTCTACCTGCGCCCGGAAGCGCGTTTTCACGATGGCCATCCGGTGCGCGCCGAAGACGTGGTGTTCAGCTTCCAGACCCTGACCAAGGACGGCTCGCCGCTGTTTCGCGGCTACTACAGCGATGTTGAAGAGGCCATCGCCGAAGACCCGCTCAAGGTGTTGTTCAAGTTCAAGCACACCAACAATCGCGAGTTGCCGCTGATCCTCGGTCAACTCCCGGTGCTGCCGAAACACTGGTGGGCCAATCGTGATTTTTCCAAGGGCAATCTGGAGATCCCGCTGGGCAGCGGCCCGTACAAGGTCGCCGAAGTGAAAGCCGGGCGCTCGGTGCGCTATGAACGGGTCAAGGACTACTGGGGCAAGGATCTGCCGGTCAATCGCGGGTTCTACAACTTCGATGTGATGACCACCGATTACTACCGCGACAACACCGTCGCCGTCGAAGCGCTGAAGGCCGGCCAGTTCGATTACTGGCTGGAAATGACCGCGAAGAACTGGGCCAACGCTTACAACATCCCGGCGGTCACCGAAGGCCGCTTGATCAAGGAACAGATCGCCAACAGCAACCCGACCGGCATGCAGGGCTTCGTTTTCAACCTGCGCCGTCCGGTGTTTCAGGATGTGCGGGTGCGTCAGGCGCTCGGCCTGCTGTTTGATTTCGAGTGGACCAACAAACAGCTGTTCAACGGTGCCTACTTCCGTACCCGCAGTTATTTCGAGAACTCGGAAATGGCCGCCACCGGCCTGCCCGACGCCGAGCAACGGGCGATCCTCGAACCGTTTCGCAGCAAACTGCCGGCGCAGGTGTTCAGCGAAGCCTTCGAGAACCCCAAGACTGACGCCAGCGGCATGATCCGCGCCCAACAGCGTGAGGCCTATCAACTGCTGCAAGAGGCTGGCTGGAAGATCGTCGATGACAAAATGGTCGACCCCAGCGGCAAACCGGTGGTCATCGAGTTCCTTCTGGCGCAGACCGAATTCGAACGCGTGCTGCTGCCGTTCAAACGCAATCTGGCCGACCTCGGCATCGATCTGGTGATCCGCCGTGTCGACGTTTCGCAATACATCAACCGCGTGCGCTCGCGGGACTTCGACATGATGGTAGGCAGCTTCCCGCAATCCAACTCGCCGGGTAACGAGCAGCGCGAATTCTGGATGAGCGCCGCCGCCGACAAACCGAGCAGCCGCAACACCATGGGCCTGAAGGATCCAATCGTCGATCAACTGGTGGAGAACCTGATCAACGCCGACTCGCGCAGCAGCCTGGTGGCGCATGCGCGGGCGCTGGATCGAGTGCTGCAATGGGGTTACTACGTGGTCCCCAACTGGCACATCAAGACCTGGCGCGTGGCGTACTGGAACCACATCGGTCACCCGAAAGTCTCGCCCAAATACGACATCGGGATTAACACCTGGTGGGTCAAGCCTGACGCGAAGCCCGCCATAGAAGTCGAAACCAAACTGCAAGCCGACCCTGTGGGCACGGAGTAATCAGATGCTGGCGTATATCTTTCGGCGACTGCTGCTGATCATCCCGACCCTGTTCGGCATCCTGCTGATCAACTTCGTGATCATCCAGGCCGCGCCCGGCGGCCCGGTGGAGCAGATGATCGCCAAGCTCGAAGGCTTCGAAGGCGCCACCAGCCGCATCGCCGGTGGCGGTGCCGAGGTCTCGGTGGCCGGCTCCGCGTATCGTGGCGCACAGGGCCTGGACCCGGCGCTGATCAAGGAAATCGAGCACATGTACGGGTTCGACAAGTCGGCCCCGGAACGTCTGTGGATCATGGTCAAGAACTACGCGCAGCTGGATTTCGGCGACAGTTTTTTCCGTGACGCCAAGGTCATCGACCTGATCAAGGAAAAGATGCCGGTGTCGATCTCGCTCGGGCTGTGGAGCACGCTGATCATGTACCTGGTGTCGATCCCGCTGGGGATCGCCAAGGCCACGCGGCACGGCAGCCACTTCGACGTGTGGACCAGCTCGGCGATCATCATCGGCTATGCGATTCCGGCGTTCCTGTTTGCGATTCTGCTGATCGTAGTGTTTGCCGGCGGCAGTTATCTGGACTGGTTCCCGCTACGCGGGCTGACCTCGAACAACTTCGATGAGCTGAGCCTGGGCGGCAAGATCCTCGACTACTTCTGGCACCTGGCGCTGCCGGTGACCGCGCTGGTGATCGGCAACTTCGCGACCATGACCCTGCTGACCAAAAACAGCTTCCTCGACGAGATCAACAAGCAGTACGTGGTCACCGCCAAGGCCAAGGGCCTGACGCGCAATCGCGTGCTCTACGGCCATGTGTTCCGCAACGCCATGTTGCTGGTGATTGCCGGGTTCCCGTCAGCGTTCATCGGCATCTTCTTCACCGGCTCGTTGCTGGTGGAAGTGATTTTCTCCCTCGACGGTCTGGGTCTGATGAGTTTCGAAGCGGCGATCAATCGCGATTACCCGGTGGTGTTCGGCACTCTGTTCATCTTCACCCTGCTCGGTCTGGTGGTGAAACTGATCGGCGATCTCACCTACACCCTGGTCGATCCGCGCATCGACTTCGCCAGCCGGGAGCATTGAGATGAATCTGTCCCCTCTCAACCGCCGCCGGTTCGAACTGTTCAAGGCCAACAAGCGTGGCTGGTGGTCGCTGTGGCTGTTTCTGATCCTGTTCGGCCTGAGCCTCGGCGCCGAGCTGATCGCCAACGACAAGCCGCTGGTGGTGCATTACGACAACAACTGGTACTTCCCGGCGATCAAGCGCTACCCGGAAACCACCTTCGGCGGCGAATTCCCGCTGGAAGCCAACTACAAGAGCCCGTACATCCGCGAACTGCTCAAGGCCAAGGATGCGTGGGTGTTGTGGGCGCCGATCCCCTACAGCTACCAGAGCATCAACTACGACCTGAAAGTCCCGGCCCCCGCCCCGCCCTCGGCGGACAACCTGCTGGGTACCGACGATCAGGGCCGCGATGTGCTGGCGCGGGTGATCTACGGCTTCCGCATTTCGGTACTGTTTGCCCTGACGCTGACCGTGCTCAGCTCGATCATCGGCGTGATCGCCGGCGCGCTGCAGGGTTTCTATGGCGGCTGGGTCGATCTGGCCGGGCAACGCTTTCTGGAGATCTGGTCGGGCTTGCCGGTGCTGTACCTGCTGATCATTCTCGCCAGTTTCGTCCAGCCGAATTTCTGGTGGTTGCTGGGGATCATGCTGCTGTTCTCGTGGATGAGCCTGGTCGACGTGGTGCGCGCCGAGTTCCTCCGTGGCCGTAACCTTGAATACGTGCGCGCCGCGCGGGCACTGGGCATGCAGAACGGCGCAATCATGTTCCGCCACATCCTGCCCAACGCGATGGTCTCGACCATGACCTTCATGCCGTTCATTCTTACCGGCGCCATCGGCACCCTGACTGCGCTGGACTTCCTCGGCTTCGGCTTGCCGGCCGGCAGTCCGTCGCTGGGTGAACTGGTTGCTCAGGGCAAATCCAACCTGCAGGCGCCGTGGCTGGGCATGAGCGCGTTCGCGGTGCTGGCGCTGATGCTGAGTTTGCTGGTGTTTATCGGCGAGTCCGCTCGCGATGCCTTCGACCCGAGGAAGTGAAATGAATCAGGACAATCTGATCGAAGTGCGCGACCTCGCCGTCGAGTTCGGCTTCAACGAGCGCCTGCACCGGGTGGTCGAGGGCGTGAGCTTCGACATCAAACGCGGCGAAACCCTGGCCCTGGTCGGCGAGTCCGGCTCGGGCAAATCGGTGACGGCGCACTCGATCCTGCGCCTGCTGCCCTACCCGCTGGCCCGCCATCCGGCCGGCAGCATCAACTATGCCGGGCAGAATCTGCTCGGCCTGAGCGAAAAGACCATCCGGCATATTCGCGGCAACCGCATCGCGATGATCTTTCAGGAGCCGATGACCTCGCTCAACCCGCTGCACTCGATCGAGAAGCAGATCAATGAGGTGTTGGGCATCCACAAGGGCCTGAGCGGCAAAGTCGCGACCACACGCACCCTGGAGCTGCTGGAGATGGTCGGCATCCCCGAGCCGCACAAACGCCTCAAGGCCCTGCCCCACGAATTGTCCGGCGGCCAGCGCCAGCGGGTGATGATCGCCATGGCGTTGGCCAACGAGCCGGAGCTGCTGATCGCCGACGAACCCACCACCGCACTGGACGTGACCGTTCAGCTGAAAATCCTCGATTTGCTCAAGGAATTGCAGGCCAGATTGGGCATGTCGCTGCTACTGATCAGTCACGATTTGAACCTGGTGCGAAGAATTGCGCATCGCGTATGTGTCATGCAGCGCGGTTGCATCGTCGAACAGGCATCGTGCGCAGAGCTGTTCCGTTCTCCGCAGCATCCGTACACTCGGGAATTGCTCGGCGCGGAGCCCAGCGGAGGCCCGGCGAGCAATAAAATCGGGGCGCCGCTGCTCGAAGTCGAGAACCTCAAAGTCTGGTTCCCGATCAAGAAAGGCCTGCTCAAGCGCACGGTGGATTACGTCAAGGCAGTGGACGGCATCAATTTCAGCCTGCCTCAGGGTCAGACCCTGGGGATCGTGGGGGAAAGCGGTTCCGGCAAATCTACGCTGGGTCTGGCGATTTTGCGGCTGATCGGCAGCAAAGGCGCCATTCGCTTTGAGGGCAAACAGCTAGACTGCCTGACGCAGAACGAGGTTCGCCCGTTGCGTCGGGAGATGCAGGTGGTGTTTCAGGACCCGTTCGGCAGCCTAAGTCCGCGGATGTGCGTCAGCGACATCGTTGGCGAAGGCCTGCGGATTCACAAGATGGGCACCGCCGCCGAGCAGGAAGCGGCGATTATTGCGGCATTAAAGGAGGTAGGTCTGGATCCGGAAACCCGGCACCGCTACCCTCACGAATTTTCCGGTGGGCAACGGCAACGTATCGCCATTGCCCGGGCTTTGGTGCTGAAACCGGCGCTGATCCTGCTGGACGAGCCAACTTCTGCGCTCGACCGCACGGTGCAGCGGCAAGTGGTGGAGCTGTTGCGTTCACTGCAAGCCAAGTACAACCTGACGTATTTGTTCATCAGCCATGACCTGGCTGTCGTCAAAGCGCTGAGCCACCAGTTGATGGTGGTCAAGCATGGCCAAGTGGTCGAACAGGGAGCTGCGCAAGATATTTTTGCCGCCCCCAAACATCCGTATACACAGCAGTTGCTGGAAGCCGCTTTTTTGGCACCAGCCACTGCGCAATAACCTGAAAGAGGAGCAACACATGGGTTTTCTCGCCGGTAAGCGCGTACTGATCGTCGGTGTCGCCAGCAAGCTGTCCATCGCATCCGGCATCGCTGCCGCCATGCATCGCGAGGGCGCTGAGCTTGCCTTCACTTATCAGAACGACAAACTGAAAGGTCGTGTTGAGGAATTCGCTCAAGGCTGGGGTTCGAGCCCTGAGCTGTGCTTCCCGTGCGACGTGGCCAGCGATGAAGAAATCGCCAAGGTCTTCGAAGAACTGAGCAAGAAGTGGGACGGCCTGGACTGCATCGTGCACTCCGTCGGCTTCGCCCCGGGCGACCAACTGGACGGCGACTTCACCGAAGCCACCACCCGTGAAGGTTTCCGCATCGCTCACGACATCAGCGCCTACAGCTTCGTGGCCCTGGCCAAGGCTGGTCGCGAAATGATGAAAGGCCGCAACGGCAGCCTGCTGACCCTGTCGTACCTGGGCGCCGAGCGCACCATGCCGAACTACAACGTGATGGGCATGGCCAAGGCTTCGCTGGAAGCTGGCGTGCGTTACCTGGCCGGCTCCCTGGGCCCGGACGGCACCCGCGTCAACTGCGTATCGGCTGGCCCGATCCGTACCCTGGCAGCCTCGGGCATCAAGAACTTCCGCAAGATGCTGGCCGCCAACGAAGCGCAAACCCCACTGCGCCGCAACGTCACCATCGAAGAAGTCGGCAACGCCGGCGCCTTCCTGTGCTCCGACCTGGCGTCGGGCATCAGCGGTGAAATCATGTACGTGGACGGCGGCTTCAACACCACCGCCATGGGCAACATCGAAGAGTAATCTTCGGTCTGCCGATAAAAAACCCGCCAATCGGCGGGTTTTTTTGTGCCTGCAATGTCTTGAACACCCCAAATCCCCCTGTAGGAGTGAGCCTGAATTTCGTGAACAGCGGATAAACCTGTGGGAGTGGGCTTGCTCACGAAGAGGCCGGCACATTCAACATCGCTATCGCCTGACCGGACGCCATCGCTGGCAAGCCAGCTCCCACAAGGTTCTGCAGTGTGCCGGGATTTCGTGAGCACCTGATAAAACTGTGGGAGCTGGCCTGCCAGCGATGAGGCCGGCACATTCGACATGGATATCGCCTGACCGGACGCTTTCGCGAGCAAGCCCGCTCCCACAGGGTTCTGCGGTGTATCTGGATTTTGTGGGCAGCCGACAAACCTGTGGGAGTGGGCTTGCTCACGAAGAGGCCGGCACATTCAACATGGATATCGCCTGACCGGACGCTTTCGCGAGCAAGCCCGCTCCCACAGGGTTCTGCGCTGCACCTGAATTTTGTGAGCACCCGATAAACCTGTGGGAGTGGGCTTGCTCACGAAGAGGCTGGCACATTCAACATGGATATCGCCTGGCCGGACGCTTTCGCGAGCAAGCCCGCTCCCACACTGTTTTGCGATGCGCCTGAACTTTGTGGGCAGCGGACAAACCTGTGGGAGTGGGCTTGCTCACGAAGAGGCTGGCACATTCGACATGGATATAGCCTGACCGGACGCTTTCGCGAGCAAGCCCGCTCCCACAGGGTTCTGCGGTGTGCCGGGATTTCGTGGGCAGCCGCTAAATCTGTGGGAGCTGGCTTGCCAGCGATGAGGCCTGAATCAGCGCCGTTTCAACGCCTGCTTGTGCGCATACATCGCCTCGTCGGCATCGGCCAGCAGTCGATCCACCGTTTCATGGCGTTGCGGATCGTATTCGATCTGGCCGACGCTGAAGCGAATCTCGTAGCCGCGCTGCAACATCGCATTGCGCTCGTCGAGGATTTCCTTGAGCCGCGCCATGATCGCTGTGGTTTCGACGTGACTGGAGCCGGTCAGCAGCGCCACGAACTCGTCACCGCCCAATCGCCCGACCACGTCGCTCTCGCGAAAAGCGATGCGCAGCACATCGGCAAAGGTCTTCAGCGCACTGTCGCCCTCGGCATGGCCGTAACGATCGTTGATCTGCTTGAAGTCATTGAGATCGAAAAACAGCAGCGTCGCCGGTTTATCCCGGTGTTTGCAGGCGTCCAGCGCATGCTGGGCCAGGGTCTTGAAGCCGCGGCGGTTGGACAGCAGCGTCAGCTCGTCCATGCTCGCCATCTGCACCGCCATCAACTCCTGCTCGGCCATGCCGGCCAGATCGCGCAACAGCCCGCGCTCCTCGTCGTCGAGTTCGCGTGGCTGGGTGTCGATCAGGCACAACGTGCCCATTTTGTTGCCGTTGGGCACGGTCAGCGGGTAGCCCGCGTAGAAACGGATGTTCGGCTCGCCGGTGACCAGCGGATTGTCATGAAAGCGTTTGTCCCGCTTGGCATCTGGCACCAGCAGCAATTCGTCCTGAAGAATCGCGTGCCCACAGAACGACACATCACGCGGGGTTTCGTTGACGTCGAGCCCGACGCAAGACTTGAACCATTGCCGATCCTTGTCCACCAGCGTGACCAGCGCAATCGGCACGTTGAACAGGCGTTTGGCCAGACGGGTCAAACGGTCGAAACGTTCTTCGGGCGCCGAATCAAGTACATTCAAGCCGTGCAGCGCTTGAATTCGGGTGGCTTCATTGGCGGGTTTGATCGGGGCCAGCATCACGCACTCCATCAGGGTCAACGACCCTTAGAGTAGCTTGATTCGCCAGCGACTCACACACTCAACCGCCCGCAACCGGACATGGTCCGCCAGCGTCGGCCCAAAGCTTGAACTGGGCCACAAAAATGTCATGCGGTACCGGCACCGGCGCACGCCCTGCCCCGGGATTCCAGCCCCACAGCACCAGTTTGTCGTCGCTGACATGTTTGATCAGCGCGGCGAAGTCACGGTCACCATTGCTCGAACGATCCTTGATCATCGCGCACAACTTGTCCGGCGGCAGGCCGATCCAGGCCATCTTGTGCGCCGCCGGCGGCAGGCTCCAGTGCGGCGCCCCCGGTGGCGCATGCGGGCCATAACTCTCCGGCGGATTGCTCTCGGCGTGGCAGGTGGCGCAAGGCAAACCGGCGGCGCCCTTACCGTCCATGCCGCGCACCACATTCATCGCGTGCGGTTTGCCCGCATCGAACTGCAGCGGCGAGTCGCCGGGGATGTGGCAGTTCTGGCAGCGCGGGCTCTGGAACACCTTCTGCACCGTGCCGAACGCCTTGAGTGCCTCCTGATCGTCGGCGAACAGGTCCGAGGCGTAGCCGCCCAAACCCAGCAAAATCACCGTGCCCAACAGCAGATGTCGTTTCATCTCACACCCCCGACAGTTGCAGCGGCAGTTCACGCAGGCGTTGCCCGGTCAGCGCATACACGGCATTGGCCACCGCCGGCGCGGTGGGCGGAACCCCGGCTTCGCCGATGCCGCCGGGTTTGTCGCTGCTGGGTACGATATGCACCTCGACCAGCGGCATCTCGTTGAGCCGCAGCACCTGGTAATCGTGATAATTGGACTGCACCACCGCGCCATCCTTGAGCGTCAGTTTGCTGTGCAGCGCCATGCCCAGGCCAAAGGTGATGCACGATTCCATCTGCGCCGCGATGCTCTGCGGGTTGACCGCTATCCCGCAATCCACCGCACACACCACGCGGTGCACGCGGATCGCCAGATTTTCCTGCGAGACCTCGGCCACCTGCGCCACATAACTGCCGAACGACTCGTGCACCGCCACGCCCAATGCATGCCCGTCAGGCAACGGCGCTGTCCAGTTGGCCTTCTCCACCGCCAGATTCAGCACCCCGAGATGCCGCGCATGGTCCTTGAGCAAGGTGCGTCGATATTCGATCGGGTCCTTGCCCGCCGCCGTGGCCATCTCATCGATCAGCGACTCCATGACGAACGCGGTGTGGCTGTGCCCCACCGAACGCAGCCACAGCACATTGATTCCGGTCTGCGGCGAATGCAGCTCGACCTGTTGATGGGCCAGACCCTTGATATACGGGCTGTCGGCCACACCTTCGACCGAAGTCGCGTCGATGCCGTTCTTGACCATGGTCTGTTCGAGCATGGTGCCGGCCATGATCGACTGGCCGACCAGCACATGCTGCCAGCTCAGCGGCATGCCCTGCCCGTCCAGGCCTATGCGTGCCTGATGCAGGAACATCGAGCGGTAATACCCGCCGCGAATGTCGTCCTCGCGCGACCACACGGTTTTCACCGGCAGCCCCGCGGCTTTCGCCACTTGCACCGCTTCGGCGACGAAGTCCGAGGTCGGATTGGCCCGCCGCCCGAATCCGCCGCCAAGAAATTCGGTGTGAATTTCCACCTGTTCCGGTTTGAGTCCGGTGATCTTGCCGGCGACCATCTGATCGAGGGTCTGGAATTGCGTGCCGGTCCAGATCTCGCACTTTTCGGCGCTGATCTTCACTGTGCAGTTCAGCGGTTCCATCGGTGCGTGCGCCAGATACGGCACGCTGTATTCGACGTCGATTTTCTTCGCCGCCTTGTCGAAGTTGCCTTTCGGATCCCCAGCCTGGCTGGCGGAAGTGCCCGGTGTCGCTGCCAGTTTGCGGAAACTGTCGAGCAGGCCCTGGCTGCTCAGGTCAACGTGCGGCCCGAGATCCCAATCGACCTTCAGCGCATCGCGACCAAGTTTCGCCGCCCAGTAATGATCGGCAATCACCGCCACACCGGTCGGCACCTGTACCACTTTGTGCACACCGGGCACCGCCAGTGCCTCGGCGCCCTCGAAGGATTTGACCGTGGCACCGAACACCGGCGCACGGGCGACCATCGCGGTCATCAAGCCCTCGAATTGCACGTCCATGCCGAACTTGGCGCGGCCGGTGATTTTCTCCGGGGTATCGAGGCGTTTGGTCGGTTTGCCGATGACTTTCCAGTCCTTGGCCTCTTTGAAGGTGATCGACTTTGGATCTGGCACTGGCAGTTGCCCGGCGGCGTCCGCCAGTTCGCCGTACGTCGCGCGTTTATCGCCGGCGATCACTACGCCGGACTCGGTGCGAATCGTCGACGCAGCGACGTTGAAGCGCTTGGCCGCCGCTTCCACCAGCATCTGCCGCGCCGTGGCCCCGGCCAGCCGGTAGCGATCGAACTCCATCCAGGTCGAGGTCGAGCCGCCGGTGATCTGCATCCCGCCAAACGCCGGCATGCCGTAATTGGCGGCCGAGGCCGGCGAGTGCTCGACGCGGATCGTCGACCAGTCGGCGTCCAACTCTTCGGCGATCAGCATGGTCAGGCCGGTCCAGATGCCCTGGCCCATTTCCGAGTGCCCGAGCAACACCGTCACGCTGTTGTCGGCGCCAATGCGCAAAAACGCATTCGGCGCGAAGACCTTGCCTTCATTCTCCGCTGCCAAGGCAAATCGATGGGCAC
The DNA here is from genome assembly GCF_900215165.1 of Pseudomonas sp. LAMO17WK12:I5. Classification (NCBI taxonomy): domain Bacteria; kingdom Pseudomonadati; phylum Pseudomonadota; class Gammaproteobacteria; order Pseudomonadales; family Pseudomonadaceae; genus Pseudomonas; species Pseudomonas sp. LAMO17WK12:I5. The sequence goes on along the minus strand of NZ_OBDS01000007.1, from coordinate 291,585 downwards.
CGGGCACGACAAACGCCACTACCAGGCCGCCACCCAGCACGGCACTGCCCTTGAGAAATCCGCGACGCGATACAGGACTGTTCATCGTCTATCTCCCGATCAGCCGATCTCGGCCGCACGTTTCACAGCCGCGCGGATTCGCGGATAGGTACCGCAGCGGCAAATATTGCCGGAGAGCGCCTGATCGATATCGCTGTCGGTGGGCTTGGGGATTTTCGCCAGCAGCGCGGCGGCAGACATGATCTGCCCCGACTGGCAGTAGCCGCACTGCACCACATCAAGTTCGGCCCAGGCCTGCTGCACCGGGTGCGAGCCATCGGTCGAAAGGCCTTCGATCGTGAGAATCTTCTGGCCGTGGGCCACGGCGGTGGCGGGCGTGATACAGGCGCGCAATGGCGCGCCATCGACGTGTACGGTGCAGGCGCCGCACTGGGCCATGCCACAGCCGAATTTGGTACCGGTCAGGTGCGCAACGTCACGCAGGACCCAGAGCAACGGCATGTCGGCCGGCACATCGAGCTCCTGATCCTTGCCATTGATATTCAAGGTCAGCATCGGGGGATTTCCTCAGACTCACGGTGTTCTGAAGGGGCGTCGCTACGGCCATCGAAGCCTGTGCGCGCCTCGGCTTATCCCTTTCAGCAAAGCCTAATTTGCGCGTGAAGCCAGACATGGCGACCACCGGTCATGCCCTATCGCAAAAATGTCGACTTTAATCTTCTGGCTGATAACGGCGCTTATCCGAACCGTCACGACCGGTCTGCGACGAGCGCGGTAACCCATCACCTTGGTCAGGAGTCGCGAACATGGGATTTGTCACCACCAAAGACGGCGTCGATATTTTCTACAAGGACTGGGGCCCGAAGGACGCCCCGGTGATCCACTTCCACCACGGCTGGCCGCTCAGCTCGGACGACTGGGATGCGCAGATGCTGTTCTTCCTGGGCCAGGGCTTTCGGGTGATTGCTCACGACCGTCGAGGCCACGGACGGTCGAGCCAGGTCTGGGACGGCCATGACATGGACCATTACGCCGACGATGCGCTGGCGGTGGTTCAGCACCTGGGGGTGAAGAACGTGGTGCATGTCGGCCACTCCACCGGCGGCGGCGAGGTCATCCACTACATCGCCCGGCATGGTCAGGACAACGTCGCCAAAGGCGTATTGATCAGCGCGGTGCCACCGTTGATGGTGCAGACCGAAAGCAATCCCGGTGGATTGCCGAAATCGGTGTTCGACGATTTTCAGGCGCAACTGGCGGCCAATCGTGCGCAGTTCTACCGCGATATCCCCAGCGGGCCGTTTTATGGCTATAACCGCCCCGGGGCCAAGCCGTCTGAGGGGATCATCGGCAACTGGTGGCGTCAGGGCATGATCGGCGGCGCCAAGGCGCATTACGACGGGATCGTTGCGTTCTCGCAGACCGATTTCACTGAAGACCTGAAGAAAGTCACCGTGCCGGTGCTGGTGATGCATGGCGAGGACGATCAGATCGTACCGTATGCGAACTCGGGGCCTTTGTCGGCGAAACTGCTGCCAAATGGCACGCTGAAGTCATATCCGGGGTTTCCGCACGGGATGCCGACGACTGAGGCGGCGACGATCAATGCCGATTTGCTGGCATTTATTCGCGGCTGACACACATCATTGTGGGAGCTGGCTTGCCAGCGATGGCGGTGGATCAGGCAACATCAATTGTGGATGTGCCGGCCTCATCGCTGGCAAGCCAGCTCCCACAGGTTTTCAGGTGGTTGCTGAATACTCGGTCACACCAGGGACCGTGTGGGAGCCAGCCTGCTGGCGAAGGCAATCGGTCAATCAATGATGGGTTGGCTGACCCAGAGCATTCGCGAGCAAGCTCGCTCCCACAGGGGGCTGGGTGGCTGTCTTGACTGTGTACTACGCCTCGGTGCGCCCCGTGCGTTCGCGATCACGTTCATAGTGGTGCGCCAGTGGCAGCGCGGGCAACCATGACTCGCGCCGCACAGTCCACAGTTCATAAGTCGGCTTGAGCTGGTTCGGCGCGTCCAGCGAGCCGACATTCACTTCAATTTCATCCCCCGAACGCGCCAGTACCGGCGAACCACAGCGCGGACAGAACACCCGCCCTTGATATTCGCCGGTCTTGCCACTGACGGTCACGGCATTCTCAGGAAATATCGCCGAGGCATGAAACAACGTGCCATGGTGTTTGCGGCAGTCGAGGCAGTGGCAGATCCCGACGCGGTAAGGTTGGCCCGATGCTTCGAAACGCACATCGCCGCACAGGCAACCGCCAGTTAATGGGTTCATGGTGTCTATCCTCTGCCAGACTCTGTTCAGCCTTTGAACATAGCAGCCAACAAGCGAACGCCCACAATCGGCTTATACCGGAGACAGCGCCATGCCCTCCCCTGAATCCATCTTGTTACAGAGCTGGCACACCAACGCTGATGCCTGGATCGACGCGATCCGCAGCGGTGCCATCGAAAGCCGTCAGCAGGTCACCGATCAGGCGATCCTGCTGGCGATCATGGGCCGCCAACCGGGACGCGTGCTGGATCTGGGTTGCGGCGAAGGCTGGTTGTTGCGGGCGCTGGCGGATCGCGGTATCGATTCGGCGGGCGTCGATGGCGATGCGACGTTGATCGAGGCTGCACGCGCGGCCGGTTCAACCAGCGTGCACGTCGCCAGTTACCAGACGCTGGTCGAGGACGAAGTCGACATCGGTCGTGATTACGATTTGATCTGCGCCAACTTCTCGCTGCTGCATCAGGACATCATTCCATTGCTCGCCGCGATGCATGCGTTGCTGGCTCCCGGCGGTGCCATGATCATTCAGACCCTGCATCCGTGGGCCGTGGCGGCCGGCGATTATCAGGATGGCTGGCGTGAAGAGTTCTTCGCCGGGTTCAAGGGCCAGTGGCAGCCGATGCCGTGGTATTTCCGCACGCTGTCGAGCTGGTGCAACGCGCTGGACATGGCCGGGTTTCAACTGGTCAGCCTGCAGGAGCCGCAGCATCCGCAAAGCCCGGTGCCGCAGTCGCTGTTGATGATTGCCGAGCGGCGCTCCTTGTAGGAGTGAGCCTGCTCGCGATGGCGTCGTCGCAGCTTGCATAGGCGTTGCCTGACCCTACGCCATCGCGAGCAGGCTCACTCCTACAGGGTTTGGCGGCAAGCGACGCACTTGTCGATCTACGGCACCGCCATTCGACCAAGGACTGACTACGCTGTAAATCCTGCGTGTCTAACCTGCCGAGGATGACTGCCATGCAACGCTTTCAAAAACTCACACCGTGCCTGTGGTTCGATGATCAGGCCGAAGCCGCCGCGAAGTTCTATTGCTCGATCTTCGATCATTCGAAAATCACCGGCCTGACCCACTACAGCAAGGTCGGCCAGGAATTTCACGGCAAGCCGGAAGGTGCGGTGATGACCGTCAGTTTCGAACTCGACGGCCAGACCTTCACCGGCCTCAACGGCGGGCCGATGTTCAAGTTCAGTGAGGCCATTTCGTTTCAGGTCAATTGCCAGAATCAGGAAGAAGTCGACCACTTCTGGGGCAATTTGTCGGCCGGTGGTCCGGTCGAGGCCCAGCAATGCGGCTGGCTCAAGGACAAGTTCGGGGTGTCGTGGCAGATCGTGCCGGTGGCGTTCATGCACATGATGCTGGACCCCGACACCAGCAAGTCGCAACGGGCAATGCAGGCCATGTTCAAGATGAAAAAACTCGACATCGCCGAACTGGAGCGGGCCTTCGCCGGCCAGAGCTAATACACTCCGGTGTCTGGCCCGCCGGGAACCATAACTATGAAACACGCTGCCGCCAAAAATCCTGAAAAAGCCCCTCGCTTCTGGCGCGACGATGCCCTGCCCTTCATCGAAGCGCGGGCCATCGCCGATGGCCGTGAGGTCTGCTACTCACGCCATTCCCATGCGCATTTTTCGATTGGCGCGATCACCGCCGGGCGGAGCATTTATGTGCATGAGCAATCGACGTTCGAAGTCGCCGCCGGCACCGTGGTGCTGATGAATCCCGGCGACGTGCATGCCTGCAACCCGCTCGATGATCAGCCGTGGTCGTACTTGATGCTGTATGTCGAGACGTCGTGGCTGACGGATCTGCAGCATCAACTGGGGTTCAGTGCCGAGCTTGAGTTTCGGCGGTTCTCCACTACTCATCTGGATGACCCGCGACTGTTTCGTGACCTGCAAGGGCTTTACGCCACCCTTGTCGACGAGCAGCAGGACGTACTGCGCAAACACAGCGCAGCGGTGGAGTTTTTCAGCGATCTGCAACTACGCCTGAACCCGGCTGAACCACCGTTGCGCGAACCGAATTTCAAGCTCGAACGCGCCGCCGACTTCATTCGCGAACACTGCACCGACCTGCTCAGCCTGGAGGACATCTGCACGGCGGCGCAGTTGTCCCCGTCGTATCTGATCCGTGCGTTCAAGCAGCATTACGGCATGACCCCGCATGCATTTGTGGTCAACCAGCGCATCCAGTTCGCCCGCGAACGCCTGCGCAGCGGCCAGTTGATTGCCGATGTCGCACTGGAAGCGGGGTTTGCCGATCAGGCGCATTTTCAACGCGCATTCAAACAGCATCTGGCGGCAACCCCCGGCCAATATCGCGGCTGACCCTGGCGCCGGGCTCACGGCAACAGCAGATAACCCGCGCTCGCCGCCAGCAACAAGGCCATCAACCGGTTGAACAGGCGCATCCCCTTCGGATTGCCCAGATACCCACGCAGAAACGTCCCGGCATAGACCCAGCAACCGACCGACAGATAACAGATCACCAGATACACCGCGGCGAACTGCCAGACCAGCCGTGCCTCGCCATCGGCGACAAACGCGCCCATCCCTGCCACACACGCCAGCCATGCTTTCGGGTTGAGCCATTGCATCACCGCGCCGTACAACATCGACGGCGCCCGACCCGCCTCGCCGGCATGCAACTGGCCGTCATCGGCAGCCAGTTTCCAGGCCATGAACAACAGAAACGCCACCCCGGCCAATTGCACCACCCGGGTCAGAAATGGCCACAGTTTCAGGACCTCATGCAGCCCCAGGCCCATCAGCACCAGCAACAGCACAAAACCCAGCGTCGCTCCTGCCACGTGCCGCTGACTGGCCCGAAAGCCGAACTGCGCACCGGAACTCAGCGCCACTATATTCACCGGCCCCGGGGTTATGGACGCCACCAGCGCAAACGCCGCCATCGACACAATCAGACTCATTACGCACCTGCTGCAGAGTGGGGAGAAAGAGACTCAGGTTAACTAAGGCACGGCCTGCTGTATTGAACAAAATTGCCCTCGTATCGACCGACAGGAAACATACATTGAAACCAATACTGCAGAACAAACCCTGACTGCGCCGATATAGTCGCCATGCGAAAACAAAACTTCGCTATACCCGTTTATTGACCCACCTATATAGCCATGGATGGACTGACACCCAATGACGACTTCAACCAATCTTTTTCCCCCGGCACCTCTATCAAGTGAGCAACTTGAGCGACGTGATATTGCGCAGACAATGAGAGCCATGCTCGGAAAGTGGGAAAAGGCCAAGGCCAGCGACAACTATGCCTACCCCACCAACCGTGTTAATAACAAACAATTGTGCATATCGACTCTTGAGGGAAGTCTATTCAATCAAGCGCATTTTTCGGCACACATCGTCCTGCGCCAACTGGTACGTCAGCCACAATTCGTTGCAATCGTCGATACGTTAGAAATCAATGATGACAACTGGACACTGGTCAATAAAAAGGGCGAAATCTTTCAAGTCCATGAAATCCAAACAACTGTCGGGACGTTTATCGAGCGCATTGATATCACCCAGCAGATCAACGAGATTGATTCGTTGAAAGCCGACCTGCAACTGCTGGCCAGCAGTGCAGTCATGACAGGTGGCATCGTGTCTTCAAGCGACCGTCTGCCGTTGCTCAACTGGCTGCAGTTCCAGCAACTGCACCTGCCCGAGACCGCAGACCAGTTGCAAAACCTGATTGCCTGGCTCGAACTGACGTTGCCGCTGCCACCGACGCATGGCAACTACTGGGGGATATCGAACGAAACCGGCGCAACAGAGCTGTGCATCGACGAAGATCAGCAATCGGCTATCTACCAGGTCATCCATAAGTTGATGGACAAGGGCGAGCCGCGCGCGGAACCGCTGATCAATTATCTGGCGGGCGCACTGCTCAAGAAAGAGACGCCGACAGCCCTGCGTGAATACCCGCGTCGCGCCTGGGCACTGCTGATCGAGACCGAAGAAGCCAAAGCTTTCGCCCAGTCCTGCTTCGAAGCGCTGAACGAGCCGTCCATGGTCAATGCGACTGTGCTGAGCACAGAGCAGCGCAGTCGACTGCTGGTCGCAGCGGTCATGCTGGATTTGTCGTTGGGTCGCGAAGACAAGAACCAGAACTTCATCGAGCAGAATATCTATAACCCAGGTTACGTGCAGGCTACCTCCCATGAGGTCAACCTGACACTGGAACAGGCACTCGGACGCCGACGTATCAAGGAATATGCAGTTCCCATGACGCTGGAACTGATCCTCGCCGGACTTGCACCTGAGTTCCTGGTCAGGACACCCGCGACTCTGCAGATCGGCACGCCAGGCTGGGTAATTCTGCGCAAATCGGTAAGTCTGGCCGAGAGCATCGCGCCTGGCCTGTCCAGTCAGATGTCCTATGACAAGCTGCTTGAATTGGGCGCGATCTTGCCCACTAGTGCCCAACAGCAGACCCTGCATGACTGGGCGAACCTGCAAGGCATCATGGACTGGTCGATGCTGAATGGCCTGGAACCGGAGAATGCCAATGACCTGCCAACCCAGGAACTGTTCAAGCAGGCAGCCAGCCAATACAACGCCCACCTCGAGACGATCAACACCGCACTGACAACGATCGCCACCCCACCGGTCAGCCGGCGCAAGCTGGCAAAAGCCGAGCTGTACGACGTAGGTTGCGATCCGATGATGCAAATAGCGTCGCCGGTCGAATACGGATACGAACGCCATTATCATCCCGTGCTTGATGTTTACATGACCCGCAACTTGCTGTTCAAAAAGGGCTATGACAGGCAATCCGGCACAAGTATCTACAAGGCGTATCCGGATCTGCTGACACTCGAACCAATCAACGACATTTACAAGGCAAAAGTAAAAGAACACTTCAAGCAATACAAAACAGCCATCAATACCACTGTGCGTCTGACACTTTCACGATTGTCACTGGAAGAACGGATGGCACTTGAATTCGGCAAGGTGGCCATATTCACCGTTCGCGATTTCTCCATACAAACCCCGATAAACAGCAGCTTTGTGCCGTTTGATCCACGTAAAACAGCGCGCTTCGGCAACATGCTGTTTTGCAAGTATGGATTGCAGTTCTACTGTTTTGAAATATTCCCCCTGCAAGGCATTTGCCGCAATAATCCGGCTCTTGCTGGAGCCTACATCCGCGGCCAGACACTCGATGAGATCGGATGGTTTACCGAGGGACCGAACGGCGACAAAGACTTCAAGTCGCTGACGTATCTTCATGCGCGAATCGAGAAAACCGCCTACTTCGAAGGCCAGCCCCCCTTGAGCGAGGAGCTGCGAGACAGGCCGGGCATCATTCTCGAACGCTTTGCCGAATTCGATGAACCTGACGACGCGCTACCCCTTACGCGTAGCCCTATGCACAGTTTCAACTCGGAACGTTTCGACAAGATCGGCGAAATCATTGCCGAACATAATCCCCCGACCCATTACGATCAGTTTTATGCAATCAGTTACGACAGACCCGCCCTGGAGAAGAAACATGATGACTGGGACAACGTCACCGAAACCATTCTCGACATCGTCATCCCGTTCCGCCAGTGCATCAGGGGCCTGTCCTCCAGTGACCCGGATCTTCGCAGCGGCGCCATATTCAGCTGTGTGATGGACCTGACCGCGATCCTCTTCGTCTTTGCCGGAGCGCTGGGGCCGTTCAGCAAGGCGCTGGGCAGCAGTACAAGACTGTTAAGCCTGAGCAAGGTCGGCGCAAGCGTAGCGCTGTCGGTGTTCAATCCGCTCGATGGCGTTCCGAAGCTGGTTTACGGTGGCGCCAGACTGGTCGGCAAAGGCGTGATGAAACTCAGCCATTTCGGCCATACCGTCATCCGGGCCGGAGCCGGACAACTCCGAGCGCTGAGCAGTACCAGCAGCGGCTCGTACGACCTGGTCAAGGCCCTGAGCAAGACCGGGGTTGCAGCGGAGATTCGCATGACGTTGCCGACGCTGGCGCATGCACGGGCATTGTTCAAGGATGATGCACTCGAAACAGTCGAACAGCTCGTCACACGCCTGAGCCAGGACGTTGTTTCCATACCCAAGGGCGGCAATGCGACAGAACTGCAGCATCTGTTCAACGCTGCAACGAGGGAAGCGACTCAGTCCTCAAAGGGATTCCAGCAACTGGAATCGTTAATCGGTCATGCCGCGGCGAACGACGTACTGATCAGCTTCACCAAAAGCAGAGGCCCCCGGTTCAACGGCACAAAGTTCACTACAAAAGCTGGTGACTATTCGGAAATACTTGGATCAATGGCCGAGCTTGAATCCAGGAAAGTCATCTATCTGAAGAATCATCAGCAAAGCATCTTGAAGACGGATCTGGGCAAGCCACCCTACAGCGACGTGATGCCCGAAACGGCGTTCAACCCGCAGGGTTTCACCGACAATGCGCAGAGAGCCGGAGCCTGGATGGTCAAGGGTTCGTCCTCCGACAACGAACTGGAGCACATTGTCGCGATCCTGCGCGAGTATACGAGCAACAATAAATCGCTCACCGATGCGAACGTGGTCAAAGAGATCCACGCTCGACTGGTGCCTCAACTGGCGGAGTCTGTGCGCGAGGTAGGACAGCCAACAAAATATGGTGGCAGCATCAGCGGTTATGCTTCGCTGGAACAACATCTGAAGACGCTCGATGCCGCCCATGAGCATGTCGACAAACACTTGCTGGCGGCCATCGCCGGTTTTCAAGGCTTCGGCGACGGCAATGGTCGTACCGCCAGCGCGGTGTATGCGATCAGCCAATTGCGCAACAATCGATTTGTACCGATGCCGAAACACGTGTTCATGTCGTTGAGCGATCTGGGCTAACCACCCAAAATCCGTGCCCCGTTTAAGGTGGCACGGATTTCTTCATTCCCCGGAGAGCATCGCCGGCACGGTAAACCGAAACTCCGTGCCCTCACCCGGCTCACTGCTGGCCTCGATGCGCCCGCCGTGGGCTTCAACAATCCCCTGCGTGATGTACAAGCCCAGTCCGGTTCCGGTCGGGTTGCCCTCCTTCACCGTCCAGTAGCGGTCAAACACCCGCGCCAGGTTTTCCTTGGGAATGCCTTCGCCGGTATCGCGCACGGTAAACACGATCTCTTTGCCGTCAGACTTGGCCAACACGCCCACCGAACCTTTGCGCGGGGTGAACTTGATCGCGTTGCCGATCAGGTTCGACAGCACCTGAAACAGGCGCTCCGGGTCGGCGTGGATTTTCAGGTCGGGATCGGCCTCGAACGAGATATTGATGTCCTTGTCCAGCGCCAGTGGCCCGAGCAGCGACTGGGTTTCCTCGAACATCTGCCCGACATCCAGGGTCTGCGGGGCGATGGTGTAGCGCCCGGCGTCGATCTTCGAGGTGTCGAGCAGATCTTCCAGTAGCGTGTTCATCCGCCCAGCTGCCTGCTGCATGGTGTCGATAGCCGTGGAGATGCGCCGCGAGGTGTGCGGGCCGTCGGAACTGAAGGTCTTCTGCATCATGCCGCAGAGCATGGAAATCACGGTCATCGGGTTGCGCAGGTCATGGGAAACCACCGCCACCAGTTCATCACGGGCGCGCACCGCCTCCTGCTCGCGGCGTACCTGTCGCGCCAGGTCGTTTTCCAGTGCCGAACGGCGCAAATCGTTGGCCGCGAACAGATCGCCATGACTCCATTTGGTGGAGATCCCGGCCATCTCGACTTTCCAGATTTCGAACGAAGTACGCGGACGCAGACGCAGGCCGGCGTCGGAATTTTCCAGATCCAGCGGTTTGCGCGGGTCGCCGCTCCAGTTGATGTTTTCCTTGACCTCGGGACGGAACCACATCACCCCGTTGTCCACCGGTTTGGGCAGGCTCATGGCAAGCACGCCGCTGGCCACTTGCTGAAACTGCGCGGCTGGCGGATAAACGCTCGCCAGATGATGGCTGGCGAATACCGGCTCGCCGGTGTTCTGCAACCACTTGTGCAGGGCGCGAATGTCTTCCGGCTCCGGGCAGTTGCCATAACGGTGCAATTGCTTGTCTTCGATGATCGCAATGCCCCCGGCCCCGGCCAGCGCCATAAGCACTTGGGGTTGTTGCGCCAGACCGTCGAAGACGTTTTCCGGCGAGTCGATCATGGCCTGATTGAGCAGCGCCAACGCCTCGACTTTCTCCTCGCGCTGGCGGCTGATTTCCAGCGCTTCCATCGCGCTGATCTGCAGCGACAGCACCTGACCGATGGTCTGGCACGCGCTGCGCAGTTCATGCGGCACGTGCAGCGGCTGGCGGTTGCCGCAGCTGATCAGGCCCCAGAGTTTGTCGCCCTTGAGCAGCGAGATGCTCATCGACGACAGCACGCCCATGTTCTTCATGTACTGGCAATGAATCGGCGAGACGCTGCGCAGAGTGGCAAAACTCAGGTCCAGCGGGGTCTGGGTGTCCGGGCGCAACTTGGGCACCAGCGGCACCGGCTGGTAATCGGCATTCGGGATGATCCGCAGCCAGTTGGTGCGGTACAGCTCGCGCGCCTGCTCGGGGATGTCCGAGGCAGGGAAAAACAGGCCGTTGAACACTTCCATCGACGGATCGGACGCCTCGGCGATCACCTGACCGTGGCCCTCCTCCTCGAAGCGGTAGATCAGCACCCGGTCGTAACCGGTCATCGCCTGGATTTCCTTGACGCTGATGTCGTACAGGGCCTGCAGCGAAGTGGCCGCTTGCAAGCGCTGGAGCATGCGCCCCAGATGGGTCTGGTTGCCGGCGACGTTACGTGGCTGGAAGTTCTCGACGTGGATTTCCAGTTCCAGGATCAACACGCCTTGATGACGGTGCAGCAGACCCTCGAACGCGGTGCCGTTGAGGCGAAAGTGCAGCGGTGCGGCATCGGCAAATACCGGTTGTTGCAACGCCTCGCGCACGGCCACCGCGTGCGTCTCACCCAGCAATTCGTGCAGCGGCTGGCCGATCAGTTCCTGCGCCGGGCGTGCCAGCAGGGTCTCGACATTGGCGCTGATCTGAATGATTTCCAGCGTCGGCTCGCTCAGGGTCAGCAACAGGCCATGAGGCTGGATCGCCCCGGGAAAGCGGATCGGTTCGTCGGCACAGTTGGCCAGCAGTTCTTCAAAAGCTTCTTGGTCTTGCGGGTTCATGCCAGTACCTCCCGGCTTTCGAGCCAGCGCTCGAAACAACTGAATGTGGTTCGGGCCGCCGCAACCACGGCTTCACGTTCGCTCGCATCCAGCGATCGACTGCCCAAGTATTCAATGAAAGCGCGCCAGCGGCGGCCAGTGGCGGCGCCATAAATGTCGAGGAACGCCGCGCCATTGTCGGCGTTCAGGCTCAACCGCGAGGCGATTTCGCGGCGCAGGATCTGCCCGCCGAGGGTTGCCCCTTCCAGCACGTACGTCACTCCCAGACAGGCAGCGCTGGAGTCGATCACGGGCAGCGCCTGACACAGCGGCAAACGGGCGATAGCCTCGACCGACAGACCCTGGGCCCTCAGATCATTGAACAGGGTCGGCGCCTTGAGACGTGGCGCAAGATCGAAATCGACCGGGATTGCGCCGCTGTCGAGCAATGCGCTTTCCAGCGGTCGATAAAAGCCGTAGTAGGCCTGCATCAGCCGTACAAAAGCGTTGGAATCGAGGGTATCGGAGAAAAAAGGAAGACGTTTTTCCAGTGCGATGTGCAGTTCGGCAGTGCCGGCTCGCAGATCTTGCAGCACCGGTGGCACATAAACTTCACGGGCCTTTGCTTGCATGTAGATCGCTCTTGGTGGGGCCGCTTCGGGGCCGGCAGGGTGTTTGCAGCTTTGGAAGGATATTACACGGCAAACGCCTTTTTCTGACTTGGCGCACAGATTTTTCTGACGAAACCATCGCCTTCAGACCTTTGAGAGTTTCGGCCAACCGGAAAAGTTCGACTCGATGGACGGGCTGCTGATGCTGTACCGCGACAGCACCACGTGACTGTACGGGTCAAGGCGCCCGCAGCCTGTGATAAAAAAGCACCATCGTTTCCGGAGCCCAAGCCCATGGATCTCGCCACGCTCTCGCTGTTTCTCCCGGCCTGTTTCGCCCTGAACATGGCCCCCGGCCCGAACAACCTGCTGTCGGTGAGCAATGCCACCCGCTACGGCTATCGTCGGGCCTGCGCCGCCGGTATCGGGCGAATCGTTGCATTCGCCGCAATGATTGCCCTCGCCGGGGCAGGATTGTCGGTGGTGCTGCAGACCTCGGAATGGCTGTTCCATGCGATCAAGATCATCGGCGCGGCGTACCTGCTTTACCTGGCCTGGCAACTGTGGCGGGCCAACCCCGAGGCCGAGCAGCAGGTCGCAGGAGCGTCGGTGGGGTTCTGGCGGCTGGCACGTCAGGAGTTTCTGGTAGCGGCGGGTAATCCGAAAGCGATCCTGTTGTTCACCGCGTTTCTGCCGCAATTCGTTGATCCGAGCCGCCCGGTGCCGGCGCAATTCGCCGTGCTCGGTGCGCTGTTTCTGCTGCTGGAGTGGATCGCCCTCGGCGCCTACGCGTGGATGGGCCTGCACATGCGCCGCTGGTTCGCCGAGCCGCGCGGCAAACGGATCTTCAACCGTTGTTGCGCAGGGCTGTTGTCGGCGGCAGCTTCGGTGTTGTTGCTGGCGAAACGCGCGTGATACCTAGGCCTCGGACGGGCCTTTGAGCTCAACCTGATTGCCGTCCGGGTCGAAGCAATATAACGACAGGCCGTAGCCCTCGGCGCCGAAGCGTCTGGCGGCTTTTTCCACGCTCAGGCCGTGCGCCTGCAAGTGCTCGGTCAGCGCCGGTTCATCGAACGGCTCGATGCGCAGGCAGAAGTGATCGACGTTGCGCCGCTCGGTACCGGCCGCCCCGCCACCCTTTTTGCCGAGTTCGCCTTGCAAGTCGACGAGGTCGATCATCGAGGTGCCGGCGCGCAGGTGCACCAGACCCAATGGTTCGTTGTGCCTGACCACCTCGGCGCCGAACACCTGGCGGTAGAAATCGATACTGCGTTGCAGATCGGCGACCCGCAGGACGATGTGATCGATGTGTTGAATGATGAACGGTGGCATGGTTGGCTCCAGCGAATCGGCGATCCGCTGATTGTGGTGCAGAATCGAAAAAATTCACTGTCGATTTTTCGGTGGAGCCATCGAAAACCTGGATTTAAGCTCTGCCCATGAACATACAAACCGCACTCCTGCCGCCCCACGCCGAGATGGTTCGCGCCATGCTCGAACGCGACACCGCCTACGAAGGGGTGTTCTTCACGGCCGTGAAAACCACCGGGATCTTCTGCCGCCCCAGCTGCACGGCGCGCAAGCCGAAACCGGAGAACGTCGAATTCTTCGCCCATGCCGATGAGTGCTTGAGCGCCGGTTATCGCGCCTGCCTGCGCTGCAAGCCGCTGGACGCCGCAGCCATCGCCCCCGACTGGGTGCAGCGCCTGCTCACCGCCGTCGATGCCGACCCGGAAATGCGCTGGAGCGATGCGCAACTGCTGGCCGAAGGCATCGAACCGCTGAAGCTGCGGCGCTGGTTCAAGCAGCATTTCGGCATGACCTTTCATGCGTGGCTGCGCACGCGCCGGCTCGGCATGGCACTGGGCGGCATTCGCCAAGGCACCTCGATTGATCATGCGGCGTTCGATTCCGGCTACGAATCGATCAGCGGTTTTCGCGATGCGTTCCAGAAGTCGTTCCACATCACCCCGGGTCGTGCGGCCAGCAGTGAACCGCTGCTGTTCACCCGCCTGACCACGCCGCTGGGGCCGATGATCGCCATGGCCGAACGTCGCGGACTGGTGTTGCTGGAGTTTCTCGATCGCCCGGCGCTGACCCGCGAAGTCGAAGAGCTGCAAAGCCGTCATGGCTACGTGGTCGCCCCGGGACACAACGCGCCTTTGCGGCAGATCGAAGAGCAACTCAACGAATATTTTGCCGGGACGCGCAGTGCATTCAGTGTCCCGCTGCATCTGCCCGGCAGCGCGTTCGACCAGCAAGTCTGGGAGCAACTGCTGCAAATTCCCTATGGCCAGACCAGCACCTACGGCGCCATCGCCTCACGCCTGGGCAAACCCGGCGCCAGTCGCGCGGTAGGTTTGGCCAATGGGCACAATCGGCTGTCGATCGTGGTTCCGTGCCATCGGGTGATCGGTGCGGACGGTACGCTGACCGGCTATGGTGGTGGACAGCCGCGCAAGGCGTTTCTGCTGAGGCTGGAAAACGCTGCGGTGCAGCTCACGCAACCACTGGCTTTCTGACGCTTCGCTCCACTCACAAGAAGGGATTTCGATGAACGCGCTCGACACTCGGTTCCACCAGTTACACCAGGAAGGTCTGCTGATCCTGACCAACGTCGCCGACGCCACTGGCGCGCGACTGGTCGAGCATGCAGGCGGTAAAGCGGTCGCCACCAGCAGCGCGGCAGTCGCTTGGGCGCATGGCTATCCAGACGGCAACACCCTGCCCCTCGAACGGCTGATTTCAACCGTGGAATCCATCGCGCGGGTGATCCAGGTGCCGCTGAGCGTGGACATCGAGGCGGGTTATTCCGATGACCTCGAGCGCGTGGCCGAAGTGATCGACGCGGTGCTTGCCGCCGGTGCGGTCGGGATCAATATCGAGGACGGCAGCGGCGCCCCGGAGCTGTTGGCGCGCAAGATCGAAGTGGCGCGAGAAGTCGCCCGCAAACGTGATGTGAAGCTGTTCATCAACGCGCGCACTGACGTCTACCTCAAGGGTCTGGTCCCGGCCGAGGATCGCGTCGCCGAAACCCTGCGCCGTTCGAGGTTGTATCAGGCGGCCGGAGCCGATGGTTTGTTTGCCGCTGGCGTGACCGCCGCTTATGAAATCGAGGCAATCTGCAAGGGCACGTCACTGCCGGTGAACGTGCTCGGCTTCGCCTGCCTGCCCTCGCCGACCGAGCTGCAAGCTTTGGGCGTGCGGCGCCTGAGCGCCGGGTCGGGAATCGCCGAGTTCCTCTACGGCGCAATGGGCTCGCTGGTGAAAAGCTTCCTCGCCAGCGGCAAGCTCGACACCCATGATCTGAAGGCGCTGACCTACGGCGAAGTCAACGGACTGCTGAAATAGCATGCCGGATCGTTATCAGGCGGCCAGCGAATTTCTGGCCGCGCTCGACGAGGACTGGCAGCGCCACGTTGCAGCCGTCGGCCAGTGCCTGCATCAACCGCACCCGGCGCGTGACCCTTACGAATCGCTGGTGCGGGCAATTGCTTATCAGCAACTGCACGCCAAGGCTGGGGATGCAATTGTCGGGCGTCTGGTGGCGCTGTTTCCGGGGCAGACGTTTCCCCGGCCTGAACAGATTCTCGCGACCGACTTCGATCAACTGCGCGGCTGCGGTTTTTCGGCGGGCAAGATTGCGACCATTCAGGGCATCGCCCAGGCAACGCTGGACGGTGTAGTGCCGGATTATCCCACCGCGCTGGCAATGGAGGATGAAGCGCTGATCGAACGCCTTGTCAGCCTGCGCGGGGTTGGCCGCTGGACCGTGGAGATGCTGCTGATTTACAGCCTGGAGCGCATGGATATTCTGCCGGCGGATGATTTTGGCGTGCGCGAGGGCTATCGCCGATTGAAGGCGCTGGAGGTACAGCCGACGCGCAGGCAGATGATCGAGATCGGCTTGGCGTGGAGTCCGTATCGGACGGTGGCAGCTTGGTATTTGTGGCGCGTTGCCAAGGTCTAGACCGCGTTATCGTTCTTCGCGAGCAAGCCCGCTCCCACAGAGGAACGCATTTCAAAATGTGGGAGCGGGCTTGCTCGCGAAGGCGCCCGTCGACTCAACCTCAAATCAAAGACCTGACTTCAACTTGCTGAACGCCCGAATCAAAGCCCGATTGAACGCCTTGCCATTGTCATTCTTGCTATACAGCGAAGCCCGCACCGCCTCCGACGGATACGTCCCCGGATCATTACGGATCGACGCATCCACCAGACCATCCGCCGCCGTGATCGCATTGGCGTAGTGGATGGTGTCGGTGATCGGCGCGATCACCTCAGGCGTCATCAGATAATCCATCAATGCCAGCCCGGCCTGTGGATGCGGCGCATCCTTGGGAATGACCATGGCGTCGAACCAGATCAACGTGCCTTCTTTGGGGATGCGGTAACTGAGCTGGAACGGCTTGTTCGCCGCTTGCGCCTGCCCGGCTGCAATCGCCACGTTGCCGTTCCACGACATCGCCACGCAGGTGTTGCCGTTGGCCAGGTCGCTAATGTTCAGATCGTTGTCGAAGTAGCGAATGTACGGGCGGATCTTCGCCAGTTGCTGCTCGGCGAGTTTCAAGTCATCGAGGTTCTGGCGGTTGATGTCCAGGCCCAGGTACTTCATGACCGCCGCGAACACTTCGTTCGGATCGTTGAGCAGACTCACGCCACAGTCGGCAAATTTCGCCACCACCGCCGGGTCGAACAGCATCGCCCAACTGTCGGTCGGCGCGTTTGGCAGACGCCGCTTGATCGCCTGTTCCTGATAACCCACGCCGGTGGTACCCCAGGCATAAATCCCGGCGTAACGGTTGCCCGGATCGAACACCGCCATGTGCTGGCGGAACTCCTCGCCAACCCCGGCAAAGTGCGGCACCCGCGCCTTGTCCAGCGGCTGGATCGCACCGCTCTCGATGGCTCGCGACAGGTGTTGCCCGGCGGTCAGTACCAGGTCATACCCGCTGCGCCCGGTGAGCAGTTTGGTCTCTACGGTTTCCAGCGAATCGAAGTGATCGGCGACCACCTGAATCCCGGTTTTCGCCTCGAAATTCTTCAGGGTATCCGGGGCCAGGTACTCGCCCCAGATGTACAGATTGACCACCGGTTTCGCCGTTTCGGCAGCCTGCACACACAGGGGTGCAAGCACCAGCAATAACGCTTTACTCAGTTTGTGCAGGCCCATGGTCAGGCTCCTTTTTTCTGGCCGGCGTATTGCGGCATGGTGATGCACGCGACGTTGCCGCCACCGAGGAGGATTTCCCGGGAATTCTCGATGCCGACAATCTTGTGCTGCGGGAACAGTTCGGCGAGGGTCGCCAGCGCCACCTGATCGTTGCGATCACCGAACAGCGGCACCACGATCGAGCTGTTGCCGGCGTAGTAGTTGATATACGACGCGCAGATTCGGGTGCCGGCCTGACGGGTGTGGGTACTGTCCTGCTGATCGAGGCCTTCGGCTTCTTCGGCGGTCCACTCCAGCACGTCCGGTTGCGGCAGCTTGTGCACGATCAACTCGCGACCACGGCTGTCGCGGGTGCTGCGCAGGATGTCGTAGGCCTCTTGATAGATTTCCCATTGTGGGTCGTCGCGGTTGTCGGTCCATTGCAGCACCACTTCGCCGGGACGCACGAAGCACGCGAGGTCATCGACATGGCCATCGGTTTCGTCGAACTTGCAGCCACGTGGCAACCAGATCACTTGTTCGGCGCCGAGGTAATCGGTCAGGCGCCGAGTGACCTCGTCCTTGCCCAGATGCTGGTTGCGATTGCGGTTGAGCAGGCACTGTTCGGTGGTGAGGATGCTGCCCTGGCCGTCACTCTGGATGCCGCCGAGTTCGGCAATCAGCGGCGCGCGGTAACGGTCGAAACGTTCGATTTCGAGGATCTTGCTGGCGATCTGGTCGTCCTTGTCCCACGGGTAGTACAGCCCGCCGTCGAGGCCGCCATAGGCGTTGAATTCGAAGTCGACGCCGCGCACTTCGCCGCTCTGGTCGTTGACCACGAAGCACGGGCCGCTGTCGCGGAACCAGGTGTCGTTGCAGGTCATCTCGACCACGCGCACTTGCGGCGGCAACTGGCGGCGGGCGGTGGCGAATTGCGCGGCGGAGGCGCAGACGGTGACCGGTTCGCTGTGGGAGATGGCGGTGACGATCTGCACCCAGACTTTCTGCGCCGGTTTCGCGCCGTTGCGCCATACGTCGGTGCGCTCCGGCCAGCCGAGCCAGCAGCCGGACTTGGCTTCAAATTCGCCGGGCAGACGGAAGCCGTCGCGCTTGGGGGTGGAGTCGAGCAAACGTGCCATGGTCAAACCTCGTCTTGGGGTTGGGAATGACCACAGGCTACGATCGCGGGCGGCTGGCCCGCCAACGATGAATATTGCGGAACAGTTGAATTCAACTCATCAATCGGCCAGTTGATCGTTGAACCATTCAAGCATCTGCGCCACCGCCGGCCGCTCCAGGCGCAGCCGTTCGCAGACCAGCGCGTATTGGCCGAGCGCGGTCATGCTCGAGGTGAATGGCCGCACCAGCCGCCCGCTCAGCAAGTCCTCCTGCGCGGTGAGGTTGTCGCCCATCGCCACGCCCTGCCCCTGCGCCGCCGCTTCCAGCGCCAGACCGGCATGGGCGAAATACAACTGGCGCTGCGGGCGCAGATCGCCGGCGTGACTGGTGAGCCAGGCGGTCCAGGTCTTGCCGTCCTGATCGTCGTGCAGCAGGCAGTGGCGCGCCAGGTCTTTCGGGGATTTCAGACTGCCCTGATTGAACAGCCCCGGGCTGCATACCGGGAAGAATTGCAGCGCAGGCAACGGCCGTACGAAGTAGGCGCTGCTGTCCACCGGGCCGGTGCCGTAGGTGATCGCCAGGTCGATGTCTTCGCCCGGCGCGCTGGCGTCGATCGGCTGTTCGTAGAGATGCAGGGTGATGTGCGGATAGCGCACGTAGAAATCGGTGAGGCGGTTCATCAGCCACTTTTGCGCCAGCTCGGCGGTGACCGCCAGGCGCAACACCGCCAGCGAGGAAGGATCGCGCAGTTCATCACAGGCCTCGCCGATCAGTTCGAAGGCCTGCTGCAGGCTCTGCATCAGGCGTCCGGCGGCGATGGTCGGGCGGATCTGCCGGCCTTCGCGGATGAACAGCGAAACGCCGAGCTGCTCTTCGAGCTGACGGATCTGGTGGCTGACCGCGCTGTCGGTGACGCACAACTCGGCGGCAGCCCGGCCGAAATGCGCGTGGCGGGCGGCGCATTCAAAGGTTCGCAGGGCCGCCAGTGAGGGGAGTCTTCGCATGGGTTGGGGTGCCTTTTTTTGGGACATGCTGACCGGGCTGGCGGTGGGCGTCCAGTGCGACAGAGCTATCGTTCTTCGCGAGCAGGCTCGCTCCCACATTCTCGAACGCGCTTCCCTGTGGGAGCGAGCCTGCTCGCGAAAGCGTCTGCATGATCGCCACAAATCTTCTAGGCTCAACCGCACCCCTTCAGCCAACCGGAGGCCCCTCATGCACCTCGAAGGCTCCTGCCATTGCGGCGCCGTCACTTTCAGCCTGACCAGCGCCCATCCCTACCCCTATCAACGCTGCTACTGCTCGATCTGCCGCAAGACTCAGGGCGGTGGCGGCTATGCAATCAATCTCGGTGGCGATGCGGCCAGCCTCAAGATTCAGGGGCGCAAGCACATCAGCATCTACCACGCGAAGATGAAGGAAGCAGGTGAAAAACGTGCCCATCGCAGCACCGCCGAGCGGCATTTCTGCTCACAGTGCGGCAGCGGCTTGTGGCTGTTCAGCCCGGAATGGCCGGAGTTGATTCATCCATTCGCCTCGGCCATCGATACGCCACTGCCGGTGCCGCCGCAGCACACACATTTGATGCTGGGGTCGAAGGCGCCCTGGGTCGAGGTGGATGCGAAACCCAAGGACAAGCAGTTTGCGGTGTATCCCGAGGAGTCGATTGCGCAGTGGCATGAGCGGTTGGAGTTGGTCAAATGAGCAGGGGGTTGTGTTGTGATTGATGGCTCTATCGCGAGCAGGCTCACTCCTACAAGGGAATGCATTCCAAATGTAGGAGTGAGCCTGCTCGCGATAGGGCCCAACCTGTCTACACAAATCAGTCCAGATGCGCCCAGGTCATGCGAAACGACGCCCCGCCCCAAATCGACTCCCCGACCTCGACCTGTCCGCCATGGGACTGCGACACCCGCCGCACCAGCGCCAGCCCCAGGCCGAAGCCACCGGTGCGACGGTCGCGACTGGCATCCAGCCGCGAGAACGGTTCGAAGATTTTCTCCCGACCTTCCACCGGCACACCCGGGCCGTCGTCGTTGACCCGCACTTCGTAGTAATCGCCGCTACGAACCAGTGTCACTTCAACCCGCTGCTCGGCATAACGAATGGCGTTGCGCAGCAGATTGATCACTGCGCGCGCCATGAACCGCGGCTCAATGCGCACGGTGTCGAGCCGACAGTCACCAATCAGCAACTGCACTCCCGCCGCTTCCGCCTCCAGCGCCACGCTGCCGACCACGCTGTCGAGCCAGTTGGCGGCCTGAATGTTTTCGCGCTTGATCACCGTCGCACCGCGTTCGAGGCTGGCGTAGGTCAGCAGTTCGGAGACCATTTCTTCCAGCTCGCCAAGGTCGGCGTACATATCGGCGATCAGTTCGCGGTTCTGAGTGGCGTCCGGCTGTTGCTTGAGCTGATCGAGTTCGAACGACAGCCGCGCAATCGGCGTGCGCAACTCGTGGGACACGGCATTGGTCAGTTCGCGCTGATTGGCGATCAGGCTCTCGATGCGCGCCGCCATCAGGTTGAAGTGTTCCGCCAGATCGCGGATGTTCGAGCGTTTTGACAGTTGAATGCGCACCGACAAATCGTTGTCTCCAAAACGCTCGGCGGCCAGGCGCAGTTTTTCCAGATCGCGCCAGTGCGGACGCACCCAGAAAAACAACACACAGCCGATCAGCACGGCGATCATCAAGTAGGCACCGGCAATGTAGAACGGCATCAGGCTGGGTTCGGCGGGCAAGCGAATGCTGAGCAGTTGCGAGCCGCCGTCGATGGCTGAAATGTATTGGGTGTATTTGTCGCGGATCACCAGCAAGCCTTGAGCAAGCTCGGCTTTTTCCTCGTCGCTGAGCGCCAGTTGATCGGCGTCGACCAAGGTCAACCCCAGGCCATAGTGCGGGCGCAGGGCCTGCAATTGTTTTTCACGGGCCGGGCCGTCGAGGTTGCGCAGCAACTCCCCCAGCGTCCAGGCCTGACCACGCACCGCCTCGCGGTTGTAATCCTGCATCTGATAGTCGAGCAAGGCATCGAACGTACGCTCGACAGTTTGCAGGGCCAGGACCAGGCCCACCGTCATCACCAGAAACAGCCCGAGGAATAACCGCAGCATCTACAGCTCCCACGCGAACGGATTGAACAGATACCCCTTGCCCCACACGGTCTTGATGCACACCGGTTCGCGTGGGTTGTCCTTGAGTTTGTTGCGCAACTTGCTGATGTACACGTCGACGCTACGATTGAGCCCGTCGAAGGCGATGCCGCGCATGCGGTTGAGAATGTCATCGCGGGACAAGGTCTTGCCCGCGGCGCTGGCCAGCAACCACAGCAGCTCGAATTCCATGGTGGTCATTTCGATGATCTCGCCGGCCAGACGCACTTCGCGACAGCTGCGATCGATGCTCAAGCGCCCGAACTCCAGCGCACTGACCACGCCAGCTTCCGGCATCTGCCGCCGCTGCAAGGCGCGCAGCCGAGCGAGCAGTACCGGCGGTTTGATCGGTTTGATCACGTAGTCGTCGGCGCCGGATTCCAGGCCGAGAATATGGTCGAGGTCGTCTTCCTTGGCGGTGAGGATGACAATCGGCGTGTCCGACACGCTGCGGATTTCCCGGCACACGTGCAGGCCGCTCTGCCCCGGCAGCATCAGGTCGAGCACCACCACTTTGGGCTGGAACTCGAGAAACGCGGCCACTGCCAGATCACCGCGATGCACCGCGCGCACCTCGTAGCCATGTTGTTCGAGAAAGTGCGCAATCAACGTGGCCAGACGCTCATCGTCTTCGACCAGCAGGACTTTGCCAAAACCCAGGTTATCCATAACGACCGTCTGCCAACCCATGTGTGAAGTGGGCGACAGTATGGCGGGATTCGTCGGAGAGGCGTTGTTTCGGGCAGCAAAAACCGGCCGCAGGGGCCGGTTCTCGGTGATATTTCATACTCTTAAGAGTTTTTAACAGTTTGTGTTTCAGGCCGCGGCCGGCACACCACTGTGAAAGCGGAATTCTTCATCCGGCGACTCGATCAGCTCCTGCTCGGCAGCACGCACCTTGTCGATCACCTGAGCGATGTCCTTCGCGTCGCCGTACTGGTAAGCCAGTTTCAGATAACCCTGGAAGTGCCGCGCCTCGCTTTTCAGCAGGCCGAAATAGAACTTGCCGAGTTCTTCGTCCAGATGCGGCACCAGCGCTTCGAAACGCTCGCAACTGCGCGCTTCGATAAATGCACCGACCACCAGGGTATCCACCAGTTTCACCGGCTCATGGCTGCGCACCACTTTGCGCAGGCCCGAGGCGTAACGCCCGGCGTGCAACTGGCGCAGCTCGATCTTGCGGCGTTTCATGATGCGCATGACTTGTTCGTGGTGCACCAGTTCTTCCCGGGCCAGACGCGACATCATATTGATCAGGTCGACGTGGGAATGGTACTTGGCAATCAGGCTCAGCGCGGTGCTGGCGGCCTTGAACTCGCAGTTCTTGTGGTCGATCAGCAGGGTTTCTTGATCGGCCAGTGCCGCCTGGACCCAGGCGTCGGGCGTGCGGCAGCCAAGGAATTCGTGGATTTCGGGAAGGATCATGGGGCTCACGGTAAAGGTATTGGCGCGAAGGGCGCCGATTATACCGGCCTGCCCGCAGACCACCAGTCGCAGGCGTTGATATGCATCAAGTCGCAGGCGCATGAGCAGCAACTATAGTTGTGCAACGCCGTGCCTTTTCTTTGCTGGAGACTCCGCTCATGCAAGCCATTCGCAGCATTCTGGTGGTCATCGAACCCGAACATTCGGAAAGCCTGGCGCTCAAGCGCGCCAAGCTGATCGCCGGCGTGACCCAGGCCCATCTCCACTTGCTGGTGTGCGACCGCAAGCACGACCACGCCGGCATGCTCGGCGTGCTCAAAGCCGCGCTGCTGGCGGATGGCTACAGCGCGACCACCGAACAGGCATGGAACGAGAGCCTGCACGAAACCATCATCGATGTGCAGCAGGCCGAAGGCTGCGGGCTGGTGATCAAGCAGCACTATCCCGACAGTGCGCTGAAAAAGGCTCTGCTGACGCCGGCGGACTGGAAACTGCTGCGCCACTGCCCGACCCCGGTGCTATTGGTAAAAACATCCACTTCCTGGAAAGACCGGGTGATTCTTGCGGCCGTGGACGTGGGCAATGCCGATGGCGAACACCGGCATTTGCACACCACGATCATTGATCACGGCTACGACATTGCCAGCCTCGCCAAGGCGCATCTGCATGTGATCACGGCGCATCCGTCACCCATGCTCTCGGCAGCGGATCCGACCTTTCAACTCAAGGAAACCATCGAGGCGAAATACCGCGAACAGTGCAAGGCGTTTCAGGCCGAGTTCGATGTGGACGACGAACACCTGCACATCGAGGAAGGCCCGGCGGATGTGCTGATTCCGTTCATGGCGCACAAACTGCAAGCGGCAGTGACCGTGATCGGCACCGTGGCGCGGACCGGGTTGTCGGGCGCACTGATCGGCAATACCGCCGAAGTGGTGCTGGATGCACTGGAAAGCGACGTGCTGGTGCTCAAGCCGCAGGAGGTTGAGGATCATCTGGTGGAGTTGGCGGTGAAGCACTGAGGATTACGGTGCCTGAACCGGCGCCTTCGCGAGCAGGCTCGCTCCCACAATTGGAATGCAATCTCCTGTGGGAGCGGGCTTGCTCGCGAAGCTTTTGATCTTCAGGCGCCGAAGGCGTCTTTCAGGAAGCCAGGGGCGATGTAGCGCTGATAATGCGCTTCCGACAGCAGGAAAAATTCCCGATCAATGGCATCGCGCAACTCCGGCAGGTTCCAGTCGCGGAACTCCGGCAGCAACACCATCCCGTAGGCTTCCAGATTAATGATCACCCGCGCCCCGCGCGCAATCAGCTGATAGGCCCAGCAATATTCCGACTGATGCGGCACGAAGCGGATCTTGCGCTGCTCCAGCTGTTGGCGAAGGCGCGCCGGATCGAAGATCTCGACCTTGCTCGCCATCACTTGTGACAGCAATTGCTCCAGACGCAACCACACCGCACGCTTTTCCTCCTCGCCGTAACCATTCCAGTGGATCACTTCGTGGTGGAAACGCTTGCAGCCACGGCACACCAGATCTCCGTAAACAGTGGAGCAGAGGCCGACGCAGGGGGTCTTGATGGTCTGATTGGGCATAAATTGGCAAAACACTGAAACGCGGAACAGGCCGGCATGTTAGCCCTTTGTCGGGCATTGATCACCCCTCAAACGTCAGGGGCAAGCGCTGGCTCGCGGTTTGCCTCGCCCGCGCACAACGCCACCAAAGTCCAATAGAGCGCGACTTACCTTTAAATTTTTTTTGCCGTAGAATCAGCCAGCCTTTTAAGGCGCCAATGTCCGTTAGAAGCTGTTTTCAAAGCGTCACGAGCACAGTCGTTCCTTCAGAGCGGTGTTGGCGAAGGGTTTTTCCAGCGGGGAAAAGCCCAACGCCAACCCTCATCAGCTCCCCGTTCTGCAGGCGTAAAACTTTGAAAGCAGCTTCTGTAAGGAATTGCCGGTAATTCTGGCCAAACGACCCACAACGTCGTGCGGTGCATGAGTACGGCAATTTCGGGATGAGCGTCCCGGACACCCATTTGGGACCACTGATGAGGGTAATAACTGTGCTTGAAGCCTACCGCAAACATATCGAAGAGCGTGCAGCCCTGGGTATCGTTCCCCAGCCGCTTAACGCCGAACAAACTGCAGGCCTGGTCGAGCTGCTGAAGAATCCTCCGGCTGGCGAAGAAGCTTTCCTCGTTGACCTGATCACCAATCGCGTACCACCAGGAGTGGACGAAGCCGCTTACGTCAAAGCCGGTTTCCTGTCGGCCCTGGCCAAAGGCGAAGTCACCTCCCCTCTGCTGGACAAGAAGCGCGCTGTAGAACTGCTCGGCACCATGCAGGGCGGCTACAACATCGTGACTCTGGTTGAACTGCTGGACAACGCCGAGCTGGCGCCAGTGGCTGCCGAAGAACTCAAGCACACCCTGCTGATGTTCGATGCCTTCCACGACGTGGCTGAAAAAGCCAAGAACGGCAACGTTCACGCCAAGGCCGTGCTGCAATCCTGGGCTGACGGCGAGTGGTTCAAGAAGCGTCCTGTCCTGGCCGACAAGATCAGCCTGCGCGTATTCAAGGTCACCGGCGAAACCAACACCGACGACCTGTCGCCTGCACCAGACGCCTGGTCGCGTCCTGACATCCCGCTGCACGCCCTGGCCATGCTGAAAATGGCCCGTGACGGCATCGTTCCGGACGAGCAAGGCAAGACCGGCCCGATGAAGCAGATCGAAGAAATGCGCGGTCAAGGCTTCCCGATCGCCTACGTCGGTGACGTGGTCGGTACCGGTTCCTCGCGTAAATCGGCGACCAACTCGGTGCTGTGGTTCTTCGGCGACGACATCCCTTACGTGCCGAACAAGCGCGCTGGCGGTTTCTGCTTCGGCAGCAAAATCGCTCCGATCTTCTACAACACCATGGAAGATGCCGGCGCACTGCCAATCGAGTTCGACGTGTCGAACATGAACATGGGCGACGTGATCGACCTGTACCCGCACGCTGGCAAAGTCTGCAAGCACGGTACCGACGAAGTCATCACCACCTTCGAAATGAAGACCCCTGTGCTGCTGGACGAAGTCCGTGCCGGCGGTCGTATTCCGCTGATCATCGGCCGTGGCCTGACCGAGAAGGCTCGTGCCGAACTGGGTCTGCCGGCATTCGATCTGTTCAAGAAGCCGGAAGCACCGGCTGAAAGCACCAAGGGCTTCACCCTGGCGCAGAAAATGGTCGGCAAGGCGTGCGGTCTGGCAGAAGGCAAAGGCGTTCGTCCTGGCACCTACTGCGAACCGAAAATGACCACCGTCGGCTCTCAGGACACCACCGGTCCGATGACCCGTGACGAACTGAAAGACCTGGCGTGCCTGGGCTTCTCCGCTGACCTGGTGATGCAGTCCTTCTGCCACACCGCGGCGTATCCGAAGCCGATCGACGTGACCACCCACCACACCCTGCCTGACTTCATCATGACCCGCGGCGGCGTTTCCCTGCGTCCGGGCGATGGCATCATCCACTCGTGGCTGAACCGCATGCTGCTGCCGGACACCGTAGGTACCGGTGGTGACTCGCACACCCGCTTCCCGATGGGCATCTCGTTCCCGGCCGGTTCCGGTCTGGTCGCGTTCGCCGCTGCCACCGGCGTCATGCCGCTGGACATGCCGGAATCGATCCTGGTGCGCTTCAAAGGCAAAATGAAACCTGGCATCACCCTGCGTGACCTGGTTCATGCCATCCCTTACTTCGCCATCCAGAACGGTCTGCTGACCGTCGAGAAGAAAGGCAAGAAAAACGCCTTCTCCGGCCGCATCCTGGAGATCGAAGGTCTGGAAGGTCTGACCCTGGAACAGGCGTTCGAACTGTCCGACGCCTCGGCCGAACGTTCGGCTGCCGGTTGCACGATCAAGCTGTCGAAAGAGTCGATCACCGAGTACCTGCAGTCCAACATCACCCTGCTGCGCTGGATGATCGGCGAAGGCTACGGCGATGCGCGTACCCTGGAACGTCGCGCGCAAGCGATGGAAGCCTGGATCGCCAACCCTGAGCTGATGGAAGCCGATGCCGACGCCGAATACGCCGAAGTCATCGAAATCGATCTGGCCGACATCAACGAGCCGGTACTGTGCGCGCCGAACGATCCGGACGACGCCCGTCTGCTGTCCAGCGTCGCTGGCGAGAAGATCGACGAAGTGTTCATCGGTTCGTGCATGACCAACATCGGTCACTTCCGCGCTGCCGGTAAACTGCTGGATCAGGTCAAGGGTCAGCTGCCAACCCGTCTGTGGCTGTCGCCGCCGACCAAGATGGACGCTCACCAACTGACCGAAGAAGGCTACTACGGCATCTACGGCAAGGCTGGCGCACGCATGGAAATGCCAGGCTGCTCGCTGTGCATGGGTAACCAGGCACGCGTTGAGCCGAACAGCACCGTGGTGTCGACTTCGACCCGTAACTTCCCAAACCGTCTGGGCGACGGCGCGAACGTCTACCTGGCTTCGGCCGAGCTGGCGTCCGTGGCTTCGATCCTGGGTCGCCTGCCGACCGTCGAGGAGTACATGGAATACGCTGGCAAGATCGACAGCATGGCGGCCGATGTCTACCGCTACCTGTCCTTCGACCAGATCGCCGAGTTCCGTGAAGCTGCTGCGAACGCCAAGATTCCAGTCGTTCAAGCCTAACGTTACAAAGCAATAGAAAACGCCGCCCATCGTGAGATGCGCGGCGTTTTTTTATGTCTGGGGACCTGTGGGAGCGGGCTTGCTGGCCTGCTGCACCGCACCATCGACGCTCAGCCCGCTGAGTATCACCCCGTTGGCCGTCACCTCCGGCAACGCCTCCAACACGGCCAGCGCCTCATGCTTGAGTCGCGCCAGAATCAGGCGCTTGCCCTCCTGATGCACCCGCAGGAAGAACTCCTGGATCGCCTCGATGCTGGTGCCGTCCAGATCCGGGGTTTCCTCCAGACTGAGAATCACCGTGTGCAGCGGCACGTCCGAATGACGAATCAAGTGCAAAGCTGCACCAAGAACCCGCTCGACGTTGGCAAAGAACAACGCCTCACTGGGTCGCACAATCAGCACTCCGGGCTCGGTTGTCGCCGTCGGATGACGTTGCACATCGACAAAATCATGCCCGCCGTCAATCCGACCGAGCACCTGAATGTCCGCCGCCGACATCTGTTTGAGCATCAGCAACACGCTGATGGCCACCGACACCAGCAAGCCGTCGAGAATGCCCAGTACCAGCACCGCCCCCACCGCGCACAGCACCAGCAGCCGATCCCGGCGCCAGACGAAATAGCGCCCCAGCGGCTGCAGACTCAAACCACGCGCCAGCGCATGAACCACGATGGCCGCCAGAATCGGCTCCGGTGTCAGGGCGATCCACGGCAGCACCGTCAGCACGATCACCAGCACCACCAGCGCCGCCACCCCACCGGCCCAGCGAGAAGTCGCGCCAGCGGCCTCGTTCGCCGACGTTGCCGAATACCCGGCCCCCGCCGGCATGCCATGGAACAATCCGGCCAACAAGTTCGCTGCGCCGAGCGCCAGCAGATCGCGGTTGGAGGTCACACGATCACCGTGCTTGAGGGCGAACGAACTGATCGAGCCGTACGACTCGGCGTACAGAATCATCACCAGCGCAAACCCCACCTCCCCCAGCCGCAGCCAGTCGGCAAACGGCAGCACCGGCAGGCTCGGCACCTCCAGGCTCAGGTCGATCAAGCCAATCATGTTCACGCCATACGCCGGAAGGTTCAGCCATTGTCCGGCGACGATGCCGATCACCACCACCAGCAAACCGCCAGGCACCCGTGGAAAGCGCGAGAACAGTCCCAACAGCAGCAGCGCCACCGCTGCGACGGCCGCCGCCGGCCAGTTCCACTGCGGCAGTTGTTCGAGCAGTTGCGGGGCGAAGCGCACCAGATTGGCATCGGTCAGATGCACACCGACCACACTGGCGACCTGCTTGAGGATGATGGTCAGCGCGAGGCCGAAGGCGAAGCCGCGCAGCACCGGTTTGGCGATAAAGGCAGTGACGCTGCCGAAACGAAAGATCCCCGCCAGCAAGAACAGCCCACCGGTGACCAGCACCAACCCGACCGCCAGCGTCGCGCGTAGCTGCGGGTCGCCATTGGCCATGGTCGCGGTGGCCGCCGCCAGCACCGCCGCTGACGAAGACGTGGCTGAGACAATGGCAAAGCGGCTGGTGCCAAACAACCCATAGCACAGCAACCCGGCAAACAGCGCAATCACCCCGGCCTGGGGCGCCAGTGCGGCGATGGTCGAATAGGCGACCGCTTCGGGCAACAGCAGACCGGCAATCGACAGACCGGCGAGGATGTCCTGCCAGCGATTGGGTGGCTCTACTGATTGGGGCGCGCTCGACAATCCACTGTCTCCAGACGAAAAAAAGCCGCTGTGCGTATCACGCACAGCGGCCACTGTAGCTGAGTCTCTGGCGCTTTGGCTTACGCCGTCAGCGAATAAATCACCGCCGAAATGGCCACCAGACCGACCAGGGTAACGAATACGTTCGACGCCTGACCGCGATAGCGCGCCATCGCCGGTACTTTACGAATCGCGTACATCGGCATCAGGAACAGGATCGCCGCAATCACCGGACCGCCGACGGCCTCGATCATCCCGAGAATGCTCGGGTTCAGGGTTGCAACGATCCAGCACACCACCAGCATGAACGCCGCCACGATACGATCCAGCGCTTTGGCGCCCGGACGCTTGCCGCTCTTGACGATCAGGCCCTTGAGGCCTTCGCTGGCACCGATATAGTGGCCGAGGAACGACTTGGAGATCGCCACAAAGGCAATCAACGGCGCCGCAAAAGCGATGGCCGGATTGCTGAAGTGGTTGGCCAGGTACGACAGGATCGACAGGTTCTGCGCTTTGGCTTCGGCCAGTTGTTCCGGCGACAGGGTCAGCACGCAACTGAAGACGAAGAACAGCACCATCACCACCATCAGCAGGTGGGCGCGGCAGAGGATCTGCGAGCTGCGCTGCTCCGCATTGGCACCGTAACGACGCTTCTGGTCCACCGCGAAGGCCGAGATGATCGGCGAGTGGTTGAACGAGAACACCATCACCGGAATCGCCAGCCACAGTGTGTGCAGCAGTGCCGACGGTGCCGGCACTTGCGAAGCGGTCGTAAGAATGCCGCCATTCCAGTGCGGAATCAGGTACACCGCGAGGAACAGCAACGCGACGATGAACGGATACACCATCACGCTCATCGCCTTGACGATCGCCTGCTCGCCGCAACGCACCACGGCCAGCAGGCCGAGGATCAGCACGAACGACAGCAGCGCGCGCGGTGGCGGCGTGATGTGCAGTTGGTGTTCGAGGAAGCTGGCGACCGTGTTGGTCAGGCCGACGCTGTAGATCAGCAGGATCGGGAAGATGGCGAAGAAGTACAGCAGGGTGATCAGCGCGCCGGCCTTGATGCCGAAATGCTGCTCGACCACCTCGGTGATATCGGCGCCTTCGCGACCGGAGAGCACGAAGCGGGTCAGGCCGCGGTGAGCGAAGAATGTCATCGGGAAGGCCAGCAGCGCGAGGATCACCAGCGGCCAGAAGCCACCCAGACCCGCGTTGATCGGCAAAAACAGGGTACCGGCGCCAATGGCCGTCCCGAACAGTCCCAACATCCACGTGGTGTCATGGCGATTCCAGCTCGACAGTTCAGCTGGTGCTGCCGCTTCATAGCGTGCGTCGACGCTATTGGCCTGATCATTCATCCGGTCGGATCTCCGCATTCCGGTCACTTGCCACTCGGTCAGGACGCGTCGGAAAAAACCGACAGACATGCTCCGGCCGAAACAGGGGCGCGATTCTCCGCGATAAACGAGCAGAAGCAAAGACTTAGCTGAGGAATGGTTGTACGGAGCAGATCAGCGGGTTGTCGTTTTCGGGAAAATGGCTGTCGGCTCCGGATACGTGAGATGTCGTTTTCCGGCAAGTTTCAATGTAATACGAGCGGGAAGACTGGATCAGATCGATCGAGCCAGCATGAATCCGAGTGACATGCAAAACAGGCCGAACACCAGCATTCCCCAGATTGGGTACATATCGCCCTTGTTTTTGATGCGCATTCTTTCAACGTCCTCATCGTATTCTCGATCTGCCCGTTCAATCATGGCCTGACGGTCAAATGTACTCATGGTGATTTCCTTTTTTAGAGAGGGGTCTGAATGGTACAAACGCGAACACTTAAAACTTGAGTGAAAGTCCTACTACGGCTGCTGTTGCGGTCAACACCCCAGTGACTACCGCAAACGGATAAAAATACGTATCCCACCTCAACTTCTTTTCTTCCGCTATAAGCTTTTTTCTCTCGGCCGCCAGTTTCCGTATTTCACTCATTATCCTTTCGAGTTCCAGGTGTTCTCGATTGTTTTGAAGCATTTGCCTTCCTTGGCTGTTGGTAGTCACTGCCCAAGCTACTTTGTGCCCCCATGATTTCGCGTTCATCACCATTCCGGTAGCAGACGCATCCGCCAAATTCGTAGGCAAAATCCGCGAAAAACGTAGGTAGCCTCGTACAAAAACAGCGGCGAGCTCATCACCCCACACTTTCAATCTGGCCGACATGTTCTAGCGTGAGACAAGTCCCCTACCCAACGGAGTCTCTGCCCATGCCCCTCGTCCGCGTCGAAATCAAAAAACACTCTGACCCCACCTTCGCCAAACGCATCGGCAAGCAGATCTACGCCGCCATGCGCAGCACCATCAACGTGCCGGAGCACGACAACTTCCAGATTCTCAACGAGCACGACGGCGAACATTTCATCTTCGATCCGCAGTACCTGGGCATCCAGCGCAGCGATCAGTTGGTGATCATCCAGATCACCCTCAATGAAGGGCGGACGCTGGAGCAGAAAAAAGCCCTGTACCAGACCATCGCGCACAACCTGAACACCCAACTGGGCATTCGTATGGAAGACGTGTTCATCAATCTGGTGGAAGTAAAAAAGGAGAATTGGTCGTTCGGCAACGGCATCGCTCAATACGCCAGTTGACAGCCCTTCACCGCCGCCAGCATGATCGGCGGCATGAACCTTCGCCCGCTGCACCTCACCCGTACCACCACGACCGCCACCGGCGGGTCGTGGTGTTGCTGCCTGAGGTGAATCCAGCGCAGTGAACCCAAGGCCCCGCCAGCAATGGACGGGGCCTTGTTGTTTCTCCCGTCCGTGCGGCACTTGCAGCCCTCAAGGAGAAACATCATGTCCGCAGCATTGTTGATCATCGATATGCAGGTCGGTCTGTTCCATGGCCCGGAAAAACCCCACGACGGCGAGCGTGTGCTCGCCAACATCCAGCAGCTGATCCGCCAGGCACGCCAGCAACGCGTGCCGATCTACGCCGTACGCCACACCGGCCCGGCAGGCTCGCCGATTGCCGCCGGCAGCCCCTTCTGGCAATTGCTGCCGGAACTCGATCTGAATGCCAAGTCCGACCATGTGTTCGACAAATCCAGACCCAACGCATTCCACGGCACGAATCTGGCGCAGCAGCTCAACGCTGCGCAGATCGACGACCTTTACCTGGTCGGCATGAAGACCCAGTTCTGCATCGACGCCACCTGCCGCGCCGCTGCGGATCTTGGCTTCAAGCCGTTGCTGGTGGCCGACGCCCACACTTGCATGGACACCCCCGCATTACCCGCCCACATCATCATCGAGCACCATAACGCCACCCTCGGCAGAGCATTTGCACGGCTGATCAACAGCGCCGACGTGAGCTTCTGACGAAGCGCCCGCGCGCTCCCCGTTTCAGCTCCTACACTGGCTGAAGCGGGGCTGCGGCCACCATTGCCAAACCGCTCTGGAATCAGCACTCTGACACGACTTTCGCGACCACACCGTCATAGATCACAGGAGCCGCGCAATGCCCGCCACCGTTCTGGTACTGGTTGAAACCATCAATGACTATCTGCCGATTCTCGAGCATCAGGGTTTTCACCTGATCCTCGCACCAACCCCTGCCGAACGTGCGCAAGCCATCGCCAGCCACGGCGCAAGGATCGACGCGGTGCTGACCCGTGGCCCGCTGGGACTGACCGCTGAGGAAATCGCCGCCCTGCCGGCGCTGAAAATCATCACCGTGATCGGCGCCGGCTATGAACACGTTGACCTGCAGGCTGCCAGCGATCGCGGGATCACCGTGACCAATGGTGCCGGGGTCAACGCCTCGTCGGTGGCCGATCATGCGATGGCGATGCTGTTGGCGCTGGTGCGCGACATTCCGCGCTGCGACGCGGCGGTGCGCCGGGGTGAATGGCCGAAGATCATGCGCCCGTCGCTGGCCAATAAACGCCTGGGCATTCTCGGCCTGGGCGCGGTGGGCATGGCGATTGCCAAGCGTGCTCACCTCGGTTTCGACATGCAGATCAGTTACCACAACCGTCAGTTGCGCAGTGATGTGCCCTATACGTTCTGCTCGACGCCGACCGAACTGGCGCGGGCCTCGGACTTTCTGATCGTCGCCACGCCGGGCGGGATTGGCACCCAGCATCTGGTGACTCGCCCGGTGCTCGACGCCCTTGGCCCGAACGGTTTCATCGTCAACATCGCGCGGGCCAGTGTGATCGCCACCGCCGAGCTGATCAGCGCCCTTGAGCAACGGCGGATTGCCGGCGCCGCACTGGACGTGTTCGATCACGAACCGCAGGTGCCAGATGCGCTGAAAACCCTGAGTAATGTGATTCTCACGCCACACGTCGCCGGCCTGTCACCCGAGGCCACCCAAGGCACGGTGGAACTGGTGGGAAAAAATCTCGTGGCGTTCTTCTCAGGGCAACCGGTGCTGACGCCCATCGCCCTGCCCCCCAGGCTCAACAACCAGCGCGTGCATTGAAAAGAGCCGGCAGCGCCCTGCTGCCGTACCTATTCGAAACGCTGATTATCCTGCAACACGCTAACCTATAAGACCGCTGCGCGCTTGTGGCCGCCCGAGTGCGCCATTAGATTAGCCAATGATGTCTGGCCTCCAAAATAAGCAGAAGGGATAAGCATGGCGCTTACTGACCAGTCCACCCGTATCCGCTCTGGCGAAGAACTCGATGCCAGCCTGATCGATCCGTACTTGAAGAGGCACATTCCGGGGCTGACCGGCACGCCGCAGATCAGCCAGTTCCCCGGCGGTGCGTCGAACCTGACTTACCTTCTGGAGTACCCGCAGCAGGAGTTCGTGCTGCGCCGGCCGCCGTTCGGCCACAAGGCCAAATCCGCCCACGACATGGGCCGCGAATTCCGCATCCTC
Organism: Pseudomonas sp. LAMO17WK12:I5; assembly: GCF_900215165.1. Taxonomy (NCBI): domain Bacteria; kingdom Pseudomonadati; phylum Pseudomonadota; class Gammaproteobacteria; order Pseudomonadales; family Pseudomonadaceae; genus Pseudomonas; species Pseudomonas sp. LAMO17WK12:I5. Next base: position 257,463 of record NZ_OBDS01000007.1, on the reverse strand, counting down.
AATCAACTGCGAGATGGTTTCCCCTACTGCCCGAAAGCCTACGTGCACTGCACCGACGAGTCAGTGATCGGCGCCGAGTTCTATGTGATGGAACGGGTCAAGGGCATCATCCTGCGCTCCGACCTGCCGCCAGAACTGGGCCTCGATGCAGCGAAAACCGAAGCGCTGTGCAAGAGCTTCATCGACCGCTTTGTTGAGCTGCATCGGGTTGACTACAACGCCTGCGGCCTCGGCGATCTGGGCAAGCCGGAAGGCTACGTCGCCCGTCAGATCAAAGGCTGGAGCGAGCGCTACGAAAAAGCCCTGACCCCGGATGCGCCGCACTGGGAGAAAGTCAAAGCCTGGCTCAACGACAAGATGCCGGCCGACCATCCGACCTCAAGCATCGTCCACAACGACTATCGCTTCGACAACGTGATCCTCGACCCGAACAACCCGATGCAGATCATCGGCGTGCTTGACTGGGAACTGACTACCCTCGGCGATCCGCTGATGGATCTGGGCAACACCCTCGCCTACTGGATTCAGGCCGATGATCCGGCACCGGTGCAACTGATGCGCCGCCAGCCGAGCCACGCCCCGGGCATGCTGACTCGACGCGAATTCGTCGATTACTACGCCGAACGCTCGGGCATACAGATCGACAATTTCGACTTCTACTACACCTACGGCCTGTTCCGTCTGGCCGGCATCGTGCAGCAGATCTACTACCGCTTCTACCACGGCCAGACTCAGGACAAACGCTTTGCGCAGTTCATTCACATGAACAAACTGCTGGAGCACATGAGCCTGCAGGTCATTGCGAAATCGAGCCTCTGACGGCCCACACCAAGGAACCTTTATGTCCAAGACTCAGTTGTTCGACCTCGACGGCAAAATCGCATTCGTCTCCGGCGCCAGCCGTGGCATCGGCGAAGCCATCGCCAAACTGCTGGCCCAGCAAGGCGCCCACGTGATCGTCTCGAGCCGCAAGCTCGAAGGCTGCCAGCACGTCGCCGACGCGATCATCGCCGCCGGCGGCAAGGCCACCGCCGTGGCCTGCCACATTGGTGAAATGGAACAGATCAGCCAGGTCTTCGCCGGAATCAAGGAACAGTTCGGTCGCCTCGATATTCTGGTGAACAACGCGGCGACCAACCCGCAGTTCTGCAACGTGCTGGACACCGATCTGGGTGCGTTCCAGAAGACTGTCGACGTGAACATCCGTGGCTACTTCTTCATGTCGGTGGAAGCCGGCAAGCTGATGCGCGAAAACGGTGGCGGCAGCATCATCAACGTCGCCTCGATCAACGGTATTTCACCGGGCGTGTTCCAGGGCATCTACTCGGTGACCAAGGCCGCCGTGATCAACATGACCAAAGTCTTCGCCAAGGAATGTGCGCAATTCGGCATCCGCTGCAACGCCTTGCTGCCGGGCCTGACCGACACCAAATTCGCTTCGGCCTTGGTGAAGAATGACGCGATCCTCAAGCAGGCACTGACGCAGATCCCGCTCAAGCGCGTGGCCGATCCGAGTGAAATGGCCGGGGCGGTGCTGTATCTGGCGAGTGATGCATCGAGCTACACCACCGGGGTTTCGCTGAATGTGGACGGTGGGTTCCTGTCCTGATCTCTCTGACAACCCTGTGGGAGCGGGCTTGCTCGCGAAGTCGGAGTGTCAGGCAGCATTGCCTTGAATGACACACCGCATTCGCGAGCAAGCCCGCTCCCACAGGGGTTATCCGTAAGACAGTGACTTTGGGTAATGGCCTGACAAAGTGCACCGGCAAGCACCCCTACAGCACTACTGCGTGACACACCGGGTGGTGGTGATATGCCGGGTGACCTGCTCGTCAACATACATATCGCCCGACACCTGAGTGTTTTCCAGGGTCTGACAGGTACGCACCGGCGGTGGTGGCGGTGCAGCAGGCGGTGGTGGCGGAGGACTGGCGCAGCCGCTCAATAGCGCGACAGAGAAAGCCAGCGACAACGGCAGATACACGCGTTTCCCAGGATTATTCATAGGACGACCCGCGATGAATGGAAGAGCCACTTCCGCCATCGCGCACGAATACCGCGGATGACGGAAGACCTGACCACTCATTCTTTATAGCCGACTACCCTGCAAGCGCCAGTGAAATGGAGGGGGATAAGAGAATTGGCTGTCGATTTTGCGGGGAGTAACTCTGTGTGGGAGGGGTACATCAACAAGAATTTTTTGACTGGAAGGCCGCCATCGCTGGCAAGCCAGCTCCCACAGGGGTTGAGTATTCCTGACTGAAATGGGTCAGCTGTCAGGCCGCCTTCGCGAGCAAGCCCGCTCCCACAGTTGGAATGGGTGTGTTCAGTTGTAAATGGGTCCGCTTTCAGGCCGCCATCGCCAGCAGGCTGGCTCCCAGAAGCCCCAGATCAAAAGATCGCAGCCTGCGGCAGCTCCTACACTGGCCGAGTGTCAGCTCGCCGAAAGCTTTTGATCTGAGGGCCCGTCGGCAGGCTGAGTGGAGGGATTTATCCGGGGGTGGGAGCGCAGCGACCGTTTGGCGCAGCCAAACACAGCGAGAGGAGGTGCAGCGAAGCAAACCGTAGGCGCTGCCCCCGGATGAATCCCGCAGCGAAGGAACCCGAGCCTAAGCGAGGGCCGAACGTCAGGGTAAAGCCCTTTGGTTACTTTGGGGCGTTTGCCAAAGTGACCCGCCGTCAGGGCGGAACCCTAAGTGGCCGTTACCGCAGCAACGGATATACACCCAAAACAAACCAACACCAAAACCCTAGGCCATATCCGGATCCCGAGCAGCCCGCAAAGAGTTGCTCTCCAACTCATAGCGCAACTCATCAACCAACGCCGCCACAGCCTCCGGTGTACGCAACGCATCGAGCTTCAACCCACTGATCACCAGATCCACCTGCCCCGAATCCGGGTGATACAACTTCACCGTCAGCGAATGATCCCCATCCACTGAACACTCGCACGACAATGGCGAAAAACTCTGTTCGAGGCTGGCGCGCAACTGCGCAAGATTCATCATGGAGCCTGTTCCTTTAGCTGTTTCGAAGGAGACGATCCCAAGCCAAACAGGCTCGTATCGCACCCCAACAGACTAAGAACTGCCTTATCTCACCAGAACCTGCATTTGCACCGCATCAGCTAGTGCATTTGCACCTACCGCTGACCCTTCGCGCCGCGCTCGCCAGAAAACAGACCACGCTCCCGCGCCCAGACAATCGCCTCGCTGCGGCTGTGTACATCAAGCTTGGAATACACGGTCGCCACATGATTGCGCACGGTGTTCGGCGCCAGTTTCAGGCGTGCGGCAATCTCCTTGTCAGCCAGGCCTTCGCAGATCAGCGCCAACACGTCGCGCTCACGCGCCGTCAGGTCAGTGAACGACACGCTCGGCAGTTGCGGCGAGTTGACCTTCTTCACATTGGCCAGTTTTTCGATCAGCGTCCGGCTGAACCACGAAGCGTCTTTCATCACCTCTTCAATCGCCGCCACCAGCTCCAGCTCGGTGCGCTTGCGTTCGGTGATGTCCATCAGCACCAGCAGATAGCACGGCGTGTCCTGAATATTCACGGTGTCCGCAGACATCGCGCACTCCAGCAGATCCGCGTCCTTCTTGCGCACCCGCACATCGACCCGATCCACTCGTCCGCTTTTCGCCAAGGCGGTCAGCAGTCGGGCCCGCGCACCATCGTCGTCAATGAAATTCAGCTGCGTCACGGTTTTGCCGACGACGTCGTCACTCTCGTACGCCAGAGCGTCGAGGAACGCCTGATTGACATCAATTACCTGCTGCTCCTCGGCTGTGCAGATCAGAATCGGCACCGGAGTCAGGCGGAACGCCTTGGCGAAGCGCTCTTCGCTCTGACGCAGCGCCACCTCGGCCTTGTGGCGCAGCTCCATGTCGACAAAGGAAAACAGCATGCAATCCTCATCATTGAGCACCAACGGTTGCCCGGCAACGATCACTTGCTTGCTGCCGCCATCGGGCAGGCGCAGTTGAGCCTGCATCTGCGGAATGGTCGCCACATCGCGCAGGCGCTGGATCGCCAGATCCTTTTTTTCGGCCTGTTCGAAGATGTCGATTTCATAGGCCGAGGTGCCGATCACCTGCTCGCGGGTGTAACCGGTCATCTCCAGAAACCCCGGATTGACCTTGATGTAGCGCAAATCGCTGAGGCGGCAGATCACCGCCGGCGCCGGGTTGGCATTGAAGGTCTTTTCGAAGCGCTGCTCGGCGTTGGCCCAATCGGTGACGTCGCTCATGATCAGCACCAGTGACTCCGGCTGCCCTTCGCGATCAGTCAGGATCATGCTGCGCACGCTGTGCACCCAGACGTGCTCGGGATCATTCACGGCAGACACTTCGATCAGCACGTCGTTAAAGGCTTCGCAGCGTGCCGCGCGGCTGATCGGGTAGTGCTCCGGGGGCACCGTATGATTGTTGCGATAGCGCAGGCTGAAGCGCTTGGCATACTCGTCGGCATTAGTGCCCAGCTCACCGATCCGGCTGACACCGTGCATCGCCAGCGCCGCCTCATTGGCCCAGAGGATGCTCTGATCGAGCTCCAGCAGAATCACCCCGTCGGACAGCCCGGCGATGATCTGCTGCAGCTGGCGACGGTTGGTTTCAGTGGTCAGGACTTCCTGGCTCATTGGATCTCCACAGGGAATTCGCGTGTGAAGATTACGACCGCAGGCGTTCGTGATCGTGCCGAACATAAATTCCCGCACCACCACAGTCCCCCTGTGGGAGCGGGCTTGCTCGCGAAGGCGGTGTGTCATTCAACTGATTTTTAACTGACTCACCGCCTTCGCGAGCAAGCCCGCTCCCACAGGGGGGATTAGTGTTGGCCGGAGGTTTCCACCAACTCCCGCAACGTATCGAGAAACAGCTTGAGCACCGGCGAAGCATCATCCGCCCGGTAAATCGCATACAACGGCACCTCCGGCAGCGCCGGTGTCAGCTTGCGAAACACCAGCCCTGCCGGCGCCAACTGCTCGATAGAAGCAGGCAACAGCGCCACCCCGAAACCGGCGCGCACCAGACTGAGCAAGGTCTGCACCTCGATCACCTGCTGGCGAATCTGCGGCGTGAATCCGGCCTGAATGCAGCACTGATAAAGGAAATTGGCGAACCGCGACTGCTTCAGTTCCAGCGCGACAAACGGTTCCTGCGCCAGATCTGCCGGCGCCAATATCTCGCGCCTGGCCAGCGGATGATCGGCCGGCATCACCACATGAATCGGCTCGTAGATCAACAACTCGTTGCGCAGCAACGGATCGTCATAACCCACGCGGAACACGCAGGCATCGATACGTTTTTCCTTCAACGCCTTGACCTGCGCCGCCGGGGTCATTTCATGCAGGCGCCAGTTCACCTGCGGATAGCGCTCACGAAACAGGTGCAGGGCCTTGGGCAGCACGCCGACCATCACCGAACTGATCATGCCGATTTCCAGTTCGCCGAGTTGCCCGCGCCCGGTCTGGCGCGTCAGATCCAGCGCCCGTTCCAGTTGTTCGAACACCAGCGGCGCCTGCTCCTTGAGCATCTGCCCCGCCGCTGTCAGTTCGACCCGGTGGTGACTGCGCTCGAACAACGGCGTGCCCAGCTCCTCCTCCAGCAGGCGAATCTGCTGGCTCAGCGGCGGCTGGCAAATGTGCAGGCGCTCGGCGGCGCGGCCGAAATGCAGCTCATCGGCCAGAGCCATGAAGTACCGCAGCAGACGCAGGTCCATGGCGCCTACCCTAGACTCAGCGGCGTTGAACGCTGGCGCACGCCGGTCAGCGCAAACAAGGCGTTGGCAATCGCCGGCGCCACCGACGGACTGCCCAACTCGCCTACGCCACCGGGCTTGCCCGGCTCGCCATCCAGCACCACGATGTCGGTGGCCGGCATGTCCGACATCCGGGTCACGCGGTAGTCGTGGAAATTGCTCTGCACCACCCTGCCCTGTTGAATGTCGAGGCGATCAAACAACGCATGGCCCAAGCCCCACATCAGTCCGCCGTAGATCTGCTCCTCGACCCCGCCCGGCGACACCGCCAGACCGCAATCGACCACACAGGTCAACTTCTCCACTTTCGGCTTGCCATCGACCATCGCGACCCGCGCCACCACCGCAATAAAACTGCTGTAACCCTGATTGGTCGCAATCCCCAGCGCAGTGCCCGGCGGCAATGACTGGCCCCATCCGCCGCGTTCGGCAGCCTGTTTGAGCACCGCCACATGCCGTGGCCGCTCCTGCATGTTGGCCAGACGGAACGCAAGCGGATCCGCGCCTGCCGCATGGGCCAACTCGTCCATGAAGCTTTCAACGGCGAACACGTTGGGGATGAAGCTCACCGAGCGATACCAGCCGCTGGGCACATGGCTTTCGTGCTTGACCCAATTCAGCTCCAGGTGCGGCGGACGGTAGGCGAAGTCCCACGCGGTGATCGCTTCGGTAGTGCTGTAATCCATGTGATCCGGGCGTTCGAAATAGCCCGGCTCCCACTGCTCCGGCGACGCCGGTGACACCGCGTGCAGTTGCAGTGCGTTGAGTTTGCCTTGGGCATCCAGCGCGCCTCTGACCCGGTGCAGCGTCGCCGGGTGATTGAACAGTGCGTGCATTTCGTCTTCGCGGCTGTTGAGCAACTTCACCGGCACGCCGGTCTGTTGCGCCAGATACGCCACCTCGAACAACCAGTATTTGGCCTCCCGCGCGCCGAAGCTGCCGCCGGACACCAGCTCATTGATGGTGACCTTCTCCTTGGCGATGCCGCATACGCTTTGCGCCGCTTCCAGCGCCGAAGACGGCACCTGCACGCCGCCCCAATAAGTGATCGCCTTGTCCTGCACGTGCGCGGTGATGCAGATTGGCTCGAGCGGGTTCTGCACCTTGTACGGCATGCGGTAATCGGCTTCGATCAGTTGCGCCGCGTGCGGCCATTGCGCGCCGACATCGCCATGCGTCATGGCTTTGATGGTTTGGCTGTTCGGGTCGGAAATAGCGGCCGCTTGCGCCATGCCCAGTTCCGCGCTGTCGAACCCGGCCAGCGGCGAATCGCTCCATTTGATCTCCAGCACTTTGCGCCCCTGCTGCGCCGCCCAGAACGTCTTGGCCAGCACCGCGACGCCTTCCAGATTGCCGCCGAGCACGTCCGGGCGCCCGGGGACTGCAAGCACCTGGCGCACGCCCGGCACCTGCAATGCCGCCGCCGAATTCACGCTGACGACTTTCGCCCCGACCACCGGCGCGCGCTGAATCACTGCCACCAGCATCCCCGGCAACTGCACGTCGATGCTGTACTTGAAGCGCCCGCAGACCTTGGCCGCGGCATCGCGCTTGTGCCGCAGTTTGCCGATGTATTTGAACTGCGTCGGATCCTTCAGCGTGACACTGGCCGGCGCCGGCAAATGCGCCGCCACCCCGACCAGTTCGCCGTAGCCGAGGCTGCGTTTGCTGGGCAGATGAACCACCCGACCTTCTTCGGTGCTGCAGCTGTCGGGGCTGACTTTCCATTGCTGCGCTGCCGCCGCGATCAGCAGCGCCCGCGCCGTGGCCCCGGCCATACGCAGGCGCTCGTATTCCAGCGACACACTGGTGCTGCCGCCGGTGGAGAAGACTTTCCAGACCGGGTGAATGTAGGTCTCGAAGAACGGATCTTCCGGGGTGATCACCTGCACGGTCATCGGGTTCACATCCAGCTCTTCGGCCACACACGCGGCCAACGCCGTTTGCGTGCCGGTGCCGGAATCGTGTTTGTGCACCACCAGTTTCACTGTGCCGTCGGGGAAGATCCGCACCCAGGCGTTGGGCTCGAATTCCGTGGCCGGCGCCGGAGATTTCGGGTCGCTGGCGGCGCTGCCGGAGGGCAGATACAAGGCAATCGCCAGGCCCGAAGCCACCGTCGCCGCTTGCTTGAGAAAGACCCGGCGTGACGGTTCGAGCAAGGTGTCGTCGCGCAGGCTCATCACGCCTCCTTCGGCGCGTTCGCCGCGCGCTTGATCGCTTTGTTGATCCGCGCGTAAGTGCCGCAACGGCAGATATTGCCGGTCATCGCATTGCGGATCGAATCGTCGGTTACCGCCGCGCCGGTGTTGAGCAGCGCGGCGGCGGACATGATCTGCCCGGATTGACAGTAGCCGCATTGCGGCACATCTTCGGCGACCCAGGCCAGTTGCAGCGGATGGCTTTCGTTCGGCGACAGACCTTCGATGGTGGTGATGCTGTGGCCCGCGACGGCGGCCAGCGGCAACTGGCAGGAACGCACCGCGACACCGTCCAGATGCACGGTGCAGGCACCGCACAGGCCCATGCCGCAGCCGAATTTGGTGCCGGTGAGTTTCAGTTGATCACGCAGTACCCATAACAAGGGCATGGAGGGGGACGCCTCATCCAGCTCGCGTCGTTCGCCGTTAACCGTGAATGCGATCATTGTAAGGCTCCAAAAGAGCGGCCCGTCTTTGTGCGGGCCTGGTGACCGATTATTGGAAGCCCACGCAACACGCGGCCAGCGACGATTTCTGCCAACCGGTGTAAGCAGGACTAACAACATGTACAAGCGATACCCGTCGGTGCAGTCCATGAGCGCGTTCATCCAAGCGGCGCGCAGCGGCAGTTTTTCCAGTGCCGCGCGCAAGCTCGACCTGACGCACAGTGCGATCAGCCAGCAGATTCGCGCACTGGAAGATTTCATCGGTCAGCCGTTGTTCGTACGTGAGGGCGGCGGCAGCAACCTCACCGATGCCGGGCAGTTGTTTGCCAGCGTGCTAGCGGACGGGCTGGCGCAGATCGACCGGGCCCTGTCCTCGGTGAAAAACCGCAGCGTGGCGCAGCGCCTGACCCTGGACGTCGACAGTGAACTGGCGCAGAGCTGGCTCAATCCGCGCCTGCCGGAGTTGCTCGACGGACTTCCGGATTACGAGGTGACGCTGCTGTCGATGCCGCGCAGTGATCGCAGCACGTTTGAGCGGGTCGATCTGGCGTTGCGTTACGGCTATGGCGATTGGGATGACTGCGAGATGACGCAGATCTGCGGCGACCGGGTGCTGGCGGTGGCTTCACCGGCGCTGCTTGAGCGCTATGGTTTGCAGGTGCCGTTGAGCCCGGCGCAGATTCTTGAATTGCCGCTGTTGGGCTATACGCGGCGCTCGTGGATACCGTGGCTGGATGCGGCCGGAATGCCCCCGGTAGAGCCAGCGGCGCGGGTGATTTTCGATAATGCGGCGAACCTGATTGCGGCGGCTGAAGCCGGGGTTGGTGCCGGGCTGGTGCGCGGCTTGCTCGCCGCCGATGCGTTGCGCAGTGGGCGGCTGGTGGCGTTGAACGAGGCGCAGATTGCTGCGCATTACAACCTGTATGCGGTTTGGCCGCATGGGCAGGCCGAGCGTGTGGCGCCGGTGGTTGAGGTGATCCGGCAGTTGGCTTTGCGTACGCAACACTGACGCCTTCGCGAGCAGGCTCGCTCCCACAGTTTGACCGCATTTCTCCAGCTGGAATGCATTCCCCCTGTGGGAGCGAGCCTGCTCGCGAAGGGGTCGGCACAACAACCACAAAAACCAAAACCATATCGCCCAAGTATCACCACCGCGCCCAATTAATATTGTACGAACCCCTCCGCCCTTTCCAATACTCGCCCTCAGCAACCACCCACCCGGGCCGGATGCGAACAGGCGAGGGAATGCGCGAGTGCTGCGCATAGAAATGGCCGATAGCCCGGGGCGTGGATGCCGAGAGCCGCAAGGCTCCCTTCCCCGCTATCAGGAGATCGACTTCAATGATCATCGATATCAGCTGCTATCCCACGGATCTCGTGGACCTCGCCTGGAGGCATGACGGTGACCCGTTCACCGGCGAGCGTTTGCTGGAGATGATGGATGGCCCGTACATGGTCAACGGCAAACCTCGCCGGATCGACAAAGCCTTCATCCAGCCGCCGCAGGGCAACACGATTTACACCTGGACCGACGGCGAACTCTCGGGCCGCGAATCTATCGACGCCTACATGGCCTACACCCTGAAAATGGTGCAGACCTACCCCGATCGTTTCATCGGCTGCTTCGTCTACAACCCGCGCTGCGGCGTGGAAAACGGCGTCGAGGCGATCGAGCGCTACGTCAAGGAGCACGGTTTCAAGATGGTGCAGATGCAGGCCAATATGCACGCCTACCGGCCTGATCGTGCACTGGACTGGGTGCGCCCGTGCTTCGAGAAATGCGCCGAGCTGGGTATTCCGGTCAAGCTGCACACCGGTGACGGGCCGTACAGCATCCCCTCGGAATGGGTGCCGATGATCAAGGAATTCCCCAACGTGAATTTCATCATGGCCCACTTCGGCGTGCAGACCGGCGGGGTCTACGTGTTCGAACCGATGCAATGGGCGATGGAGCTGCCCAATGTCTACTGCGAATCGGGCTGGTGCCTGCAATCGCGGATCGTCGAGTTCGCCAAGGTCTTGCCAACGCACAAGATCCTGTTCGGCACCGACACACCGCCGAACGAACCGGGCATGTGGCTGCGCCTGCTCGAAGTGTTGTGCCACGAACCGCCGCAGGGTCTGAACCTCGACGAGGACACCCTCGAGGAATACCTGGGCAACAACACCGCGCGGATGATCGGCCTCGAACCGACCCCGCCGCCGCGTTCCGTTTCCGAAGCAGAGGCGCAACTCAAGCGCCCCGTCACCACGCAACTGGCCAGGAGCTGAACCGATGATCATCGACACCCATCTGCACCCCACCAACCTGGTCGACGAGGCCTGGCGCCACACCGGCGAACCGTTCACCGGCGAGCGCATGCTCAAACTGATGGACGGCCCGTACATGATCAACGGCAAACCGCGCCGCATCGACATGGGTTTCATCCAGCCACCACCGGGCAACACCGGTTATCGCGACGGTAACCGCCGTGGCCGCGAGGGCGTGCGTGACTACATGTCGTACGTCGCCGAACTCTGTGTGAAGTACCCGGATCGCTTCATCGGCAACTTCAACTTCAACCCGCGCTGGGGACCGGAAAACGGTGCGGCGGAGCTGGAATTCCACATCAAGGAATACGGCTTCAAGATGCTCAAGCTGCACGCCAACATGCACGGCTATCGCCCGGATCGGGCGCTGGACTGGTTGCGCCCGGCAATGAAAGTCTGCGCCAAGTACAACATCGTGGTGCTGATCCATACCGGCGACGGCCCGTACACCATTCCGACAATGTTCTACCCGATCATCCGTGAGTTCCCGATGGTCAATTTCATCATCGGCCACTTCGGCATCCAGACCGGCGGCAACTACTCGTTCGAGGCGTTCTGGATGGCGATGGACACGCCGAACGTGTACTGCGAATCGGGTTGGTGCTTCCAGTCGCGGATCGTCGAATTCGCCAAGGAACTGCCGCGCAACAAGATCGTGTTCGGCACCGACTCGCCGCCGAACGAACCGGGCATGTGGCTGCGCGAGCTGGAGGTGTTGTGCTCACCGGCACCGCAGGGCTTGGGCATCGATGAGGATCATCTGGAGGACTACCTGGGCAACAACATCGCCCGGTTGTGCGGGATCGAGCCGACGCCACCGCCGAAGGATCTGGTTGAGGCGGATATTCGCCTGACCACCACGTACCTCTGACCTGAAGAAATGGCGCACTTTGTGGTGAGGGGATTCATCCCCGATGGGTGACGAAGTCGCCCTCTCTTGATGCTGAGAGTCCAGGCCTGCTGCGCAGTCCATCGGGGATAAATCCCCTCACCACAGTTAATCCCATTCCACAGGGGTTTCTCAGTGTTTCATGTGGGCAACACAGCGACTTTACAGGCACGAAGATGACCCGGCGTTCCCCCGACCGGCAGGCCAACGGCTGCTCGATCGAACGCCCTCTCACCCCTGCGTGCCTGCTTTTTACGAGGTGAAACCATGACCCGTTCGACGCTCGGCGATTCTCAGGATTTTCACGTGTTCATCGACGCCTATCGCCGTGAGTACCCGGACGATGTGCTGACCATCACCCAATCTGTTTCTGCCGATCAGGACATCACCGCCCTGGTCGATGCCCTCGCCACACAGGGCCGCGATCCGTTGCTGATCTGCGAAAACGTCGGCGGCCTCAAGGTACCGGTGGCAACTAACCTGTTCGCCTCCCGCACCCGCATTGCCCGGTTGTTCGGTGTCACCCCGGCGCAACTGCACGAAACCTTCCAGCGCCGCGCCAACCAGCCCATCGCCCCGCGCTACGTGGAAAGCGGCCCGGTGCTCGATGAAGTGTTCGAAGGCGAAGCCGTGGATCTGGCGCTGCTGCCGATGCTCAAGCATTTCGACAGCGATCGCGGGCCGTACATCACCAACGCGATCATCATCGCCGAGGACCCGCTGACCGGCATCGCCAACATGAGCTACCACCGCTCGATGCGCCACGCTCGCCAGTCCCTGGCGACCAGCCTGCACTCGCGCGGACACCTGTGGCGGATGCTGCAGACCGCCCGTGAGCGCGGCGAAGAATTGCGCGTGGCGATGGTGGTCGGCGCACATCCGCTGTTCATGCTCGCGGCGGCAGCGCGTTTACCCTACGGCAGCGATGAACGTGCCGTCGCCGGGGGCCTGTTCGGCGCACCGCTGGAACTGGTCAAGACCCCGCGCTACGGTATTGGTGTCCCGGCATACGCCGAGTTCATCCTCGAAGGCGCCATCGACCCGACGGCCTACGCCGAGGAAGGCCCGTTCGGCGAGTTCAGCGGTTACTCCTCGGATCGCTCGACCAACAACGTGCTGCGCGTCGACACCCTGCTGCGGCGCAAGGACGCCTGGCTGGTAGACGTGATGGGCGGCCGCTACGCCGAGCACCTGACCCTCGCCCGGCTGCCGCGCGAAGCGGAAATGAGCGAAAAGCTCAAGGCGCGTTTCCCTGCCGTCACCGCCGTGCATTACCCGAATTCCGGCACGCACTTTCATTGCTATGTAGCGCTGGATCAGAGCCGCGACGGCGAAGCGCGGCAGATCATGCTGGCCCTGCTCGGCTGGGATCCGTATCTGAAAAACGTGATCGCGGTGGACAGCGATATCGACATTACTGACGACAGCCAAGTGTTGTGGGCACTGGCCACGCATTTCCAGCCGCATCTGGATATTTTCGTGATCGACGGTTTGCCCGGCAGCCCGCTGGATCCGTCGTCCTCGGTCAACGGCACCACTTCGCGCATGGGCCTTGATGCCACACGCGGTTCCGGCTTCGACGGGATCAAGGCGCAGCTCGATCAGGACGTGCTCGAACGTGCCCGGCAACTGCTCAAAGGGCTGGCATCGTGAACCGCCAGCGGCTGGTGGTTGGCATCAGCGGCGCGTCCGGCTTCATCTACGGCATGCGCCTGCTGCAATTGCTCGCCGAACTGGACATCGAAAGCCACCTGATCATCAGCCGCGCGGCACTGCTGACCATGGCCCACGAGACCGACTACAAACTGGCCGATGTCACTGCGCTTGCCAGCCACTACCACCGCGCCGATGACGTCGCCGCCGGGATCGCCAGCGGTTCCTTTCGCTGCCTGGGCATGGTGGTCGCGCCGTGTTCGATGCGCACCCTGGCGGAAATCGCCACCGGCACGTCTTCCGGGCTGATCGGCCGCGCCGCCGACGTCACCCTCAAGGAACGCCGCACGCTGGTGCTGATGGCCCGCGAAACGCCGCTGACCCTCGCCCACCTGCGCAACATGACTGCCGTCACCGAGATGGGCGGGATCATCGCCCCGCCGGTGCCGGCGTTCTACGCCCGGCCCGAAAGCCTGGCGCAGATGGTCGATCACAGCCTCGGCCGGGTGCTCGACCTGTTCGGCCTCGATGCCGGGGTTGCCACCCGCTGGAAAGAACACCGAGAACCCTGTGGGAGCGGGCTTGCTCGCGAATGCGGTGGGTCATTCAACAATGAAGGTGGCTGAACCACCGCATTCGCGAGCAAGCCCGCTCCCACCCAAAGCAAATCCGCGTCCATCAAGGAGCTGCATATGAACACCCCCTTCAACGCCCCAACCCCCAACACCAAAATCCCCGTGACCATCCTCACCGGCTTCCTCGGTGCCGGCAAAACCACCCTGCTCAACTACATCCTCAAGGAAAACCACGGGCGCAAGATTGCCGTGATCGAAAACGAGTTCGGCGAGGTCGGGATCGATGGCGATCTGGTGCTCAGCTCGGAGACCGAAGAAATCTACGAAATGGTCAACGGCTGCGTGTGCTGCACCGCCGAGGTTCGTGAGGACCTGGTGCGCATCGTCCGCGAGCTGGTGGCGCGCCCGGCGCGCCTCGATCACATCCTGATCGAGACCAGCGGCCTCGCCGATCCGTACCCGGTGGCGCAGAGCTTTTTCATCAATGACCCGATTGCCGAAGAAGTCGAACTCGACGCGATCGTGACCATGGTCGACGCCAAGCACATCGCCCAGCACCTGGAAGATCTGCAACTGGATGGCGTCGACAATCAAGCGGTGGATCAGATCGTCTGCGCCGACCGCATCGTCATCAACAAGGTCGATCTGGTCAGCCCTGAAGAGGTGGACATTCTGCGCGGCAAGATCCGGGGTTTGAACGCCACCGCAGATCTGGTGACCTCCACCCACGCGCAGATCGACCTGACGAAAATTCTCGGCATCGGTGCGTTCGAGTGCACGCAGAAGCTTATGGAAATCGGCGCGGAACCTGAGCATCACGACCATGACCACCAGCATGAATCGGAAGACCACGAACACGATCCGAGCGTGTCATCGGTGGGCATCGCCGTCGACGGCGCGGTCAATCTGATGGCGTTCCACCGCTGGATCAGCGAACTGCGCTCGTCCCAGGCCGACAACCTCTATCGCATGAAAGGCGTGCTCGCCGTGGCCAACGAAGACCAGCGCTATGTGCTGCAAGGCGTGCACAGCCTGGTGGAGTTTCGCGCCTCGACCGCATGGGGCACGGAGCCTCGTTCGAGCAAGATCGTGTTCATCGGCCGCGACCTGGACCGCGCGGCGCTGAACCAGGGCTTTGCCGCCTGCCTGGCAGGCTGAACAAGGCATCGGAGCCGGTGGATGGCGGTTCCGGGCACGAATGACTGATGTTGATCAGCGAAACGCTGCAAAACCTGTGGGAGCGAGCCTGCTCGCGAAGGCGGTGGGCCATTGAACAGTGATGTCGGCTGACACAACGCTTTCGCGAGCAGGCTCGCTCCCACAAGGGATTTTCAGTGTTCCTGAAACCTGAGGCATCAGACGAATACCCCTCTCTACCGCATAAAAACAGCCAGAGGTGATTCCCCATGTCGTCAGCCACTCCTTCCTCCACCGTGCACCCCGTCGACCGCGTCCTGCCGGTGCGACAGATGCTCACCCTCGGCCTGCAACACATGGCCGTCTCGTACATCGGCGCCATCGCCGTGCCGTTGATCGTCGCCAGTGCCCTGAAGATGTCCCACGCCGACACCGTGGTACTGATCAGCACCACGCTGTTCTGCTCCGGCATCGCCACCCTTTTGCAAACCGTCGGTTTCTGGAAATTCGGCGTACGCCTGCCGATCCTGCAAGGCGTGGCGTTCAGCAGCGTCGGTCCAGTGATTGCCATCGGCAGCAACCCCCAAGTGGGCTTCGCCGGTGTCTGCGGCGCGGTGATCGGCGCCGGAATTTTCACCCTGCTGATGGCGCCGTTCGTGGGCCGATTACGGCGGTTTTTCCCGCCGGTGGTCACCGGTTGCATCGTCACAGTGATCGGTTTGCAGCTGTTCCCGATCGCCTATGAATGGGTCGGTGGTGGGCGCAACGCGAGCAACTTCGGCGCCCCGGCATTTCTCGCGGTGGCGGTGGTGGTGCTGCTGACCATTCTGCTGGTCAATCGCTATGGCAGTCCGCTGCTGCGCAACATGGCGGTGCTGGTGGGGATGCTGATCGGCGCCGGTCTGGCCTACGGTCTGGGCATGGGCAATTTCCACAGCGTCGAAGAGGCGCCGTGGCTGACCGTGCCCTACCCGTTCTACTTCGGTTTGCCGACTTTCAGCCTGATCCCCATCGCGACCATGGTGGTGGTGATGATCGTGCAGATGGTCGAGTCGATGGGGTTGTTCGTGGCCATCGGCGACATCGTCGACAAACCGGTGGAAGACCAGCAAGTGGTCAATGGCCTGCGCGCCAATGGCCTGGCCAGCACCATCGCCGGGATGTTCGCCGCGTTTCCGTTCATTGCCTTCATGGAAAACGTCGGTCTGGTGATCCTGACCGGCGTGCGCAGCCGCTGGGTGGTCGCCGTCAGTGGCCTGCTGATGTGCTCGATTGCGCTGGTGCCCAAGGCCGGGGCGATTATCGCGTCGATGCCGACCGCGGCGCTGGGCGGCGCCGGTATTGCGATGTTCGGCGTGGTCGCGGCGGCGGGCATCCAGACCCTGGCCAAGGTCGATTACGAGCGCAATCGCTACAACGTATTGATCGTCGGTTTCACCATCGCCGCCGCGCTGGTACCGGTGCTCGCCCCCACCCTGTTCAAACAAATGCCCGAGTGGTCACAGCCGTTCCTGCACAGCAGCGTGGTCATCGCCTGCCTGGTGTCGGTGCTGCTCAACGCGGCGCTCAACGGCGTCAGCGTGCCAGAAACCACACCCGGCAAATCCGCCTCGCACATTCTCTGACTGGAGCCTGCCCATGACTCGACTTCAAAACATCCTGATCAAAAACCCGCTGGCGGTGATGACCGGCCTGCGCGGCCCGCGTGCCCGGGCCGGTGCGGTGGACATTCGCGTGGTCAACGGCCGCATCGCCGAAATGGCCGCCGACCTTCAAGCGCAACCCGGCGAGCGCGTGATCGATGCACGCAACTGCGTGGTCTATCCGGGCTGGATCAACACCCACCATCACCTGTTCCAGAACCTGCTCAAAGCCGTGCCCGAAGGTTTGAATCAGGATCTGCAAGGCTGGCTGGCGAGCGTGCCCTACCCAAGGTTGAACCGCTTCACCCCGCAACTGGCGCGGATTGCCGCCCGTCTTGGCATGGTCGAGTTGCTGTTGTCCGGGGTGACGACCTGCGCCGATCATCATTATCTCTACCACGCCCACGGCACCACCGAGACCGGAGACCTGCTGTTCGATCTGGCCGATGAGTTCGGCCTGCGCTTCGTGCTGTGTCGCGGTGGCGCGCTGGAATCCGCCAGCGCGCACCCGGGTTTCTCGAAAACCGCGCTGCAACCGGAAAGCCTCGAACAAATGGTCGGCGATATCGAGCGACTGAAATCGCTGTATCACCAGGACACCCCGGATGCCCTGCGCCGGGTGGTCGTCGCGCCAACCACACCGACCTTTTCGCTGCCGCCGACCCTGCTGCGCGAACTGGCGCACACCGCGCGCGGCCTCGGTTTGCGTCTGCACACGCACCTGTCGGAAACGCAGAACTACGTGAATTTCTGCCGCGAGAAATATAACTGCCTGCCGGTGGAGTTCGTCGCCGAACACGAATGGCTCGGCCCCGACGTCTGGTTCGCCCACGCCGTGCACCTGCAACCCGGCGAAATCCGCATGCTCGCCCAGACCGGCAGCGGCATCTCACACTGCCCGGTAAGCAACGCGCGCCTGGGCAGCGGCGTCGCGCCGGTGCCGCAAATGTATGAGGCCGGCGTGCCGATCTCCCTCGGCGTCGACGGCGTCGCGTCCAACGAATCCGGAAGCATGGTCGGCGAAGCCAACACCGCATGGCTGATCCACCGCGCCGAACAAGGCGCCTCGGCGACCACTGCCGAAGACGTGATCCACTGGGGCACGGCGGGCGGCGCGCAGGTATTGGGACTGGGCGCGGTCGGTACGCTGGAGATCGGGCAAGCGGCGGATCTGGTGATCTACAGCCTTGATCATCCACGCTTCTTCGGCTTCCACGACAGTGCGGTTGCAACGGTGGTCGCGGGAGAACCGATCACGGTGAAGTACAGCCTGGTGGGCGGCCGGATCGTGGTCGATAACGGCGTGATTCCGGGGCTGGATATCGAACGGATGCGCGCCGAGGCATGGGAAGGTGTGCAGGCGATGATGAATATCGACGATTGATCCGCAGGCGATGCAAAACCTGTAGGAGTGAGCCTGCTCGCGAAAGCGATGTGTCAGCTGACATTTGCGCTACTGACGCACCGCTATCGCGAGCAGGCTCACTCCTACAGGGAACAACGGCGCATTCGCGGACTCGAGGATTCTCGACTAAGGTTACCCCCTCATCGGATTGAGCCCCTGCCAGCTACACCGGGCTCTTGATCAAGGAGAGACTGATGACGTCGCGTCGCAACATCGAACAGACCTATCGCACCTGGTCCAGCCCGATTCTGCTGGAGCTGAAAAAGCGCGAACACCAAATGGCGCCGGTCGAGCGTCAGGCGCTGGAGAATGTGCTGGTAGAACGACGGTTGCTGGATATCGGCAATCCAAATGGAAGTGTTCGCCGCCAAGGGGGCGCGAACAAAAACGAGCGTCCCGGCTGATCACTAAAAAAAACCTGTGGGAACTGCTCCCACAGGTCATGCCGCGTTTTCAGGCCGCGCGCTGCCCCTCCGCCACCATCGCCGAAGCCGCCAGCATCGCCCGCAACAACACCGCGCACCCGGCCGCCAGATCATCCGGCGCGGCATTCTCGATTTCGTTGTGGCTGATCCCGCCTTCGCACGGTACGAAGATCATCCCCGCAGGACCGAGTTCGGCGAGGAAGATCGCGTCATGCCCGGCGCCGCTGACGATGTCCATGTGCGACAGGCCCAAACCTTTTGCCGCACCGCGCACGGCTTCGACGCAACCCTTCTCGAAGTACAGCGGCGGAAAGTCGGCCGTCGGGGTCAGTTCATAGGTCAGGCCGTGTTCTTCGCAGGTCGCCTCAATGACTTGTTTCACCTCGCTGATCATCGAATCCAGCCGCTCCGGTTGCAGATGGCGGAAGTCGAGGGTCATGCGCACCTCGCCGGGGATGACGTTGCGCGAGCCGGGGTAGGCTTGCAGGCAACCGACGGTGCCGCAGGCGTGGGGTTGATGGCCGAGGGCGGCGCGGTTGACCGCACCAACGATGACCGAGGCGCCGACCAGCGCGTCCTTGCGCAGGTGCATCGGGGTTGGCCCGGCGTGGGCTTCGACGCCGCGCAGTTTCAGGTCGAACCACTTCTGCCCGAGGGCGCCGAGCACCACGCCGATGGTTTTCTGCTCGTCTTCGAGGATCGGGCCTTGCTCGATGTGTGCCTCGAAATAGGCACCGACCTTATGACCGCTGACCTTGCGTGACCCGGCGTAACCGATCGCATTCAGGGCTTCGCCGACGGTGACGCCGTCAGCATCGACCTTGGCCAGAGTTTCTTCGAGGGTGAATTTCTCGGCGAACACCCCGGAGCCCATCATGCACGGGGCGAAGCGCGAGCCTTCTTCGTTGGTCCAGACCACCACTTCCAGCGGCGCTTCGGTTTCCACGCCGAGGTCATTGAGGGTGCGCAGCACTTCGACGCCGGCGAGGACACCGAAGCAGCCGTCGAACTTGCCGCCGGTGGGCTGGGTATCGATGTGGCTGCCGGTCATCACCGGCGGCAGGTTCGGATTGCGCCCGTGACGGC
This sequence comes from Pseudomonas sp. LAMO17WK12:I5, assembly GCF_900215165.1. Taxonomy (NCBI): domain Bacteria; kingdom Pseudomonadati; phylum Pseudomonadota; class Gammaproteobacteria; order Pseudomonadales; family Pseudomonadaceae; genus Pseudomonas; species Pseudomonas sp. LAMO17WK12:I5. The sequence continues at coordinate 237,936 of NZ_OBDS01000007.1, read as the reverse complement.
GGGCGAAGATGTTGCCGACTTCATCCACCGTGACGCTGCATCCGGCGTCCTTGCACCACTGCACGAACAGGTCGCGGGCCTGACGGTCGAGGTCGGTCAGCGCCAGGCGACAGACCCCGCCCTTGACCGTGGCACCGAGCTTGGCCAGTTCCATGAGCGAGGCCCAGAGGCGGTCGCGGTTGATGTGCTGATGGGTGGATTGCAGAACGTCTACGGCTGCGTTCATGTTGATCTCCTCAGGCAGTTTCTTAGGGTATTTCTTTGGTGTTTTCCAGGCCGCCATCGCTGGCAAGCCAGCTCCCACAGGTTTTGAGTGAACTCATGGTTTGTGTACGACTTGATCCTTGTGGGAGCTGGCTTGCCAGCGATGAGGCCCTCCCTCACACCGGTGATTTCACGACCGAAGGCTGCGCCCGCATCACGCACAACCCGTAATAAATCACCCCACCCAGCGCCGAACCGGTAAACCAGCCGTAGCTGTAAAACCAGCTGAACGCATCGCTACCCAGCGACAGCAAGGTCAGCACCACCGGCACGCCAAACGCGGTAAACCCGGCCCAGTTCCACGCCGGATAGACGTCATCGCGATACAACCCGGCCAGGTCCAGCTGCTGTTTCTTGATCAGGAAATAGTCCACCACCATGATCCCGGCAATCGGTCCGAGCAGGCTCGAATAGCCCAGCAGCCAGTTGGAATACACGGTTTCCAGGCTGACATCGGAAACGATCAGCCCCAGCTTTTTCAGCAGCTCATGGGCCATCAGCGCGAGCCCGACGAAGCCCGTGAGCAACACCGCTTTGGTGCGGTTGATCACCTTGGGCGCGATGTTCTGGAAGTCGTTGGTCGGCGAGACAATGTTCGCTGCGATATTGGTCGACAGCGTGGCAATGATGATCAGCGCCATGGCCACCGCCACCCACAGCGGGCTCTGGATATGGCCGATCAGGCTGACCGGATCCGACACGGTGACACCGACCAGTTTCACCGACGCGGCAGTCATCACCACACCCAGCGAAGCGAACAGGAACATGGTCAGCGGCAGACCGAAAATCTGCCCGAGGATCTGGTCCTTCTGGCTCTTGGCGTAACGGCTGAAGTCAGGAATGTTCAGCGACAGCGTGGCCCAGAAGCCGACCATCGCCGTCAGCCCGGCGGCAAAGTAACTGACCACGCTCGCGCCCTCAGGACGCTTGGGTGGAATCGCCAGCAGCTCGGTCATCGACACATTGGGCATCGCCCACATCAGCAGGCCGATGCCGACCGCCACCAGCAACGGCGCGGACAGGGTTTCCAGCCACTTGATCGACTCGGCGCCGCGGATCACCACCCACAGATTCAGCGACCAGAAGATCATGAAGCCGATCACCTCGCCGGTTCCGCCGAGGGATTTCCAGCCGTCGAAGATCGAGCCGAGAAACAGGTGAATCGCCAGCCCGCCGAACATGGTCTGAATGCCGAACCAGCCACACGCCACCAGTGCACGAATCAGGCACGGCACGTTGGAACCGAGCACGCCGAACGACGAGCGCAGCAGCACCGGGAATGGAATGCCGTACTTGGTGCCGGGGAAAGCATTGAGGGTCAACGGAATCAGCACGATGACGTTGGCCAGCAGAATCGCCATCAGCGCTTCGCCGACGCTCAGTCCGAAATACGCGGTAAGTACGCCGCCGAGAGTGTAGGTCGGCACGCACACCGACATACCGACCCACAGCGCGGTGATGTGCCATTTGTTCCAGGTTCGTTCGCGCACCTTGGTCGGTGCCATGTCGTGGTTGTAACGGGGACTGTCGAGGACGTCACTGCCGGCTTCGAGTTCGAACAAGCCGTCGCGCTCGGTCACTTGCGATCTGTTCTGTTGCATGGCCGCTCCACTGTTCTTCTGATTATTTTTTTGCTCATCAGGCGGCTGCACACGGGGTGCGAGCCGGACGATGGCCGGAGGAACTGACAACTTTCGTGTACCGGCCATGGTGTCAGCGGCGGCATCAATAAACGTGCCGGGTGCCCCGCTTAACGGTAGGGCCGTGGTTCAAACACATTGCAACTTTCTGATATTGCTCGGTTTTAATTATTCACCGAAAGAGTCCGCGAAAACTTGTCTGCACGCTCAGGCCAAACGTTTGCCAAGTTGTTCGAACTGTCAGGACTCAATCTGGTGCACTGCACTTTTTTTCATCACGGGCGCTCAACCGCAGCTCAACTTCAAGCGGCTGATTTCACATAGGAAATCTTGCTCATAATTCCATCCTGTCAAGTGCGTCAAAATGGTGAACAGCCTCACCATTTTGGTGATTTATGTTTTTTTACGTTATTTTTCATAGATTTAAAACAGTCATAAGCTTATAAAAAATAATCTTGATCAATTTCAAAACTGCGACTAGCTTCTATTCCTGACAGCGCTGACAGGAATACGCCGATCAGCGTTGTACATCAATAAAACATTTAGAACCGGCACAAGTCGGTCATGCCTGCGAGGAACTCGGAATGTCTCTGTTGATCCGTGGCGCCACCGTTGTTACCCATGATGAAAGTTATCGCGCCGACGTCTATTGCGCCGACGGCGTGATCAAAGCCATTGGTCAGAACCTGGATGTTCCCGCCGGCGCCGAAGTGCTCGACGGCAGCGGCCAATACCTGATGCCCGGCGGCATCGACCCACATACCCACATGCAACTGCCTTTCATGGGCACCGTGGCCAGTGAAGACTTTTACAGCGGCACCGCTGCGGGTCTGGCCGGCGGCACCACGTCGATCATCGACTTCGTGATTCCCAATCCGCAGCAGTCGTTGATGGAAGCGTTTCATCAGTGGCGCGGCTGGGCCGAGAAGTCGGCATCGGACTACGGCTTCCACGTCGCGATCACTTGGTGGAGCGAGCAAGTGCGTGAGGAAATGGCCGAGCTGGTCAGCCATCACGGGATCAACAGCTTCAAACATTTCATGGCCTACAAGAACGCGATCATGGCCGCCGACGACACGCTGGTGGCAAGTTTTGAACGCTGCCTGGAACTCGGCGCGGTGCCGACCGTGCACGCGGAAAACGGCGAGCTGGTCTATCACCTGCAACGCAAGTTGATGGCCCAAGGCATTACCGGGCCGGAAGCGCATCCACTGTCGCGACCATCGCAGGTGGAAGGCGAAGCGGCGAGCCGGGCGATCCGTATTGCCGAGACCATCGGCACGCCGTTGTATCTGGTGCACGTTTCCACCAAGGAAGCGCTGGACGAAATCACCTACGCCCGCAGCAAGGGTCAACCGGTGTACGGCGAAGTGCTGGCCGGGCATCTGCTGCTCGACGACAGCGTCTACCAGCACCCGGACTGGCAGACCGCCGCCGGCTACGTGATGAGCCCGCCGTTCCGCCCGCGCGGCCATCAGGAAGCCCTGTGGCATGGCCTGCAAAACGGCAATCTGCACACCACCGCCACTGACCACTGCTGCTTCTGCGCCGAGCAAAAAGCCGCCGGGCGCGACGATTTCAGCAAGATCCCCAACGGCACTGCCGGCATCGAAGACCGCATGGCAGTGCTGTGGGATGAAGGGGTCAACAGCGGACGTTTGTCGATGCAGGACTTCGTCGCCCTCACCTCCACCAATACCGCGAAAATCTTCAACCTCTACCCGCGCAAAGGCGCGATCCGCGTCGGCGCCGATGCCGACCTGGTGCTGTGGGACCCGCAAGGCACCCGCACCATCTCCGCCAAGACCCACCATCAGCAGGTGGACTTCAACATCTTCGAAGGCAAGACCGTGCGCGGCGTACCGAGCCATACCGTCAGCCAGGGCAAAGTGGTCTGGGCCGACGGCGACCTGCGCGCCGAGCGTGGGGCCGGGCGGTACATCGAACGGCCGGCGTATCCGACGGTGTTTGATTTGCTGAGCAAGCGGGCTGAGAGGCACAAGCCGGCGGCTGTGAAACGCTGAAATCCAGGCCTTCGGCCTTCGCGAGCAGGCTCGCTCCCACATTTGAAATGCATTCCCCTGTGGGAGCGAGCCTGCTCGCGAAGAGGCCCTCCCAAACGACACAAAAACCACTGCCCATCAGAGGCAGAGAACCTCAATAACCGTGAGGCAAAAAACCGTGATCGAAACCCTGAACCATCTCCCGCACCCGCACGAAAGCGCGGCCGCCCTCGCCGGCCATTTCACCGATCTGGCGCCACCGCTCAACGCCCGGCAGGCGCATCTGGAAGCCTCGCGCTGCCTGTATTGCTACGACGCGCCATGCGTCAACGCGTGCCCAAGCGAGATCGATATTCCGTCGTTCATCCGCAATATCCATCAGGACAACGTGCCCGGTGCGGCGCAGAAAATTCTCTCGGCGAACATCCTCGGCGGCAGTTGCGCCCGGGTCTGCCCAACGGAAATCCTCTGCCAGCAAGCCTGCGTGCGCAACAACGCCCAAGAATGCGCGCCGGTACTCATCGGCCTGCTGCAACGCTACGCCGTGGACAATGCGAATTTCACCGAGCACCCATTCCAGCGTGCGGCCAGCACCGGCAAGCGCATCGCCGTGGTCGGCGCCGGGCCAGCGGGTTTGTCCTGCGCCCACCGCAGTGCGATGCACGGGCATGACGTGGTGATTTTCGAAGCACGGGAGAAGGCTGGCGGCCTCAATGAATACGGGATCGCCAAGTACAAACTGGTCGACGATTACGCGCAGAAGGAGCTGGATTTCCTCCTGCAGATCGGCGGCATCGAAATCCGTCACGGGCAGAAACTCGGCGAGAATCTGACCCTCAGCGAGCTGCATCAGCAGTTCGACGCGGTGTTCCTCGGCCTCGGCCTCAACGCCAGCAAACAGCTCGGTCTGGCCCACGAAGACGCGCCCGGCCTGCTCGCCGCCACCGACTACATCCGCGAACTGCGCCAGGCCGATGACCTGACGCAACTGCCACTTGCCGAACGCTGCATCGTCCTCGGCGCCGGCAACACCGCGATCGACATGGCCGTGCAAATGGCCCGCCTCGGTGCCCGCGATGTGAATCTGGTGTATCGCCGGGGTGCGGCGGACATGGGCGCCACCGGCCACGAACAAGACATCGCCAAAGCCAATCAGGTGCGCCTGCTGACCTGGGCACAACCGGAGGAAGTACTGCTCGACGCGCAAGGCAAGGTGCGCGGCATGCGTTTCGCCCGCACGCAACTGGTCGACGGTCGTCTGCAAACCACTGGGGAGACCTTCGAACTGGCCGCCGACGCGATCTTCAAAGCCATCGGCCAGGCCTTCGACAGCAGCGCCCTCGCCGACCCGCTGGCCCGTGAACTCAAGCGTCAGGGCGAACGGATTCAGGTCGATGACAACCTGCGCACGAGCATTCCCGGCGTGTATGCCGGCGGCGACTGCACCAGCCTCGATCAGGACCTCACCGTGCAAGCGGTACAGCATGGCAAACTCGCCGCCGAGGCGATCAACGCGCAACTGATGCTCAACGTGGAGGCTGCGTAAATGGCCGATCTCTCGATAGTCTTCGCCGGCATCAAAGCGCCCAATCCGTTCTGGCTGGCCTCCGCGCCACCGACCGACAAGGCCTACAACGTGGTTCGCGCCTTCGAGGCCGGCTGGGGTGGCGTGGTCTGGAAAACCCTCGGCGAGGACCCGGCAGCGGTCAACGTCTCGTCGCGCTACTCAGCACACTACGGCAACAACCGTGAAGTGCTAGGCATCAACAACATCGAACTGATCACCGACCGCTCGCTGGAAATCAACCTGCGCGAGATCACACAGGTCAAGAAGGACTGGCCGGACCGTGCGCTGATCGTCTCGCTGATGGTGCCGTGCGTCGAGGAATCGTGGAAACACATCCTGCCGCTGGTGGAAGCCACCGGTGCTGACGGCATCGAGCTGAATTTCGGTTGCCCGCACGGCATGCCCGAACGCGGCATGGGCGCAGCGGTGGGTCAGGTGCCGGAGTACGTCGAGCAGGTGACGCGCTGGTGCAAGACCTATTGCTCGCTGCCGGTGATCGTCAAGCTGACACCGAACATCACCGACATCCGTGTCGCCGCCCGCGCGGCCCATCGCGGGGGCGCCGATGCGGTGTCGCTGATCAACACCATCAACTCGATCACCAGCGTCGACCTGGAACACATGGTCGCCCTGCCCACCGTCGGCAGTAAGAGCACCCACGGCGGTTACTGCGGCTCGGCCGTCAAACCGATCGCGCTGAACATGGTCGCCGAAATCGCCCGTGATCCACAGACCCAGGGCCTGCCGATCTGCGGCATTGGCGGCATCGGCAGTTGGCGTGACGCGGCGGAGTTCATGGCGTTGGGCAGTGGCGCGGTGCAGGTGTGCACGGCGGCGATGCTCCACGGTTTCCGGATTGTCGAGGAGATGAAGGACGGTCTGTCGCGCTGGATGGACAGCCAAGGCTACGCCAACATCGCCGAGTTTTCCGGGCGCGCAGTGGGCAATACCACCGACTGGAAGTACCTCGACATCAACTATCAGGTGATCGCCAGGATCGACCAGGACGCGTGCATCGGTTGCGGGCGTTGCCACATTGCCTGCGAAGACACTTCACACCAGGCGATCAGCAGCCTGAAACAGGCCGACGGCACGCATAAATATGAAGTGATCGATGATGAGTGTGTTGGCTGCAATCTGTGCCAGATCACCTGCCCGGTGGCGGACTGCATCGAGATGGTGCAGATGGAGACCGGCAAGCCGTTTCTGGACTGGAATCATGATCCGCGCAATCCGTACCATGTCTCAGCTTAGGGCAGGTAGCGTCTGAACTGACGCCTTGGCGAGCAAGCCCGCTCCCACATTTGGAATGCATTTCAAAACAGTGGGAGCGGGCTTGCTCGCGAAGAGGCCAGCCGCTTCAACTCATATATCAGGGCTCCAACCCGATCCCGCGCAAAATCACACTGGTCACCGTCTGCACCGCCCGCTCGAACTGCATGTCCGACAGCGGTTGATGCTCGTTGAGAATATTCACCTGATGGTCGAAGTCGGCGTAATGCTGGGTCGAAGCCCAGATCATGTACAGCAGGCTCGACGGCTCCACCGGCAGAATCCGCTTGTCTTCGACCCACTGGCGGATCTTCGCTTCCTTCATTTTCGCCCAGTCGTACAGGCTCAGATCCAGCGCTTCACCCAAGGTCGGGGCGCCGTGGATGATCTCGTTGGCCCAGACTTTCGAGCCGTGCGGCCGGCTGCGCGAATGGTTCATCTTGGCGCGGATGTAGCTGCTGAGCACCACCCGTGGATCATCGAACATCTCGAAGCACAGCGCATCCTGCTTCCACACTTCCAGCAGGTCGAACAGCACCGCGCTGTACAGTTCGCTCTTGGTGGAAAAGTAGTAATGCAGGTTGGAACGCGGCAGCTGCACTTCGGCGGCGATGTCGGCCATGGCGGTGCCGCCGAAACCTTTTTCGGCGAAGACTTTTTCCGCCGCGAGCAGGATTTTCTCGACGTTACTGCGACGGATCTCGATCTTGTGATTGCCCATGAGGGCTCCCTGACAACGACGTTGTTGAAGACTAGCATCCGCTCTGGCCTCGGGGCGACCGCTGCAAACAAAACTTCGTATGAAGGTCGGCGCATGGCTAAACTGGCGCTTCTTTGTCCTGCCTCAGAGGTATCCGCGATGCTGTTCAAGAACGTCCTGACCACCACTGCCCTGCTCGCTTCGCTGTTCGCCGCATCTTCGGTTTTCGCCCACGCCCACCTGAAAAGTGCCACCCCGGCCGCCGACAGCACCGTCGCCACGCCGGCCGATCTGCGCCTGACCTTTTCTGAAGGCGTCGAAGCCAGTTTCACCAAAGTCAGCCTGACCCACGATGGCGCCCCGGTCGCGATCAAACCGCTGACCACCGAAGGCGACAAGAAAACCCTGATCGTCACCCCCGCCGCACCACTCGCCGCCGGTGAATACAAAGTCGAATGGCACGCGGTGTCGGTCGACACACACAAGAGCGAAGGCGCCTACCAGTTCAAGGTTGGCCAGTAATTCATGAGTGAAGCGCTGGTGCTGTGCCGTTTTGTGCATTTCAGCGCGGTGTTGATGTTGTTCGGCGCCTGGTTGTTCCGGCCGTTGCTGCTCAAGGCACCAGTGCCGACGTTGGATCGGCATCTGGCGCGACTGGCGCGTTGGCTGACCGCGATTGCCTTGGTCAGCGGCGTGACCTGGGCGCTGTTGATCACCGCGAGCATGGCCGCTTCGACGGCGGCAGCGTTCGATCCGGACACTGTTGGCGTGGTGCTCGGCAACACCTTTTTCGGCCAGGTCTGGCGCTGGCATCTGCTGATCAACGCGCTGTTGCTGGCATTGCTGTTCACGCCGTGGCGTTCGAATGTGCTGCTGCGCCTGGGCTTGAGCGCGCTGCTCTTGGCGACCCTGGCGCCGGTCGGTCACGGCGCGATGCTCGACGGCCTCAGCGGGCAACTGCTGATCCTCAACCAGATCGTTCACCTGACTTGCGTCGCTGCATGGCTGGGCGGCTTGTTGCTGTTGGTGTTGGTGTTGATCCTGCGTCAGCCGAGCACAGCGATGGGGCGGATCCTGCAACGCTTCAGCGGTGTCGGTTATGCGATCGTTGGCGGCCTTCTGATCACCGGGTTGATCAACGTGCGCGTGCTGACCGGGCAATGGTGGCCGACGCCGCTGTTTGCAGGGTTTGCCTTGATTCTGCTGATCAAGAACTTGCTGGTGCTGGGCATGCTTGCACTGGCGCTGTTCAACCGCTTGCGGATTGATGATTGCGAACAGCGGATGGGCGCGCTCAAACGCAGTGTGGTGCTGGAGTGGTTGTTGGGGATGGGTGCGGTTGCTGCGGTCTCCCTGCTCGGTACCCTGCCGCCGATGATTGCTGGATAAACCCAATCAGACTGTGGGAGCGGGCTTGCTCGCGAAGGCGGTGTATCAGATACGAAAATATCGCCTGACACACCGCTTTCGCGAGCAAGCCCGCTCCCACATTTTTGATCTGCGCAGGTCAATGCGGTTGTGTGTCACCCGCCGCGGTGTCGATGCTGACCACCACCGACATCCCCGGGCGCAAGCGCTCCTCTTCCTGCTGCCCCTCATCAATGGTGATCCGCACCGGCACGCGCTGGGCGATTTTCACAAAGTTGCCGGTGGCGTTGTCGGCCTGCAACAGGGCGAATTCCGAGCCGGTACCGGGTGAAATGTGCTGCACATGGCCGGTGAACTTGCGGTGGTTCAGCGCATCGACGGTGAAGCGCACCGGCTGCCCGACGCGCACATTGTTCATCTGGGTTTCCTTCATGTTGGCGATCACCCATTTCTGGTTCGGCACCAACGCCATCAACTGCGCCCCGGAGTTGACGTAAGCGCCGAGGCGCACGCCGATCTGCCCGAGTTGGCCGTCACGCGGGGCGACGATGCGCGTGTTCGACAAGTCGATCCGCGCCAGTTGCACCGCTGCTTCAGCGCTGGCCACCGAGGCTTCCAGCGAACCGCGATTGACGATTACCGTCTGCAGATCCTGCCGGGCGATTTCCAGATTGGCCTTGGCCTGCGCCACCGCCGCAATGCTCTGCGCATTGGCCGCGAGCGTCACGTCCATCTCGCGTTTCGACACCGAGCCGTCACTCACCAGCTCCTTGTTACGCCGCAGATCCGCCTCGCTTTTGCGCAACTGCGCCTCGCTGTCGGCCACCACCGCCTGACGCAGTTTGATCGTCGCTTCGGCGCTGTTGCGTTGCTGCACCACGTTGGCCAGCGCGGCTTTCTGCACCGCCAGTTGCGCCAGCGACTGGTCGAGGCGCTGCTGATAAATCCGGTCGTCCAGGCGCACCAGCAGGTCGCCGGCCTTCACGTACTGGAAATCCTGCACCGGCACCTCGAACACGTAACCGCTGAGCTGCGGGCCGATGATCGTCACCTGGCCACGCACCAGGGCGTTTTCAGTGGTTTCGACCGCACTGCTGAACGGCGGCAACTGCCAGGCGTAGAGCACGATCAGCACACCGACGATGGCAATCGCGGCAAAGCCCAGCGACGAGATGATCCGCACCCGCAGCGAGCGCGGCTCGGTGTTCGGCGAGGACGGCGGTGCCACGCCTTCCGGGGTGGCGGCGATGGCATTGGTGGTTGTGGTGGTGGGTTCGGTCATGAATTGGAAGCACCGCTAGGAGGTACGGAAGGCGCGGGGTCGACGGCTTTGGTGGTGCTCATCAGCCACAGCGCACGAATGGACAGCCAGATCATGGTCAGCACCGCAATCACGGCGATCAGCATGAATACATCGTTATAGGCCAGCACGTTGGCTTCGCGAGTGGCCGCGTTGGACAGGCTGCGAATCCCGGCCAGATTGCGCAGGCTCGGGTCGGCCAGCAAGGAACCGTAAGCCGACCCGCCGCTCTGCACACGGGCAGCCACCAACGGATCGGACAACGTCAGATGCTCGACCAGGTGACTGGAATGGAATTTCTCGCGCACGATCTGGAACGTGCCCAACAACGCCGCGCCGAGCAGGCCGCCGAGGTTGTTGCAGATCCCGAACAACACCGAAAAACTCACCAGATTGCGCGGATTGGTCAGCACGTTGCGGGTGCCGAACACCATGGTCGGTCCCAGAAAAAACGTGCTGCCGAAGGCCAGCAGGAACTGGCTGAAATACAGGTTTTGCGGGCGGGTCAGGTTGTTGGAAAAACTGTCCATCACCGAACCGGTGGCCATCAGCGCCAGCGAGATGATCAGCGGCATCAGCAGGTGCTTGGGGTCGATGGTCAGGGCGCTGGTCGCCAGCCCCGCGACGCTGCCGATCAGCATCACCACATACAGGCTGTGCAACTGCTCATAACCCATGTTGAGGTTCTGCATGAAACCGACGGCGCCGGTGGATTGCTCCGAAGTGACCATGCGAATCAGGGTCACCGCCAGCGCCAGGCGGATCATCGTGCCGCTGCCGAGCCAGCGGGTCATCAGCATCGGGTTGCTGCGATTGTGCTCGATCGCCAAGCCCGCGAGGATCAGGGCAATCGAGGCCGCCAGCGCATAGCCGATCCAGTTGGCCTCCAGCCACCAGTCGATCCGCCCCAGCGAGAGCACCGCGCAAAGCAGTGCCACGCCGCTGGCGAGAATAGCGAAGGTCAGAAAGTCCAGCGGCTCGAAGGTTTTGAAGCGGTCACCGGGCGGCAACTTGAGCAGCAGCACGCAGCCCAGCGACAGCAAGGCCATGCCCAATTCGAACAGGTACAGGCCGCGCCATTCGGCAATCTGCAGCAAGTCTTCGGAGAACAGGCGCGCCAGCGGCAGCGCCAGTTGCGAGGCACCGAGACCCAGCACCAGCGCTTTCAACCGCCATTTGGCCGGAAACGCCTGAACCATGTAATACAGACCCAGCGAACTCAGCGCCGCACCGACCATGCCGTGCGCCGCCCGCACCGCGATGGCCGAGCTCAAGTCGTTGACGAACAGATGACCGAACGTCACTAGCGCATACAGCACCAGAAACACTTCGGTGAATGCACGCAGGCCAAACTGCTGGCGAAACTTCACCAGCAGCAGGTTCATCGACACGTTGGTCATCACGTAAGCAGCTGGCAGCCAGGCCATCTCCGCCGTGGTCGCGCCCAGCGCGCCTTGCAGGTAAGGCAGGTTGGCGACCACCAGCGAGTTACCCAAACCACCGGTCACCGCCACCAGCAGCCCGACCAGCGCATAGGCCAGGCGCTTGGGGTTGGAGTGCAGCGGCGTCGAGGGGGAACCGGGCAGACTGGGCTTCTCGTGAGGCTGCCAGTCGCGCGGGGCATATCGATCCATTGAAAGGCCTTGTGCTTGTGTTGCCGGGAGTTTGCCGCAAATCCTGCGGCAAACCCACAATCCTGTGGGAGCTGGCTTGCCGGCGATGACGGCAGTCGGCTCGGCAACAGGCTGACTGGCAGACCGTTATCGCGGGCACGCCCGCCCCCACAGGGTTCGTGGTGGATTGGTAAATTCTGTTTAAAGGTCCTCTCGCCCGCAACGGATTTTTCCCGCGCCGGGCAACTGCCACCCTTGCAGCCCTTCTCAACCTGCAAGGTGCCCGTTATGACCACGCCCCACTGGCAACGCTCCCCACGCCTGCTGAAAAACCTTTTGGCCGCCGCCCTGTTGCTGCCCGCCCTCGCCTTCGCCCAGGAACGCCCGTGGCCGGACGGTTCGCAACTGGTGATTTCAGTGTCGATGCAGTTCGAAACCGGCGGCCAGCCCGAGGGTGCGGAAAGTCCGTTCTCCGGCAGTCCATTGCCCAAGGGTTACCCTGATCTGCCGGCGCAGACCTGGTTTGATTATGGCTACAAGGAAGGCTTGTGGCGGATGCTCGACCTGTGGGATCGCACCGGGATCAAGGTCACCTCGCATGTGGTCGGCGATGCGGCACTCAAGCACCCGGAACTGGCGAAAGCGATTGCCGAGCGCGGCCACGAACTGGCAGCCCACGGCATGCGCTGGGCCGATTCCTACAACATGAGTTACGACCAGGAAAAACAGTTCATCGGCGACGGTGTCAACGCGGTCGAGAGACTTACCGGCCAGCGCTCGGTGGGCTACAACGCCAACTGGCTGCGGCGCAGCCCCAACACGCTGAAGGTTCTGCAAGACCTCAACTTCAGCTACCACATCGATGACGTCAGCCGCGACGAACCGTTCGTGACCATGGTTCGGGGACGCAAATTCGCCGTGGTGCCGTATACCTTGCGCAACAACGACATCGTGTTGATCGAGGGTCGGCACTTTTCCGCCGAGCAGTTCTATCAGCAACTGGTTCTGGAATTTGATCGGCTGTACTCCGAAGGCGCTGGCAAGCGGCGGATGATGTCGGTGAGCCTGCACGACCGCATCGGCGGCACTCCGGCGATGGTCGAGGCGATGGAGCGGTTCATTCGTTATGCGCAGGCGCATCCGAAGGTGAGTTTCATGCGCAAGGACCAGATCGCCCGGATCGTCCTGACCGAGAAAAACCCGCTGATCGACAACACAGAGGCGCTCTATAACCGGTAAACCCGCCGAAAACAGCCCTCTTCGCAGCATTTGGAGGGCTGCCACCTCGCGCAAAATAATCGTAAAAAGCCCTGTTGACTTTTGCGAAAAACCTCGCAACTATCCGCAACCATGTTGTACGACGACGTATGACAAATAATAAAAACAACAACAGGGAGCGTCACAGTGAGCACACTCGTCTGCAATTCCGTTCGCACGTCCCGTATTTCCTTCCCCCGCCCGTGTTCCACCCTGAGTTTGATCGGCTGCAGCAGCCTCGCCCTGGTTTTGCCGATGAGCGCCGACGCCGAAGGCTTCCTCGAAGACAGCAAAGCCACGCTGAACCTGCGCAACGCCTACTTCAATCGCAACTTCGTCAACCCGAACTACCCGCAGGGCAAGGCTGAAGAGTGGACGCAAAACTTCATCCTTGATGCCAAATCCGGCTTCACCCAAGGCACCGTCGGCTTCGGTCTCGATGTGCTGGGGATGTATTCGCAAAAACTCGATGGTGGCAAGGGCACCGGCGGTACGCAACTGTTGCCGATTCACGATGACGGGCGTCCGGCGGACAACTTCGGTCGCCTCGGCGTGGCGCTGAAGGCCAAGGTGTCGAAGACCGAATTGAAGGTTGGCGAATGGATGCCGGTGCTGCCGATCCTGCGCTCGGACGATGGCCGCTCGTTGCCGCAGACCTTTCGCGGTGGCCAGATCACCTCCACCGAAATCAACGGCCTGACCCTCTACGGTGGGCAGTTCCGTGGCAACAGCCCGCGTAACGATGCGAGCATGGAAGACATGTCGATGAACGGCCGCGGCGCCTTCACCTCCGACCGTTTCAACTTCGGCGGTGGCGAGTACACCTTCAACGACAAGCGCACCCTGGTCGGCGTGTGGTACGCCGAACTCAGCGACATCTACCAGCAGCAGTATTTCAACCTCAGCCACAGCCAGCCGCTGGGCGACTGGACGCTGGGCGCCAACCTCGGTTTCTTCACCGGCAAGGAAGACGGCAGCGCCCAGGCCGGCGACCTCGATAACAAGACTGCATTTGCCATGCTGTCGGCCCGCTATGGCGGTAACACCTTCTATGTCGGCCTGCAAAAACTCAGCGGCGATGACGCGTGGATGCGGGTCAACGGCACCAGCGGCGGCACCCTGGCCAACGACAGCTACAACGCCAGTTATGACAACGCCAAAGAGCGCTCCTGGCAGTTGCGGCATGACTACAACTTCGTCGCCCTCGGCATTCCCGGCCTGACCCTGATGAACCGTTACATCAGCGGCGAAAACGTGCACACCGGGACGATCACCGACGGCAAGGAATGGGGTCGCGAGTCGGAACTGGGATACACCGTGCAGAGCGGGCCGCTGAAAAACCTCAACGTGAGATGGCGCAACGCGACGATACGCCGGGACTTCAGCACCAATGAGTTCGATGAGAACCGGATCTTTGTCAGCTATCCGATTTCGTTGTTGTAAAGCCAGTCCTCACACCGGGTTTCCCTGTGGGAGCGGGCTTGCTCGCGAATGCGTCGGGTCAGTCAATTCATCTTTCAATGACACACCGCTTTCGCGAGCAAGCCCGCTTCCACAAGGGGATTGCATTGCAACGAAGGCGTCGCGGTGATTGAAAAGTGAATGAGCCCCTTCCGTCATTTACCCCAAAAGTCGCGTTGACAAGTTCCGGAAAGCCTACCGATACTTCAGTGCAGTCATACGACAACCTACAACAAACCTAATAACAACGTGTAAGGGATTGCCATGACGTCTACCTCTACTCCCCGCGCCCCGTTCAACCGTCTGCTGCTGACCGGCGCTGCCGGTGGCCTGGGCAAAGTCCTGCGCGAACGTATGCGCCCTTATGCCCATGTCCTGCGCCTGTCGGACATCGCCGCCCTCGCCCCAGCCATTGATGATCGCGAAGAAATCGTCCCCTGCGACCTTGCCGACAAACACGCCGTGCACCAACTGGTCGAAGGCGTCGATGCGATCCTGCATTTCGGCGGTGTCTCCGTGGAGCGGCCCTTCGAAGAGATCCTCGGCGCCAACATCTGCGGCGTATTTCACATCTACGAAGCTGCACGCCGCCATGGTGTGAAGCGAGTGATCTTCGCCAGTTCCAACCACGTCATCGGCTTCTACAAACAGGACGAGCCGCTCGATGCCAGCTGCGCCCGCCGCCCCGACGGCTACTACGGATTGTCCAAGTCCTACGGCGAAGACATGGCCAGTTTCTACTTCGATCGCTACGGCATCGAGACGGTCAGCATCCGCATCGGCTCCTCATTTCCCGAGCCGCAGAACCGCCGAATGATGCACACCTGGCTGAGTTTCGACGACCTCACGCAATTGCTCGAGCGCGCGCTGTACACGCCAAACGTGGGCCATACCGTGGTCTACGGCATGTCCGCCAACAAGGACGTCTGGTGGGACAACCGCTTCGCCAGTCACCTCGGTTTTGAAGCCAGAGACAGCTCCGAAGTGTTCCGCGAAAAAGTCGAAGCGCAGCCTATGCCCGCCGCCGATGACCCGGCGCGGGTCTATCAGGGCGGCGCATTCGTCGCGGCCGGCCCCTTCGGCGACTGAACACTCTGCCAACGACGCAAAGGAATGAGTATGCAAGCCGAATTGATCGTCGATGCTCGCAACGCCGTGGGCGAAAGCCCGGTCTGGGTGCCGCAGGAAAACGCGCTGTATTGGGTCGATATTGCCAACGGCGGGCTGCAACGCTGGAGCGCTGACACCGGCCATGTGCAGGCCTGGAAAACCCCACAGATGCTCGCCTGCATCGCCCGTCGCAGCGGTGGCGGCTGGGTTGCCGGCATGGAGAGCGGCTTTTTTCATCTGCACCCGCACAGCGATGGCAGCCTCGACAGCGAATGGCTCGCCACCGTCGAGCACAGCCGAGCAGACATGCGCCTCAACGATGGTCGCTGCGACCGCCAGGGCCGTTTCTGGGCTGGCAGCATGGTGCTGAACATGGGCCTGAACGCATCCGAAGGCCGGCTCTACCGCTACGGCGCCGGGCAGTCTGGTGTGATCGAAGCGCGACTCGACGGCTTCATCGTGCCCAACGGCCTCGGCTTCAGCCCTGACGGCAAGACGATGTACCTGTCCGATTCACATCCGCACGTGCAATTGATCTGGGCCTTCGATTACGACACCGAGACCGGCACACCATCGAATCGGCGGATCTTCGTTGACATGAACCACTTCCCCGGCCGGCCGGATGGCGCTGCCGTGGATGCCGAAGGCTGCTACTGGATCTGCGCCAACGACGCCGGACTGATTCACCGTTTTGCCCCGGACGGCCGCCTCGATTTCTCGCTGGAAGTGCCGGTGAAGAAACCGACGATGTGTGCCTTCGGCGGCAGCCGCCTAGACACCCTCTTCGTGACCTCGATTCGCCCCGGCGACGACCGCGATCCGCAATCTCTGGCCGGCGGCGTGTTCGCCCTCAACCCCGGGGTCAAAGGCCTGGAAGAACCGCTGTTCGACGATTCCCTGTAACACCCTCCTCTGCTGCACCGCTGCGCCTTGAACACAACAATAACAAGACTGGAGACTCACCCCCATGAACTTCAAACGCACCTTGCTGGCCGCTGCACTCCCGCTGATGTTCACCTTCACTGGCGCCGCCCAGGCCCTGCAACTCAAATTCGCTGACATCCATCCCGCCGGTTATCCCACCGTGGTGGCCGAAGAAAACATGGGCAAGACCCTGACCAAGGAGACCAACGGCGAGCTGACCTTCCAATACTTTCCCGGCGGCGTGCTGGGCTCAGAAAAGGAAGTCATCGAGCAGATGCAAGTCGGCGCGGTACAGCTGTCTCGCGTCAGCCTGGGTATCGTCGGCCCGGTAGTGCCGGACGTGAACGTGTTCAACATGCCGTTCATCTTCCGCGACCATCAACACATGCGTAACGTCATCGATGGCCCGGTAGGCGACGAGATCCTCGACAAAATCACCAACTCCGAATTCGGCCTCGTGGCTCTGGCCTGGATGGACGGCGGCACGCGCAACGTCTACACCAAGAAACCGGTACGCAAGCTCGAAGATCTCAAGGGCATGAAGATTCGTGTCCAGGGCAACCCGATGTTCATCGACATGATGAACGCCATGGGCGGAAACGGTATCGCCATGGACACCGGGGAAATCTTCAGCGCCTTGCAGACCGGCGTGATCGACGGCGCGGAAAACAACCCGCCGACCCTGCTCGAACACAACCACTTCCAGAACGCCAAGTTCTACAGCCTGACCGGTCACCTGATCCTGCCAGAGCCGATTGTGATGTCGAAAATCACCTGGGAAAAACTCACCCCGGATCAACAGGCGCTGGTCAAGACCGCCGCCAAGGCTGCCCAGGCTGAAGAGCGCGTGCTGTGGGACAAGAAGTCCGCTGCCAGCGAAGAAAAACTCAAGGCCGCTGGCGTCGAGTTCATCGAGGTCGACAAGAAACCCTTCTACGACGCCACCGCACCGGTGCGGGAAAAGTACGGTGCGAAGTACGCCGACCTGATCAAGAAAATCGAAGCCGTGCAGTAACGCCTCCCGCTCCGTCCTCATTAACCAGGCCCAGCGCACCTGATCACTCAGGCGCGCCCGGTTACGGTGGAACCCGATGAAGAATCTACTGCTGCGTATCAACGACAAGATCTACATGACGTGCATTTGGGTCGCCGGCCTTTCCGTTCTGGCGATTTCCCTGATGATTCCCTGGGGCGTGTTCGCCCGCTACGTGCTGGGCACCGGTTCGAGCTGGCCAGAGCCTACGGCGATCCTGCTGATGATGGTGTTCACCTTCATCGGTGCCGCCGCCAGTTACCGCGCCGGTGCGCACATGGCTGTGGCCATGCTCACCGACCGCATGCCACCGCACGTGAGATCCGCGGCGGCGATATTCTCGCAACTGCTCATGGCGTCAATCTGCATTTTCATGACCATCTGGGGCGCCAAGTTGTGCATGTCCACCTGGAATCAGTTCATGGCGGCCCTGCCCGATCTGCGGGTTGGCGTGACCTATCTGCCGATTCCCGTGGGCGGCTTGCTGACACTGGTTTTCGTCCTGGAAAAACTCTTGCTCGGTGACCAGAGCAAACGGCGGGTCGTGCAGTTCGATCTGGTTGAAGAAAGTGAAGGTGGCGCTTAATGGACGCTCTGATTCTGCTGGGCAGTTTTATCCTGTTGATCCTGATCGGCATGCCGGTCGCCTATGCGCTGGGCGCCGCCGCGCTGATCGGGGCATGGTGGATCGACATCCCGTTCCAGGCGGTGATGATCCAGGTCGCGTCGGGGGTGAACAAGTTCTCGCTGCTGGCCATTCCGTTCTTCGTCCTGGCCGGCGCGATCATGGCCGAGGGCGGCATGTCGCGGCGTTTGGTGGCGTGTGCCGGGGTGCTGGTGGGTTTCGTGCGCGGTGGCCTGTCGCTGGTCAACATTGTCGCCTCGACCTTCTTCGGCGCGATCTCCGGTTCCTCGGTGGCCGACACCGCGTCGGTGGGTTCGGTGCTGATTCCGGAAATGGAACGCAAGGGCTATCCACGGGATTTCTCCACCGCGGTGACCGTCAGCGGCTCGGTGCAAGCCCTGCTCACGCCGCCAAGCCATAACTCGGTGCTCTACTCCCTGGCCGCCGGTGGTACGGTTTCGATTGCCTCGCTGTTCATGGCGGGCATCGTGCCGGGGTTGCTGATGAGCGCCTGCCTGATGGTGCTGTGCCTGATCTTCGCGAAAAAACGCGACTACCCCAAGGGTGAAGTCATCCCGATGCGCCAGGCGTTGAAAATCGTCGGCGAAGCCCTCTGGGGCCTGATGGCGATGGTGATCATCCTCGGCGGCATCCTCTCGGGGATTTTCACCGCCACGGAATCGGCGGCCATCGCCGTGTTGTGGTCGTTCTTCGTGACCATGTTCATCTACCGTGACTACAAGTGGCGTGAACTGCCGAAGCTGATGCACCGCACGGTACGCACCATTTCCATCGTGATGATTCTGATCGGTTTCGCCGCGAGCTTCGGCTACATCATGACCCTGATGCAGATTCCGGCGAAAATCACCACGCTGTTCCTGACCTTGTCGGACAACCGCTACGTGATCCTGATGTGCATCAACGTCATGCTGCTGTTGCTCGGCACGGTGATGGACATGGCGCCGCTGATCCTGATCCTGACGCCGATCCTGATGCCGGTAATTCTCGGCATCGGTGTCGATCCAGTGCAGTTCGGCATGATCATGCTGGTCAACCTCGGGATCGGGCTGATAACACCGCCGGTGGGTGCGGTGCTGTTTGTCGGTTCGGCGGTGGGCAAGGTCAGTATCGAGAGCACCGTGAAGGCGCTGCTGCCGTTTTATGCGGTGCTGTTTCTGGTGTTGATGCTGGTCACTTACATCCCCGCCATTTCCCTGTGGCTACCGCATCTGGTGTTGTAACAGCCTGAAAGATCGCAGCCTCGTTTCACTCAACAGCTCCTGCATGGGAATGCGATTCCTGTAGGAGCTGCCGAAGGCTGCGATCTTTTGATCTGCCAACATTCAGGCACGCAACAACATATACCCCGCCACCAGCAGACACACGCTGGCAAACCCTACCTGCAACGTCCGCGCTGGCACCCGCGCACAAAGCTTGCGCCCGATGATCATGCCGACGATGCTGGCCACGATAAACGCCGCGCCCTGAGCATCAATCCGCACACCCGCGTGAAACGAGCCGATCACACCAATCGCCGAAATCAGGCTGATCACCATCAGCGACGTGGCGACAATCCCGCGCATTTGCACATCGGTCAGTTGCTTGAACGCCGGCACGATCAGGAAACCACCGCCAACGCCGAGCAAGCCCGAAACCACACCGGTCACAGCACCCAAAGCAGCGAGGGTCGCGGTGCATTTGGCGGTCCAGTCGAAACGCCCGGTCTGCTCATTGAGCATGCAGTTTTTCTGCCCCCAGCTCGCGTGGCCGTGGTCGCTCGGCCCCTCTTGCGCACGCTCGCGGCGCAGCATGCGCCAGGCCACCATGACCATCAGCAGACTGAAGAGGATCATCAGGATCTTCTCCGGCAACTGGTGCGCGAAATAAATGCCCAGCGGCGAAAACAGCGCACCGAGCGCGGCAATCAGCAACGCCGCGCGATAGCGCACCAGGCCATGACGCAAACCGTCGATCGCCCCGACTGCCGCCGCACTACCGACGGCGAACAACGCCACGGGCGCGGCCTGGGTCATGCTCCAACCCAAACCAAGCACCAGCGCCGGCACCGCGAGAATCCCGCCGCCCGCCCCGGTCAGCCCGAGAATCAGCCCCATCAACACGCCAAACAGACTTGCCAGCAACATAGGGAGTTCTCAGTCGACTTTGGACAAACCGGTCAGCCACTCGCGGCCCTTGAGCATGCCGTTCCAGTAGAACCACGGCAGCAGCGTCGCCTTGAGAAACCAGGCCGAGCGGCGCGGCACGGTCGCGTGAAGGGCGAAGGTCGGCAGCAACTTCCCGCCGTAACCGAACTCGGCGAGGATCACCTTGCCCCTCTCCACTGTCAGCGGGCACGAACCGTAACCGTCGTACTTCAGTGGCAGCGGTTGTTGTTTGCGCAGGGCCAGCAGGTTTTCCGCGACCACCACGACCTGCTTGCGCACCGCCGCAGCGGTTTTCGCATTGCTGGTGCCGCAGATATCACCGAGGCCGAACACCTCGGGGTAACGCGGATGTTGCAGGCTATGCGGATTGACTTCGCACCAGCCGGCAGCGTCGGCCAGCGCACTTTGCGCAATGAAATCCGGCGAGACTTGCGGCGGGACTACGTGCAGCAGATCGAAGGTTTTCGCCTGTGTGGTGAGGTTGCCGTCGGCGTCCTTGATCTCGAACCACGCGGTTTTCGCCGGGCCGTCGACCTTGACCAGGTTGGAGTTGAAGGCCAGTTGCGCGTTGTACTTTTCGATGTACTTCATCAGTGGCGGGACGAAGGTCGCGACACCGAACAACGCGGCGCCGGCCAGGTTGAATTCGACATTGATGTTGTTCAGCACAGCGGTTTTGCGCCAGTGATCGCACGACAGGTACAACGCCTTCTGCGGCGCGCCGGCGCATTTGATCGGCATCGCCGGCTGGGTGAACAACGCCTTGCCGCCGCGCAGTTTCTGCACCTGATCCCAGGTGTACTGCGAGTGCTGATAGCTGTAGTTGGAGGTTACGCCGTGCTGACCGAGGCTTTTCTGCAGGCCTTCGATCTTCTCCCAGGCCAGACGTAGGCCGGGGCAGACGATCAGGTTCTGGTAAGTGACGGTGCGCTGATCGTTGAGGGTCAACTGGCGCAGATCGGGATCGATACCGGTCACCGCCGCCTGAATCCAGGTGGCCTGACGCGGCATCACTTTGCTCATCGGCCGCACGGTGTCCTTGACGTCGTAGGCGCCACCGCCGACCAGCGTCCACGCCGGTTGGTAGTAATGCTGGGCGCTTGGCTCGATCACGGTGATGTTCAGAGTGGGATCACGCTTGAGCAGACTGGCGGCGAAGCCGATGCCGGCGGTGCCGCCGCCGATGACCACGATATCGGCACTGATGGATGGGCCCCAGTGTTGATCGTTCATTGCTTGTTCCTTATTGCTGCATGCAAGGATTTCCGGCCATCGCACAAATCCATTGTAGGAGTGAGCCTGCTCGCGATAGCGGTATGTCAGTCTATGAAGATGTTGGCTGATACACCGCTATCGCGAGCAGGCTCACTCCTACAGAGATTGTGTGGTGGCTGACATTTATTGATGGCCCAGGCTTTTCAGCACCGCTCCGCAATACAACCCGGACAGGGTCTTCATCACCTGAATCACTTCAGGACTGGCCAGACCGTAAAAGATGTATTTGCCTTCACGACGAGTCGCCACCAGGCCTTCATCGCGCAGGATGCCCAGCTGCTGGGACAGGGTCGGCTGGCGCACGCCGGTCATTTTTTCCAGTTCGCCGACATTGCGCTCGCCCTGGGTCAGCTGGCACAGGATCAACAGGCGATCCTCATTGGCCAGCGCCTTGAGCAGCGCGCAGGCCTTGGAGGCGGACGCCCGCAACTGGGCGACTTCACATTCGGTCAGACTGGATTGCATTTGCACGATGCCTTCAACGTCACTTAAGCTGCGAACATTATGTTTTTAGATAAAGTGTTGCAACCCATTTCCCTGGTTCAGGTTGGTGACCATGCCCGCGCAGATTGAAGCTTTCCTCGACCCCGCCTCCTCGACCTACAGCTACG
This sequence comes from Pseudomonas sp. LAMO17WK12:I5, assembly GCF_900215165.1. Taxonomy (NCBI): domain Bacteria; kingdom Pseudomonadati; phylum Pseudomonadota; class Gammaproteobacteria; order Pseudomonadales; family Pseudomonadaceae; genus Pseudomonas; species Pseudomonas sp. LAMO17WK12:I5. The sequence goes on along the minus strand of NZ_OBDS01000007.1, from coordinate 215,748 downwards.
TGGTCTATGAAGCCGATGGCGGGCAGTGTGCAATCGTCGATCCGGTACTCGATTACGACGGCGCTGCCGGTCGCACCTGCACCGCGCAGGCCGACAAAATCATCGCCTTCGTCCGAGAACACCACTTGCAGGTGCAATGGCTGCTGGAAACCCACGCCCACGCCGACCACCTGTCCGCCGCGCCGTACCTGCGCCGCGAGCTGGGCGGCAAAATTGCGATCGGCCAGTCCATCAGCAAGGTGCAGAACGTGTTCAAGGCGCTTTTCAACCTGGAACCGGAATTCTGCGTTGACGGCTCGCAGTTCGATCACCTGTTCGCGCCGAACGAATCGTTCAAGATCGGTAACCTCAAGGCCACCGCCCTGCACGTCCCCGGCCACACTCCGGCAGACATGGCTTACCTGATCGACGGCGAACAGATCCTGGTCGGCGACACGCTGTTCATGCCCGATGTCGGCACCGCCCGCTGCGACTTCCCCGGCGGCAACGCCCATCAACTGTTCAACTCGATCCACAAACTGCTGGCCTTCCCGGCCAGCGTCAAACTCTACGTCTGCCACGACTACCCGCCCGAAGGCCGCGCGGCGCAATGCCAGACCACCGTCGGTGAGCAGCGTCTGAGCAATATTCATGTGCATGACGGGATCGATGAGGCGACGTTTGTCGAGATGCGCACCAAACGTGACGCCGGGTTGGGCATGCCAACGCTGTTGCTGCCGGCGATTCAGGTGAATGTGCGGGCGGGGAACATGCCGCCGGCCGAGGACAATGGTGTGGTTTATTTGAAAGTGCCGATCAACAAGCTCTAAAAGCAAAAGATCGCAGCCTTCGGCAGCTCCTACAGAAACACGGTTAATGCGTGCTCTGTGTAGGAGCTGCCGAAGGCTGCGATCTTTTGATCTTCAGGACCCGAGGGTCAACCCATTCGCCGGCAACGGCAACGCCGTCTTGTAGCGCACCTGCTTCAAGGCAAAACTCGAGCGGATATTCGCCACCCCCGGCACCTTGGTCAGAAAGTCCATCATGAACCGCTCCAGCGCCTGAATCGTCGGCACCAGCACCCGGATCAGATAGTCCGGGTCGCCGGCCATCAGGTAGCACTCCATCACCTCGGGGCGGTCGGAGATCGCCTCTTCGAAATGCTGCAACGCCTCCTCGACCTGCTTCTCCAGGCTGACATGAATGAACACATTCACATGCAGGCCCAGCAGATCGGCATCCAGCAGCGTCACCTGCTCGCGAATCAGCCCTAGTTCTTCCATCGCCTTGACCCGGTTGAAACACGGCGTCGGCGACAGATTCACCGAGCGCGCGAGGTCGGCGTTGGTGATGCGCGCGTTCTCCTGAAGGCTGTTGAGAATGCCGATGTCGGTACGGTCCAGTTTGCGCATGAGACAAAACCACCTGTTTTTTATGTTTATGCAGAATTTCTATCTGCAAATCGTCTCCAGCGCAACGAAACAGAGAGAAATATTCTTCTTGGCCGGGCCTATGATTGTTGTAGGACAAGATTTCTTTCACCCAAGAATGATTGCCAGCTCACTACAAGAAATTCACAAGATCGAGCGTAGAAGCCATGACCCAAGCGTATGAACCGCTGCGTCTGCACGTCCCTGAACCCTCGGGCCGCCCAGGCTGCAAAACCGACTTCTCCTATTTGCATCTGACCGATGCCGGCACGGTGCGTAAACCTTCCATTGACGTCGAGCCCGCCGACACCGCCGACCTGGCGCGTGGGCTGATTCGGGTGCTCGATGATCAGGGCAACGCCCTCGGCCCCTGGGCCGAAAACGTGCCGGTCGAGATCCTGCGCAAGGGCATGCGCGCCATGCTCAAGACGCGGATCTACGACAACCGCATGGTGGTCGCCCAGCGCCAGAAAAAAATGTCGTTCTACATGCAGAGCCTTGGCGAAGAAGCCATCGGCAGCGCCCAAGCCCTGGCCTTGAACATCGACGACATGTGCTTTCCGACCTACCGCCAGCAAAGCATCCTGATGGCCCGCGAAGTGCCGCTGGTCGACCTGATCTGCCAACTGCTGTCCAACGAGCGCGATCCACTCAAGGGCCGGCAGTTGCCGATCATGTACTCGGTCAAGGACGCCGGTTTCTTCACCATCTCCGGCAACCTCGCCACCCAGTTCATTCAAGCCGTCGGCTGGGGCATGGCCTCGGCGATCAAGGGCGACACGAAAATCGCCTCGGCGTGGATCGGTGACGGCGCCACCGCCGAATCGGACTTCCACACCGCCCTCACCTTCGCTCACGTTTACCGCGCGCCGGTGATCCTCAACGTGGTCAACAACCAGTGGGCGATCTCGACCTTCCAGGCCATCGCCGGCGGTGAAGCCACCACTTTCGCCGGACGCGGCGTCGGTTGCGGTATCGCCTCGCTGCGGGTCGATGGCAACGATTTCTACGCGGTCTACGCCGCTTCCGCCTGGGCTGCCGAACGCGCCCGGCGCAACCTCGGCCCGACCATGATCGAATGGGTCACCTACCGCGCCGGCCCGCACTCGACCTCCGACGATCCGTCGAAATACCGTCCTGCCGATGACTGGAGCCACTTCCCGCTGGGCGACCCGATTGCCCGCCTGAAGCAGCACCTGATCAAGGTCGGCCACTGGTCGGAAGAAGAGCACGCCGCCGTCAGCGCTGAGCTCGAAGCCGAAGTGATTACCGCGCAGAAACAGGCCGAACAGTACGGCACCCTCGCCGGCGGGCAGATTCCAAGCGCCGCAACCATGTTCGAAGACGTCTACAAAGAGATGCCGGAGCACTTGAAGCGCCAGCGTCAGCAGTTGGGGATCTGACATGAACGATCACAACAACAATATTCAGTTGGAAACCGCCATGACCACGACCACCATGACCATGATCCAGGCCCTGCGCTCGGCCATGGATGTGATGCTTGAGCGTGACGACAATGTGGTGGTGTTCGGTCAGGACGTCGGCTACTTCGGCGGCGTGTTCCGTTGCACCGAAGGCCTGCAGACCAAGTACGGCACCTCGCGCGTATTCGACGCACCAATCTCCGAAAGCGGCATCGTCGGCGTAGCTGTGGGCATGGGCGCCTACGGTTTGCGTCCGGTGGCCGAGATTCAGTTCGCCGACTACGTCTACCCGGCTTCCGACCAGATCATTTCCGAAGCGGCGCGCCTGCGTTATCGCTCGGCCGGCGAGTTCACCGCGCCGATGACCCTGCGCATGCCATGCGGCGGCGGCATCTACGGCGGTCAGACCCACAGCCAGAGCATCGAGGCGATGTTCACCCAGGTGTGCGGCTTGCGCACGGTCATGCCGTCCAACCCGTACGATGCCAAAGGCCTGCTGATCGCCTCCATCGAAAACGATGACCCGGTGATCTTCCTTGAGCCGAAACGCCTGTACAACGGCCCGTTCGACGGCCACCACGACCGTCCGGTAACCCCGTGGTCGAAACACCCGCAAGCCCAGGTGCCGGACGGTTACTACACCGTGCCGCTGGATGTCGCCGCGATCACTCGTCCGGGCAAGGACGTGACCGTATTGACCTACGGCACCACCGTGTACGTGTCGCAAGTTGCCGCTGAAGAAAGTGGCGTTGACGCCGAAGTCATCGACCTGCGTAGCCTGTGGCCGCTGGATCTGGAGACCATCGTCAAGTCGGTGAAGAAAACCGGCCGCTGCGTGGTGGTGCACGAAGCCACCCGTACCTGCGGTTTCGGCGCCGAGCTGGTGTCGCTGGTGCAAGAGCACTGCTTCCATCACCTGGAAGCGCCGATCGAACGCGTTACCGGTTGGGACACCCCCTACCCGCACGCGCAAGAGTGGGCGTATTTCCCAGGGCCGTCCCGAGTGGGCGCGGCGTTGAAACGGGTCATGGAGGTCTGAATGGGCACGCACGTTATCAAGATGCCGGACATCGGCGAAGGCATCGCAGAAGTCGAACTGTCGCAGTGGCACGTCAAGGTCGGCGACCTGGTGGTTGAAGACCAGGTGCTGGCGGACGTGATGACCGACAAGGCAATGGTCGATATTCCATCGCCGGTCCACGGCAAGGTGATTGCGCTCGGCGGTCAGCCGGGTGAAGTGATGGCGGTCGGCAGTGTGCTGATCAGCATTGAAGTTGAAGGCGCCGGGAATCTGAAAGAGTCCGCCGCGCCAGCACCGGTTGCTGCGCAAGAGCCGCCTGCTGCTCCGAAAGTTGAAACAGTTGCCGAGAGCAAACCTGCCGCTGCTGCTGGGCCGCGCCCGGCACCGGTTTGCCAGGGCCCGATGGTTGCCCGCGAGGCCGATGAACGTCCGCTGGCCTCGCCGGCCGTGCGCAAACATGCGCTGGATCTGGGCATTCAATTGCGTCTGGTGCGCGGTTCCGGCCCGGCCGGTCGTGTGCTGCACGAAGACCTCGAAGCCTATCTGGCGCAAGGTCAGTCGAACGCTTCGGCGCCGGCAGCTGCCGCGTACGCCCAGCGTCACGATGAAGAACATATTCAGGTTATCGGCATGCGCCGCAAGATTGCCCAGCGCATGCAGGACGCCACCCAGCGTGCCGCACACTTCAGCTACGTCGAGGAAATCGACGTTACCGCGATTGAAGAACTGCGCGCGCATCTGAATGAAAAACACGGCGCCAGCCGTGGCAAGTTGACCTTGCTGCCGTTCCTCGTCCGCGCACTGGTCGTCGCCCTGCGTGACTTCCCGCAGATGAACGCCCGTTACGACGACGAAGCCCAGGTCATCACCCGCCTCGGCGCAGTGCATGTCGGTGTCGCCACGCAAAGCGATGTCGGCCTGATGGTGCCGGTGGTGCGTCACGCCGAAGCGCGCAGCCTGTGGGACAGCGCCGCCGAGATCTCGCGTCTGGCCAACGCCGCGCGCAATGGCAAGGCCAGCCGCGATGAATTGTCCGGCTCGACCATCACCCTGACCAGCCTCGGTGCGCTGGGCGGCATCGTCAGCACCCCGGTGCTGAACCTGCCGGAAGTGGCTATCGTCGGCGTGAACAAAATCGTCGAACGGCCGATGGTCATCAAGGGCCAGGTGGTGATCCGCAAGATGATGAACCTCTCCAGCTCCTTCGATCACCGCGTGGTCGACGGCATGGACGCGGCGCTCTTCATCCAGGCCATTCGTGGCTTGATCGAACAACCCGCAACCCTGTTTGTGGAGTGACGCCATGCAAACCTTGAACACCACGCTGCTGATCATCGGCGGCGGCCCCGGCGGTTACGTCACGGCGATTCGCGCCGGACAACTGGGCATTTCGACGATTCTGGTCGAAGGCCAATCGCTGGGTGGCACTTGCCTGAACATCGGCTGCATTCCGTCCAAAGCGTTGATTCACGTGGCCGAGCAGTTTCACCAGACACAACATCACAGTCAGCATTCTGCGCTGGGTATCAGCGTTTCGGCGCCGAGTCTCGACATCGGCAAAAGCGTCGAGTGGAAGGACGGCATCGTCGATCGCCTGACCACCGGCGTCGCCGCACTGCTGAAAAAGAACAAGGTCCAGGTCATCAATGGCTGGGCCAAAGTCATCGACGGCAAAACCGTGGAAGTCGGCGATACGCGGATTCAGTGCGAGCATCTGGTGCTGGCCACCGGTTCGACCAGCGTCAACCTGCCGATCCTGCCAATCGGCGGGCCGATCATCTCCTCCACCGAAGCGCTGTCGCCGAAGTCCGTGCCCAAACGTCTGGTGGTGGTGGGCGGCGGTTACATCGGTCTGGAGCTGGGCATTGCTTACCGCAAGCTCGGCGCCGAGGTCAGCGTGGTCGAGGCGCAGGATCGTATCCTGCCGGCCTACGATGCCGAGCTGACCCAACCGGTCCACGAAGCACTGAAGCAACTGGGCGTGAAGCTCTATCTCAAGCACAGCGTGCTGGGTTTCGACGGCACCTTGCAGGTGCGTGAGCCGAACGGCGACACCCTCAATCTGGAAACCGATCAGGTGCTGGTGGCAGTCGGGCGCAAGCCGAATACGCAGGGCTGGAACCTTGAAGCGCTGAACCTGGACATGAACGGCTCGGCGATCAAGATCGACAGCCGCTGCCAGACCAGCATGCGCAACGTCTACGCCATCGGCGACCTCAGCGGCGAGCCGATGCTCGCCCATCGCGCCATGGCTCAGGGCGAAATGGTTGCCGAGCTGATCAGCGGCAAATCCCGCGAATTCAACCCGACCGCCATCGCCGCCGTGTGCTTTACCGACCCGGAACTGGTGGTGGTCGGCCAGACCCCGGACGAAGCCAAGGCTGCCGGGCTGGACTGCATCGTTTCCAGCTTCCCGTTCGCTGCCAATGGCCGGGCGATGACCCTGGAATCAAAAAGCGGCTTCGTGCGGGTGGTCGCGCGGCGCGACAATCATGTGATTGTCGGCTGGCAGGCGGTCGGGGTTGGCGTGTCGGAGTTGTCGACCGCGTTCGCGCAAAGCCTGGAAATGGGTGCGCGCCTCGAAGACATCGGCGGCACCATTCATGCGCATCCGACCCTGGGTGAAGCGGTGCAGGAAGCGGCGTTGCGTGCTTTGGGGCATGCGTTGCACCTGTGATGGTGGGTGGCTGTAATGGCCCCTTCGCGAGCAGGCTCGCTCCCACAATGGGAATGCATTTCAAATGTGGGAGCGAGCCTGCTCGCGAATTCTCAGGCGCAACCGGAATTATCTGTCTGTCATCCGATAGTCCGGGCTGCGAAACCGCTCAAGAATGAAGTATTGTTGTGCCCATCCAAAAAAACGTCAGAAGCCTTGAACCGTTTCGACGGTTGTTCAGTGATAGAGGGTGTCATGGGTAACGAGAGCATCAATTGGGACAAGCTGGGTTTTGACTACATCAAGACCGACAAACGCTATCTGTCGTACTTTCGCAATGGCGAGTGGGACAAAGGCACCCTGACCGAAGACAACGTGCTGCACATCAGCGAAGGCTCGACTGCCCTTCACTATGGCCAGCAGTGCTTCGAAGGCCTGAAGGCTTATCGTTGCAAGGACGGCTCGATCAACCTGTTCCGTCCTGACCAGAACGCCGCGCGCATGCAACGCAGCTGCGCTCGCCTGCTGATGCCGCACGTGTCGACCGAGCAGTTCATCGAAGCGTGCAAGGAAGTGGTTCGCGCCAACGAGCGCTTCATCCCGCCATACGGCACCGGCGGCGCGCTGTACCTGCGTCCGTTCGTGATCGGCGTGGGTGACAACATCGGCGTGCGTACCGCGCCGGAGTTCATCTTCTCGGTATTCGCGATCCCGGTCGGCGCCTACTTCAAGGGCGGCCTGACTCCGCACAACTTCCAGATCTCCAGCTTCGACCGCGCCGCCCCACAAGGCACTGGTGCGGCCAAGGTCGGTGGCAACTATGCCGCCAGCCTGATGCCGGGCTCCCAGGCCAAGAAAGCGCACTTCGCTGACGCCATCTACCTGGATCCGCTGACTCACAAGAAGATCGAGGAAGTCGGTTCGGCCAACTTCTTCGGTATCACCCACGACAACAAGTTCATCACCCCGAACTCGCCGTCCGTGCTGCCAGGCATCACCCGTCTGTCGCTGATCGAACTGGCGAAAACCCGTCTGGGTCTGGAAGTGATTGAAGGCGACGTGCTGATCGACAAACTGTCGGACTTCAAGGAAGCCGGCGCCTGCGGTACCGCGGCGGTGATCACCCCGATCGGCGGGATCAGTTACAACGACCACCTGCACGTGTTCCACAGCGAAACCGAAGTCGGCCCGGTCACCCAGAAGCTCTACAAAGAGCTGACTGGCGTACAGACCGGCGACATCGAAGCGCCAGCGGGCTGGATCGTCAAGGTTTGATCCTCTCGCGTTAATCGCTAGAAATGTGTGCCCCCTAAAGGGCACACATTTCTTCTGCACCCGTTTTACTCGCGATCAAGTAATGACTCGTGAAGTCCTCTTGCACGGAAGCCCCATCATGGAACGATACATCTTACCGAGTGTTGTAAATCGCGGCCTTCATCGTCTAGTTACGGGTTCATTGGGCTTTGGAAATCTTCTGCCACCTCAAGCAATTTGTTTGGGAACAGTACCTCAGAGCGAACAGATTCGTGAAGTTGCGGAGCTGCTCAGCCATGAACTAAAAATCCCACTCTCAGATGGCTTATTGAAAAAAATAGCGGGAATCCCGCCCTGCGCCTGCTACTTGCTGGGCGAATCCAGAGAGGCAAGCGAAGATTATTTATGGGGCCACAAAGCAACTAATAATGTTTTTATCAGAGGAATATTCTCTGCATTGGCATTTGCCGAGCTGGAATTTTGTGAGCGTGACTTACCTCAAAACTCACACGAGGAAAGGTTAACAGGGCATTTACTAAGCAAAATGTACTCCAGCGTACTTTTTTGCTCTGACTCGCTGACTTCATTTTCAAAAGAACTTTATGGCGAGGAGGTGCCCGTAAACGTCGCCTATCACGACCTTTCGGCAAACAATAGAGAAAAGGTAACAGGCAGTGACTTTGGCATCATTGTTCATACCAACCTACCTGGAGAGAGGGAGCGCGTACAGGCTGTGGCTTTTCAAGCAAAAAAACTTTATGACAAAAAGGCGTACTTGCCTATTGCACAAGCCTCCGCGCAGACCAACTACTTTGCCGACGGCGCTTATACCTGCCTGTATGATGTAAGTCAAAAAAAAGATCTTCTCAAACTCCCTCCTGCAATTCTCCAAACGAAACACGCTAGCCGAGCGCCTAAAACTCAACATAACTACGCGATAAATCGCAAAGACCTTCCGCCAGCGACAACCGCACTGTCGTTATTTTTGATAAAAATAATTCAAAACGAAAACATGAACATTGGGGCGAAAACCTTCAATTCTCTAGCGCAAGCAGCGGCATTTATGAGAGGAACGCCAGCCAGCAGAGAAACAAACGATATATCAAGAGTTCTTACCATCTCAATTGGACGGATGACAAACCAACAAGAGTTGAATAGCCTGACTGATCTTTTCCCGCCTACCCCTTCAGAAGAGCCACGCTTGAATGATCTCTGATCCTGACAGTTTTTTCAGGCTCTTAGTTTGTTCATGCTAATCGTGAGATTGACTGAGGCTAAACACTCATCCGGGACCTCGCTCCTCTAGCGACGAGCGAGTTTCAATGCTCTTTAGTACAACCCGCTTGCCTCCTCGCCCCGCAATACCGCTCGCCTGTCCGTTCTGCTGCTTGCCCGTGCGCGCCTGGGTAATCAGCCCGGGAATCAACTCCCCTTCCGGCAGATTCTTCCAGAACCGCACCGGCAAATGCCCTTGCATGACCTTCTCGTTCAACCGCGCCGGATTGAAGATGTGGCTGTAATAGGTCAGCCATAGCTCGCCATGCGGGTCATCGACGTTCTGCGCCAGTTGCTGCCATTCCACCGGGCACTGGCGCTGATGAATCAACTGTTCGCCATCGTAATAAACCCCGTCACGCGGCGTGGCGATCAACCAGCGATGCCGGCCCATGCGTCCGATGAAATGTTCGCTGGCACTGTGCAGGATGTCGTGGGCAGGTTCGTGCCACGCGACGTATTGCGGGCCTGGCTGATCCTGCGGGCGTTCGATGAAACGCACGAACGCATGCAAATGGTGGGCTTCGCGCTGCACCTGCTTGATCCGCCGCTGCAACTCGCTGCCAAGCTTGTCGCCGGCCATCATCGCCGTGCGGTCGCCATGGCTGACTCGCCACAGCACTTCATACAACAGACTCCAGCGCTGGTCGCCCCGGTAGCGCGCGGCTTGCTCCAGGGTATCGAGCAGTGCACGGGGGATACGTGCCTGAAACGGCCCCTGCCCCTCCGGTACCGAGACGTCACTGGCAAACAGATCGCTCACCCCTTCCGACGCCCAGCTCACCAGACTCGGGTCGACTTCATGGCTGAGCAGCCAGCGTGCCTGCTGGCGCCAGGTGTCGAACAGGTCGTCGCAATCGAGATTGATCATCCCCACAACCCCATCTGCTGCGGCTGCGGCCGGTCGCGCAGTTGCTGATAGAGCATGTGGCTGGTGACTTCGGCCTGTTGCGGGTGGTAGTCGCTGGTGATGATGAACGGCTTGGCCTTGGCCAGCACACAACGCATGCGCGCCACATCTTCGTAGCGGATGCGCCGTTGCTGGCGCAATTGCACCAGACGTTCGGTGGTACGCAGACCGATGCCGGGGATTCGTGCGATCAGCGACGGCTCGGCGCGATTCAGGTCCAGCGGAAACACCTCGCGATTCTGCAGCGCCCAAGCCAGTTTCGGGTCGATGTCCAGCGCTAGATTACCCGGGCCCTTGAGCAGCTCATCGGCGCTGTAGCCGTAACTGCGCAAGAGGAAATCGGCCTGATACAACCGGTGTTCGCGCATCAGCGGTGGCGCGGCCAGTGGCACGCTTTTCGGGCTGTCGGGAATCGGGCTGAAGGCCGAATAGTAGACGCGCCGCAAGCGGTAGTTGCCATACAGCGACTGAGCGCTGTGCAAAATCGTGCTGTCGTCGGTGTCATCCGCGCCGACGATCATTTGCGTACTTTGCCCGGCCGGGGCGAACTTCGCCGAACGCGGTTCGTTGAGCACCGTTTGTACGCCGGTGTAAATGGTGTTCATTGCCTGCTTGATCGAACCAATCTGCTTCTCCGGCGCCAGGGTTTGCAGACTGGCGTCGGTGGGCAGTTCGATATTGACGCTGAGGCGATCGGCGTAGCGCCCGGCCTCCTCGATCAATGCCGGATCGGCCTCGGGAATGGTCTTGAGGTGAATGTAGCCGCGAAACTCATGCTCTTCGCGTAACAGCTTCGCCACGCGCACCAGTTGTTCCATGGTGTAGTCCGCCGAGCGGATGATCCCCGAGCTGAGAAACAGCCCGCTGACGCAGTTGCGCCGGTAGAAATCCAGGGTCAGCGTCACCACTTCCTCGGGGGTGAAGCGTGCACGCGGCACATCGCTGGAGCGGCGGTTGACGCAATACTGGCAGTCGTAGAGACAGAAGTTGGTCAGGAGGATTTTCAGCAGCGACACGCAACGACCGTCCGGCGTGTAGCTGTGGCAGATGCCCATGCCATCGGTCGAGCCCAACCCACTCTTGCCTTCGGAGCTGCGCTTGGGCGCACCGCTGCTGGCGCAGGAGGCGTCGTACTTGGCGGCGTCGGCGAGAATGCTGAGCTTGTCGATGATTTGCATGGCGCGGGCTCTTTACTGTGTGGATATACAGTATAGGTCCGAGCACGGGGTTACAAGGTGCCAGAAGCGCACCTCGTCGGGCAGAAGCTCAAGATCAAAGGATCGCAGCCTTCGGCAGCTCCTACATTAATTCGCAACAGTCGACATTTTTCAAATGTGCACACTTCCTGTAGGAGCTGCCGCAGGCTGCGATCTTTTGATCTTCGCGTCTAAAGGCAACTCAAGACCAAACCGCATACCCATTTCCTTTCGCCCCGCCACGGTGAGCGCCAACGCCCGACTATCAAGATCCTGCGTCACCCACTTGCGTTTCAATGCCATCTGCAACAACGCCGCGCCCAACGAACCGCCCAGATGCGGCCGGCGCATGCTCCAGTCCAGGCACGGGCAAGCAAACTTGCGGCGCAAGGTACTCAAGTCCTGCACCTCAATTCCCAAGCTCGCAAACAACGCGTCGCCGGTGCCGCTCAAGCGATAAACCCGCTCGTCGGTTTCCACCAGCCACCCCGCCTCGAGCAAACGGTCGTGGAGCAACACCGCCAGCGTGCCGGCCATGTGGTCGTAGCAGGTGCGGGCGAATTGCAGGCGATCCGGGGTGTGCGGCTTGAAGCTAGGTGCGGCGTTCTGTCCGATCACCATCAACGCTTCCAGCGCCTGAGCCACGCGCTGATCGGCGAGGCTGTAATAACGATGGCGGCCCTGCACGTGCAGGCGCACCAGTGCCAGATCCTTGAGCTTGGCCAGATGTGCACTGGCGGTGGAGGCGCTGACTTCCGCCACGGCCGCTAATTCAGTGCTGGTGCGGGCGTGGCCGTCCATCAGCGAGCAGAGAATTTTCGTGCGTGCCGGTTCGGCGATGGCGGCCGCCACCTGCGAAACGCCGATGTCTTGATGTTCTGCGTGCATATTTCGCTCCCCGACGAATCGTCGTCGCTGCGGACTGAAGATACTCGCATCACTTTCCCGACGACAAGGCTGTGAACCATGGACCCGATCATCGCTGCGACGCATGCCGATCCCTACCCCTACTACGCCAAACTGCGCGCCGAGGGCGGACTGACCTTTGATCATGGATTGAAGCTGTGGGTCGCCAGCAGCGCCCGAGCGGTGCGTGCGGTGCTGACGCATGCCGATTGTCGGGTGCGACCGTTGCAGGAACCGGTGCCCAAGGCGATTGCCTCGGGGCTGGCCGGCAAGGTGTTCGGGCAGTTGATGCGGATGAACGATGGCGAACGTCAGCGCTGTCCGCGTGCGGCAATCGAGCCGTCACTGCAGTTGATAGATGAGGAGCAAGTACGCGCACTGGTGGCCGCGCGTTTGATTACAGCGGACGCCGACGGCTTATATAAGGCGATGTTTCGCGGCCCGGTGTGCGTGGTCGCGGCGCTGCTCGGCTTCTCCCCGGCGCAAGGCCGGGCAATCAGTGAGCTGACCGCGGATTTCGTCGCCTGCCTGTCGCCGCTGAGCAATGACCTGCAACTGGCGGCGGCGCATGCGGCGGCGGAGCAATTGCACGGCTATTTCATCGAGTTGCTGGCCGAAGCCGATAGCGAGTTGCTCAAGGCGATCGAGCAGCGATTTACAGGAGACGAAGAAACCCTGATCGCCAACCTGATCGGTCTCTGTTCGCAGACGTTCGAGGCCAGTGCGGGACTGATCGGCAATGCACTGATTGCGCTGCGACGTCAGCCCGAATTGCGCCATGCCTCAGTGGACGCACTGTTGGCCGAGGTTCAGCGCTTTGATCCGCCAGTGCAGAACACTCGGCGCTTTGTCGCGCAGACTTGCGAGATCGATGGCGTGCGGCTCGAGGCCGGAGAGGTGATTCTGGTACTGCTGGCCTCGGCCAACCGCGATCCATTGTTGAATGCAGAGCCCGAGCGGTTTCTGCTGGATCGTCCTGACCGGGGCAGTTTCAGCTTTGGCAGCGGCCGGCATCAGTGTCCGGGGCAGACGCTGGCGCTGAGCATTGCCGCTGCGACTGTCAGAGAAATCCTTGATCAGGGTGTGAATCTGCAACAACTGACGTGGCATTACCGCCCATCGCTCAATGGGCGGATTCCACTGTTCAGCGCGGCACAGCCTTAGGCACTGTGGCTCAGCGCTTGGGGTTGAGGCTCATGATACGCGTGCCCTGCTCTAATCCCCTGTAGAAGCAAACTGGCGATGTCGATACCGAATATCAGATAAAGAAAATCAAGCTTGATTTATATCGGTTTCGATATAGCCTGCTGATAGGTGACCTCTGCCACTCTTTGCAACACACCGCCGCAACGCATTTTCGTCGGAGCCATTACGCTTATCCTTTCAACAAAGGAGAAGTCGATGCCAAGACACAAGGATGTGGTGTTTGTCGCAAGTGCACTCAAGGATCTGAGAGCTTTTCCTTTGGATGCTCGCAGAGCTGCGGGATTTCAATTGGATCTGTTGCAACAGGGCGACGAGCCTTTTGATTGGCGCCCCATGAAAACCGTAGGACGGGGTGTCAATGAAATCAGAATCACCGAAGACTCAGGAGCGTTTCGAGTGTTTTATGTGGTCAATCGGCCTGACGCGATTTATGTGCTGCACGCCATGCAAAAGACCACTCGCAAAACTGAAACGCGAGATATAGAACTGGCACGCGCCAGATACCAGGAAATAGGTTAAGCCATGAAGGATCATCAACACCCTTCCCAGCATTTCTCAAGCATCTGGGACGCGCTGGAAGACACGCCGCAGGACGCGGCCAACATGCGCCTGCGGGCCAAACTCATGCGCACGCTTTGCGAGACGGTTCGTGCCTGGGAGCTTCCTCAGAAGGAAGCCGCCAAGCGCTTGGGGATTACTCAGCCACGCCTCAATGACGTACTCAACGGTAAAATCGACAAATTTTCTCTGGATGCGCTGGTCAATCTGTCGGCCGCAGCGAAACTGGAAGTAGACATCTGTTTCCCCCAGGCCGCACCGCTGCACTGGGCTTGAAGGCAGCTCGGATTCTTAGGCCAAGAGGCGATGTCGTTACTGCATCCGCCTCAATCCTCCCGCGTCAAAACCTCCAACAATTCAATCTCAAACACCAGATTCGAATTCGGCGGAATCTTGCCCATCGTCCGCTCGCCGTACCCCAAATGCGCCGGCACCAGCAGTCTGCGCTTGCCGCCCACTTGCATGCCCATCAGCCCCTGATCCCAACCCTTGATCACCCGGCCCGTGCCAATCACGCACTGGAAAGGTTTGCCACGGCTGTGAGAAGAATCGAACTCGCTGCCGTCTTCCAGCCAGCCGGTGTAATGGGTGGTAATCAGCGCGCCTTTGACGGCAACCTTGCCCTCGCCCACCTGAAGATCGATTACCTGCAATTCATCATTCATGACATTCACTCAATTGCTTAACTGGCGGGCGTTTTCCCAGAAATGGCAGCTGTTCGCAACTCATTAACCAATGATTGGCGGTTTATCGAGTGGAAACACTCAATCAGGAGGCAAGCCAAACACAACGCCATTGAAAGTATGGGTGCAACACTGGCAATGGGGTTTCATCTCCTCGGCCTTCAAGTCCGGGTTGACGATTTGCAGACGCTTTTGCTCATCGACGTACAGGCCATTGAAGTAGCTCGACTCACCCAGTCGCACAATGTCCTCGCGATCATCTTCATGGATGGACACCATCCAGAACACTGGCTCCGGACGATCAAGGCGCGCCAGCGCCTCACTGTAAATCTCATCCCAGTTACCTCCGACGCGAGATAACAGAAAGCGAAATAATGGCGTGTAATCGTAGCCGTGATGCTTGATTCCATGCATCGAACCCCGCGTCGCCTCGCTACGCCTCTCGGCTTTGGTATTACGCTCATACCGATAGTGACTGCCCTGATTGCTGCGCCAGACGTTGTGAGCAGTGGTATTTACTTTGCGATAAAGCGGTTTCTTTTCCAACGATTGCTCCTGACATCCAGTCACTCGAAACGCCCGTCGCGTTTTACCCGAATGGCGCCCGAATGCAATCGACCGTCCATGGCCAATTGTTACCGAAGTGCTTAACGCTCGACAGGTTGCATCTCGACAATGGTGCCATTGGTGATCATGACCATCACGTACTTGTCATTGATCTGCACCCACTGCGCCTGATCGACCGGTGCTTTCAAGCCTTTCTGTTTCCAGTTTTTCAACGCTTTGTCGCTGCGCTGATAAATGTCTGGAGCCCGGTCGTTGACCTTCAATTCGCGGTCGCTGGTCGGCGACTGGACCGTGGGTTCGCTTGAGGTTTGCGCCGCTTGAACAAGTGGGCTGATCCCGGCAATGCCGGCGACCAGGGCCAGGCTGGCGATTAGGGTTTTGCTGTTCATCGGTGAACCTCCTTCAGATGTGTGATACCTGAACTCCGACTGCGGAGGACTGGAATCATTCCTTGTTTTTGCGTGGACTGGCCAGGGATTGTAGTTGCCTGTGAGGCCGCTATCGCTGGCAAGTCAGCTCCCACAGGTTTGCTTGGTGTTGCAGGGACAGCGGGTACACCGCAAAAACTGTGGGAGCTGGCTTGCCAGCGATGACATCGGTACATGCAGCATCTTCATTACCTGAACCACCGCTTTCGCGAGCAGGCTCGCTCCCACAGGAAGTGGTGTTTCAGGGAATTGATCCGTTTTGCACATCAATCCATGCCAACAATGCAATTAACATCCTGTTACAGCTGCGCGACCATCCGCCGCAATAACAACCGTGCGCCGCTTCCACGTCGCGCACGTCATAAAAGCGGTGGAGATTTTTCTATGACAGCCTCAATCCCACACGGCGGCTCGCGGGCCGGCGCCATTTTCCGGGTCACCTCGGGCAACTTCCTCGAACAGTTCGACTTCTTTCTGTTCGGCTTCTACGCCACGCAGATTGCGGCGGTGTTCTTCCCGGCGAGCAGTGAGTTCGCTTCCCTGATGATGACCTTTGCCGTATTCGGCGCAGGCTTTCTGATGCGTCCACTGGGCGCCATCGTGCTGGGTGCGTACATCGATGACGTCGGTCGGCGCAAAGGGTTGATCGTCACCCTGTCGATCATGGCCAGCGGCACGATCCTGATTGTGCTGGTGCCCGGATACGAGACCATCGGTCTGTTTGCGCCAGCGCTGGTGTTGATCGGACGGCTGTTGCAGGGCTTCTCCGCCGGTGCGGAACTGGGCGGTGTTTCGGTGTACTTGTCGGAAATCGCCCCCCCTGGCCGCAAGGGCTTTTTCACCGCTTGGCAGTCCGCCAGTCAGCAAGTGGCGATCATCGTCGCGGCAGCCTTGGGCTATGCGCTGAACGCGTGGATGGCGCCGGATGTGGTTGCCGATTGGGGCTGGCGCATTCCGTTTTTCGTCGGTTGCATGATCGTGCCCTTCATCTTTTTCCTGCGGCGTAACCTGGCGGAAACTGAAGAGTTCGCCGCACGCAAACACCGCCCGAGCATGAAGGAAGTGTTCCGCACGCTTGGCCAGAACTGGGGCGTGGTGCTCGGTGGCATGTTGATGGTCGCGCTGACCACCACCGCGTTCTACCTGATCACCGTGTACGCGCCGACCTTCGGCAAGACCGTGCTGCACCTGAGCACTTCCGATGCGTTGCTGGTGACCTTGCTGGTTGGCGTGTCGAACTTCTTCTGGCTGCCGATTGGCGGCATGTTGTCCGACCGTGTCGGCCGGCGCCCGGTGCTGATCGCCATGGCGCTGCTGGCACTGGCCACCACCTATCCGGCCCTGTCGTACCTGGTGCAGGCGCCGAGCTTCAGTCACATGTTGCTGTCGCTGCTGTGGCTGTCGTTCATCTACGGCATGTACAACGGCGCGATGATTCCGGCGCTGACCGAGATCATGCCGGTGGAAGTGCGAGTAGCCGGTTTCTCCCTCGCCTACAGCCTGGCGACCGCGATTTTTGGCGGTTTCACCCCGGCGATGTCGACCTTCCTGATCCAGTACACCGGCGACAAAGCGGCGCCGGGTTACTGGATGAGCGTCGGCGCACTGTGCGCGTTGTGCGCCACGTTGTACCTCTATCGCCGCGCAGGCGGCCGTTTGCAACCGGTTGCCGCATAAGGAGCAATCACCTTGAAAAAACTGATCAATCTCAGCGCCATCGCCCTCTTCGCTTTCAGCGCCCTGGCCCATGCTGAACAGCTGAACGTGATGACGTCGGGCGGCTTCACCGCCGCCTACAAAATCCTCGGCCCGAAATTCGCGGCCGCCACCGGCAACACCCTCGATACCCAGCTCGGTCCGTCGATGGGCAAAGCCCCGGAAGCAATCCCCAACCGCCTCGCTCGCGGTGAGCACGCCGACGTGGTGATCATGGTCGGCTACGCCCTCGATGACCTGATCAAACAGGGCAAGGTCGATCCGGTCTCGCGGGTCGAACTGGCGGATTCGCGGATCGGTCTGGTGGTACGTGAAGGCGCGCCGAAGCCGGACATCAGCAGCGTCGAAAGCCTGAAGAAAACCCTGCTCGACGCAAAATCGGTGGCCTACTCCGACAGCGCCAGCGGCGTGTACATCGAGAAGGAGTTGTTCAACAAACTCGGCGTTGAAGATCAACTGAAACCGAAAGCGAAAATGGTCCCAAAAGTCCCGGTCGGCTCGGTGGTTGCCACCGGCGATTATCAACTGGGCTTCCAGCAGGTCAGCGAATTGCTGCCGGTGCCGGGGGTGACGTTTGTCGGGAAGATTCCGGAGTCGGTGCAGTCGGTGACGCGCTTCGCCGCCGGCATCCCGGTCGGCGCGCAGCATCCAAAAGAGGCCAAGGCCCTGCTCGACTATCTTGCCGCGCCTGCCGCCCAGGCTGACGTGCAAGCCACCGGGCTGGATTCGGTCAAGCGCTAAGCGTTGGTGGCTGGACTTTCATTTCCACTACCAGCCGCTCCAGTTCCAATGCCGCCGGGGTCAACGTGCGACCCCGGCGCTTGAGGATGCCGACACTGCGCATCACTTGCGGATCTGTCAGCGGCACCCGCGTCAGGATCGGATGATCCGGCCCGGGCATCGCCATCAGCGGCACCGCCGCCACCCCCAGCCCCGCCTCCACCAGACCAATCATGGTCGTCACATGCCGCGTCTCGCAGATGCTCGGGCGCTGCGGCACCACGCTGCTCAAGGCCTGATCGAGCAGAAAACGGTTGCCCGACGTCTTGTCCAGCGAGATGTAATCCTGCTGATAGAACTCGTCCCAGGTCACGCTGCTGCGTCCGGCCAACGGGTGATCGCGCCGGCAAGCGACGACATAGCACTCCTGCACAAGCGGTTCGAAATCGACCTTGGCATCCTGCGTGCCCAGAAAACTCAACCCGAAATCCGCCTCGCCGTTGACCACTGCGCTCAACACGTCGTGGGCGCTGGAGTCGAGGACTTTGACCTTGATTCGCGGAAACTGCTGGTGATAGCGAGCGACCACCCGCGGCATGAAGTAGTACGCCGCCGAGGGTACGCAAGCCACGGTGACATGACCGAGTCGGGTCGATGCGACTTCACTGATGCCCAGCAGCGCCACGTCCAGATCATCCAGCAAACGCTCGACGCTGGGCATGAAGCCACGCCCGGCCTGGGTCAGGCTGACTTTGCGCGTGGTGCGCTCGAACAGCTTTACGCCGAGGGCGTCTTCAAGCTTCTCGATGCGTCGGCTCAGGGCCGGTTGTGACAGGCGCACGGTGTCGGCGGCCTTGCGAAAACTGCCCTGCTCGACCACGGCGCGAAAGGCTTGCAGGTCGTTGAGGTCGAAGTTGATGGCCATGGCGGACTCGAAAAGATTGATTCGTGAAGGCTATCAATGTAACCAAATGATGCAATTTATTACAGATTTGATGATATCGCCCATGTGGGAGCGGGTGTGCTCGCGAATGCGGTGTCACAGTCGCCATCAACATCGACTGAACCAGCGCTTTCGCGAGCAAGCCCGCTCCCACAGGGTTTTGTGGTGGATTGACGAGCGGCGCAGCCCTTATCCTTGTCACCCCCCGCCGTACCGCTGTCAGGAGTCAACCCATGCCCCATGAAGGCAACCTGTTACAAGCCGCTGTCGTGTTTCTCTTCGCAGCCGTGCTCACCGTGCCACTGGCCAAGCGTCTGCAACTGGGCGCGGTGCTCGGTTATCTGTTGGCGGGGGTGATCATCGGCCCGTCGGTGCTCGGCCTGATTGGCAATCCGCAGAGCGTTGCGCATATCTCGGAACTGGGCGTGGTGTTGCTGTTGTTCATCATCGGCCTTGAGCTGTCACCCCGTCGCTTGTGGGTGATGCGCAAGTCGGTGTTCGGCGTAGGTCTGGCGCAGGTGCTGCTGACGGCGGCAGTGATCGGCGTGCTGGCGTTGTACGTGTTCGGTCAGCCGCTGAACAGTGCGATTGTGCTCGGCCTTGGTCTGGCGCTGTCGTCCACCGCATTCGGCCTGCAAAGCCTGGCCGAGCGCAAGGAGCTGACCAGCCCCCACGGGCGACTGGCGTTTGCGATTCTGCTGTTTCAGGACATCGCCGCGATCCCGTTGATCGCGCTGGTGCCGATGCTCGCCGGCAGCGCCCACGCCAGCAGCAACGCGGAAAGCCTGAACCACGGTTTGCAAGTGCTCGGCGGGATCGCCGTGGTGGTAGTCGGTGGACGTTATCTGCTACGCCCGGTATTTCGCGTAGTGGCGAAAACCGGTCTGCCGGAGGTCTCTACCGCCACCGCATTGTTGGTGGTGATCGGTACGGCGTGGCTGATGGATCTGGTCGGCGTGTCGATGGCGCTCGGGGCTTTCCTCGCCGGCCTGCTGCTGGCGGACTCGGAGTATCGCCATGAACTGGAAGCGCAGATCGAGCCGTTCAAAGGCCTGCTGCTCGGGCTGTTTTTCATAAGCGTCGGCATGGGCGCCAACCTGAGTCTGCTGCTGAGTGCGCCGATCACCGTGCTGGGCCTGACGCTGCTGCTGATCGGCTTGAAGTTGCCGCTGCTGTTTGTGGTCGGGCGTCTGGCCGGTGGGCTGACCAAAGTCAGTGCGATTCGCTTGGGTATCGTGCTCGCCGCCGGCGGTGAATTTGCCTTTGTGGTGTTCAAGATCGGGCGCGATCAGGGTCTGTTCGAACCGCGCCTGTATGACTTGCTGGTACTGACCATCACTCTGTCGATGGCCTTGACGCCGTTGCTGCTGTTGATCTGTGCACGATTGGTCAGCCCGAAAGTGCAGCCAGTGGAGGTGCCGGAGAAATTCCGCGAAATCGACACCGAGGCACCGCGCGTGGTGATTGCCGGCATGGGCCGGATGGGCCAGATCGTGGCGCGGATTCTGCGGGCGCAGAACATCAAGTTCGTGGCGTTGGACACCTCGGTGGAAACCATCGAACTGTCGCGCAGTTTTGGCGGTGTGCCGGTGTTCTACGGCGACCCGATGCGCCCAGAAATCCTTAACGCGGCGAAAGTCGGTGAGGCGGAGTATTTCGTGATTGCCACGGACGATCCGGAGACCAACATCAAGACCGCCGAGATCGTGCGCAAGCTGTATCCGCACATGAAGATCATCGCTCGCGCACGTAACCGTCAGCACGTGCACCGCCTGGTCGATGTCGGCGCCGAAGCGATTCGCGAGACCTATTACTCCAGTCTGGAAATGAGCCGCCGCACCCTGGTCGGCCTCGGTCTGACCCAGGCCCAGGCCGATGCGCGGATCAAGCGTTTCAAACACCATGACGAACAGGTGCTGGAAGCCCAGCACGCGGTCTACGACGACGCGGCCAAAGTCCTGCAAACCGCCCAGGAAGCCCGAGCGGAACTGGCGCGGTTGTTCGAGTCGGATCAACTGGAAGAGGAAGCGCGCAAGGTCTGATCTCCTTGCACAGATCCACGCTTCAGGCCTACAGCACTGACGCCTTCGCGGGCAAGCCCGCTCCCACAGGTTTTGTGAACGACCGAAAACCCTGTAGGAGCTGCCGCAGGCTGCGATCTTTTGATCTTGATCTTAAAAAAACAAAATCAAAAGATCGCAGCCTGCGGCAGCTCCTACAGGGGATTGGATCAGGCCAGCTCTAATTCACGTTCTTGCTTGACCGGCGCCACCTCAAACCGATCCGCGAGGAACGGTGTGATATCCAGCGGCAGCGCTTCCTGATTGACCAGTTTGTCCAGCAGCACGCCGGTGATCGCTGAGGTCAGAATACCGGTGCGGAAGTGTCCGCAGGCATTCAGGTAACCCTCCACCCCACGCATCGGCCCGAGGATCGGCAGCTCATCCGGCGAGCCCGGACGCAAACCGGCCCAGGTGCGTTTGAGGTTGACGTCCTTGAGTTCCGGCAGGCAGCGCACCGCGCCCTGCACCAGTCCGGCGATTTCCGGGTAGGTGGTGGTGACGTCGAAGCCTTTGTCTTCGGTGGTGCTGCCGATCAGGATCTCGCCGTTGTCCTTCTGTGCCACATAGCAGTCGCTGGTGGTCAGGCAACCGTTGAGGATTTTCGGCATGCGCTCGGTCAGCAGGATCTGGCCTTTCACCGGTTTCACCGGAATCCGCACACCGGTGGCCCACTCGCTCAAGTCCGCCGCCCAGGCACCAGCGGCGTTGATCAGGGTCTTGCAGTGGAACACGCCCTCCTCGGCCGTCTGCACGCCAGTCACGCGGCTGCCGTGGTGCAACACACCGATGACGTTGGTGTTGACGAAGATGTCGACGCCATTCTGCCGCGCGCCTTCCATGTAGGCATCGGCGAGACGGAACGGGCTGACCTGGTGATCGCAGAGAAACTCCAGCGCGCCGCGCGCCTCGTGGCTGACGCTCGGCTCAGCCTCGCGCAGCGCGGCCTGATCGAGCCAGCGTACCTGATCGGCCAGATGCGGAATGCAACTGACGATGTGCTCGGCGTAGAGGCGGTCTTCGTCGTCATAGATGACGAACTTCAGCCCGGTCTTTTCGAACTTGAAATCCATCCCGTGCCTGTCCTTCAGCTCGCGATGCAGCGCCGGGTACAGCGCATTGGACTGCAAGGCGAAATCGAAGAAGGACTCCGGCAGGATGTGCGGCGTGCTGGCGTCCACCGCGACCGCCGCGCCCTGGGTTTCGCGCTTGCGGTTGGCCGACATCATGCGGAAGAAAATCACCCCGCAGCCCAGCCCCACCGACTCACCGATGGCCCACAAGCCTCCGGCCGAAGCGCGGGTCGCGTTGCCCGGGCGCTTGGCGTCGATCACCGCCACCTTGAGGCCCTGGCGCTTGGACAATTGATAGGCGCAGGACGCCCCGATCACGCCGCCACCGGCAATGATCACGTCATAGAACTTACTCATGGGATGCGGCCTCCGTGCCGACGGACTGGAACGCGGAAAAAGGGATCGGATCAATCGGGAAGCGCGGACGCAGCCAGCCGACGTCCTTGCGCCCGGTGGCCTGACGCAAGCGGTCGCTGCAGTAGCCGACACACATCCGCCCCTGACAATCGCCCATGCTGACGCGGGTGCGCATTTTCAGGCTGGCGATGTCCTGCACGCCCTGCTCCAGTGCCAGATCAATGTCCGCGCGGGTTGCATGTTCGCAGCGACAGATCACTGTGTCGGCGGCCGGCAAAGCGGTCTGGCCGACACCGCGTTCGGTGTAACGGTCGACGGCCGCACGGAAGCGCACGATGGATTTGAGTTTGCCCAGATAACGATCGCGGCGTACCTGTGCCAGTTCTTCTTCGATCACCCCGCGTTGCAGCAGGATCGAGGTGGCGGCGATCTTGCCGGCGAGCATCGCCGCTTCACCACCGCGAATCCCGCCCATGTCACCGGCCAGATGCACGTGCGGCTCGTTGCTTTGCTGCCAGTTGTTCGAATTGGCGCGCAGGTAACCGTCGTCGCTGAAACCGTGATCGAGGCCCATCTGCTGACTGAGCTGGGTGCGCGGAATGAAGCCGTAACCGACCGCCAGGGTCTGCGCTTCGAAGCGCTCGATGCGCGTCAGATCCGGCTCCCAGGTGGCCGAGTAAGGTGCCACGGTGACGCTTTTCAGCTCGCCGTCGCCGTGGGCTTCGACCACGCCCCAGCCGTAGTTCATCGGGATGCCGTGCAGTTTCAGGTAAGCGAGCATGCTCAAACCGTCGAGGAACAGCTGCGGCTTGTTCAGCAACGCCAGGCTTTCGCGGGCGATCTTGCCGAAGGCGCAGGCTTCGTACACGCCCGCGACCTTGACGCCGGACGCGTGCAGCTGCGTTGCCACCAGTGGCAGCAACGGCCCGGTACCGGCGATGACCACCGGCCCCTGCGGCTTGACCACGCCACTTTTGATTTGCAGTTGCAGGCCGCCGAGCATGATCACCCCCGGCAGGGTCCAGCCGGGAAACGGCACGCTGCGTTCGTGGCAGCCGGCGGCCAGCAGCAATTGCGGATATTCGATCTCGTGCAGCTGCTCGTCGCCGTCGAGCACCACCAGCGCGCGGGTGCCTTCGGCGCCGACCACGCGATGATTGAGGCGCACGTCGATCAACCCGGACTGTTCCTGGAAATCACCGTGCAGTTTGCTCAGGGCTTCGGAATAGCGCGGCCCCAGATAATCCAGTTGCACGCCGTCGCGCAGCGGCCCGCGATAGACCACGCCACCAAGACGCGAGGCCTCTTCGAGCAAGGTGCAGCGCACCCCATGACGCGCCAGCTCGATGGCCGCCGCCATTCCCGCCGGACCACCGCCGACGATCACCGGTTGCAGGCTCATACGACCTCCTGCTCGTTGATGCGGTTGACCTGGGTTTCGATCTGCATGCCGTCGCGCACCACGGTCTGGCAGGCACGGCGCTTGTGGCGGCCGTTGATCTTCACCAGGCAGCACTGGCACACACCCATGCCGCAGTAGGCGCCGCTGATCTGGCCGTGGTCGTTGCGTGCGACCTGGCGCACGCCAAGGGACTGGATAACGCTCAGGACGGTTTCGCCAATGGCCGCCGTCACCGGTTGACCATTGATGTGGACGGTCATATCCGCCTGGGTCAGGGGCTGGATATCGAAAGTGCGTTCTAGGCAGTGCATTACGAAGTTCATCCGTGAAAAGGTTCAGGGGGAAGGTATTGCGTCAGCTCCTTGCTGCTCTACACCGTGCGGCCCGTTTAATTGTTCGATTACAGGCGGGCTCGCGGGTACTTCGTCAGCGCAGCAAAGTGCGCGTGAAGCACTGTAGTTCAAACCTCAGCGAAGGCCTGGAACATTTACGTTAGGGGAAGTTACAAACGCGAATATTGATCCAGGCCAGTGAAAGCGGTCGGATTGTTCAACGATTCGGTTGAAGAAGACGAATGGTGCACGCCAGAAAGCAAAAAGCCGCTTTCACCGTGAAGTGAAAGCGGCCGAGGCATGGGCCTCAATGGAGCATTGGAATCAGTGTACGAACAGGGCGATCAGGATGATGATCGGGATTGGCACACCGAGGAAAAACAGTAATAGAGAGCGCATGGTGATTCTCCTTGTTAACGGACTGGAGGCAGAGTGGTCGTGGTGGCGTAGGTCTCGACTTCAACGTACTCGACCGCATCCCGGCGACGACCGCCGAAGGTGGCTGCGAGACTGGCGAAGAACGCACCGGCCAGCAACGCGATGAACATCCACAGCGAGGTCCAGGCAGCAACTTTCGCAGCGGTGTCGGCAGCCTGTTGGGCTTTGACTTTGGCGTCGGCGATGGCCTTCTGAGTGCGGGCATACACTTCATCGACACGCTTCTCGGCGTCGGCCTGACTCAGATTGGTTCGTTGTGCGACCAGTTGCGCGAGGTAGGTACGGTCTTCCGGACTGAGTTGGCCGTTGGCCAGGCTCTGGGCGAAGATCCGCGCTACGGCGCCATGGGCGGCATCATCACTGACCGACGCTGGACGGTCATCGCGGAACAGATTGTCGATGTAGTAACCGTACTGATTGCTGTCAGTGTTGGCCGCTGCGCTACCGGCAGCCTGAGTCGCGGCAGCCGCTGCGCCACCGGCGACACTGGCACCGGCCTGCACACCGCCACTGATCACACTGCTGACCGAGCCGACTACCAATACTGCGGTGACCAGCGTGGCCACACACCAGGCGAGGAAGCCATGGGCAGTATCACGAAAATACACTTCATCCCCGTGCATGTTGGCCCACTTCACCCGCAGGCGACCGGCGATGTAGCCACCCAGACCGGAGGCGATGATTTGCGTCGCCGCCAGCCAGACAATCGTCGAAATCCCCAGACCCTTGGCGCTGATGCCCTCCCCGGCCCAAGGTGAAACGGCAGAGAATCCCAAACCGAAGCCAAGCAGCACTAAAATCATCGACAGTGCTGCGGCCGCCGCTGCGCCCGCAAAAATCGCGCCCCAGGACACGCCTGACACGTTGCTCGACTCTCCTTCGAAGGCAGGATAAAACCCATCAGAGGATCTATTCATTGTTGTAGTGCTCCAGGCATGAAAAATGGTGTTACAACTCGTCACGAGATGAATTGCAGCGACCGTGCCAGTCGAGAGCCCGAAATAAATCCTTCAATTTCAATGACTTAAAAAGACTGAACTTCTACATTCATTGCAATTTGCAACAATGGACGGAAAGCAGCGGGTTTTATGCATTGACGCCAACGCCGCGAAGCGCCCCGGATTGACGTTTGTGACAGGCTATACATGAAAGTTAATTTAAAGCGCGACGCAAAATACTTGGCAAAATGCAGCCATTCCGTTTGAACCGATCAAGGCCTGCCCTATGACGCGTATTTTGACCATCGAAGACGACGCCGTGACTGCTCGTGAAATCGTCGCCGAACTCAGCAGCCACGGCCTGCAAGTGGATTGGGTCGACAATGGCCGCGAGGGCCTCGACCGCGCCGTCAGCGGCAACTACGACCTGATCACCCTCGACCGCATGCTGCCGGAACTCGATGGCCTGGCGATCGTCACCACCCTGCGCACCATGGGCGTGGCTACGCCGATTCTGATGATCAGCGCCCTCTCCGATGTCGATGAGCGCGTGCGCGGCTTGCGCGCCGGCGGCGATGATTACCTGACCAAACCGTTCGCCACCGACGAGATGGCCGCACGCGTGGAAGTGCTGCTGCGCCGGCAGAACAGCGTTGCCACCCAGGCCACCACGTTGCAGGTCGCCGACCTCGAACTGGATTTGATCAGCCACGAAGCACGCCGCGCCGGGCAGGTGCTGACGCTGCTGCCCACCGAATACAAGCTGCTGGAATTTCTCATGCGCAACAGCGGGCAGATCCTGTCGCGGATGATGATTTTCGAAGAAGTCTGGGGCTATCACTTCGACCCGGGCACCAACCTGATCGACGTACACATCGGTCGTCTGCGCAAGAAGATCGACGCGGCGGGCAATGTTCCGCTGATTCGCACGGTACGGGGCTCGGGTTATGTCATTGCCGAACCCGTCTGACGGCTGGCGCTCCTCCAGCAGTCGACTGCTGGCGCTGTACAGTTCACTGTTCGTGGCCTGGAGCGCGATCCTCATGGGGGTCATGTATTTCGAGGTCTCCAGCTATCTCGATAACCTCGCCAAGCATTCGCTGATGCAACGTCAGCATCTGTTTTCGCACTTTCGCGGTGAACAACTGGAAGAAGCGCTCGCCGCCAGCATGACCTTCGACATCCGCGGCATCGACGCCTATGGCCTGTTCGACGCCCAGGGTGTTTACCTCGGCGGTGCCTTGCAGCAACTGCCCGAAGGCCTGCCGCTGGATGGCAAGATCCACACCCTGGATGACTGCGCCGATTCCGATGACCCGACCCTGCCCGCCGACAGCTGCGACGCGGTGGCAACCCAGACCCGCGACGGTCGCTGGCTGGTGTTGTTGCGCGATAACGGTTCGTTGTTCGCGGTCACGCGGATCATTCTGCACGCGTTGTTCTGGGGGGTATCACTGACGATTCTGCCGGGGATTGCCGGTTGGCATTTGCTGCGCCGCCGACCAATGCGCCGCATCCGCGCGATTCAAGACAGCGCCCAGGCGATTGTCGCCGGCGACCTGACCCACCGTTTGCCGCTGTCCAACCGCCGCGACGAACTGGACATGCTCGCCGCCATCGTCAACGCCATGCTCGATCGCATCGAACGGCTGATGCATGAAGTCAAAGGTGTGTGCGACAACATCGCCCACGATTTGCGCACGCCGCTGACGCGTTTGCGCGCGCAGTTGTATCGCATGCAACAGCAGGCTGGTGAGGGTTCGCAGGAAGCGGCGCAACTGGATCTGGTGCTGGCCGAGGCCGATACGCTGATGGCGCGGTTCCGTGGGTTGCTGCGGATTTCCGAGCTGGAAGACCGTCAGCGGCGCTCAGGTTTTGTCGAGCTCGATCCGGTGCAATTGCTCGAAGAACTGCATGAGTTTTACCTGCCGCTGGCCGAGGAAGGCGAGCTGCTGTTCGTGCTGAACATGCCGGAAACCCTGCCGCCGCTCAATGGCGACCGAGCGTTGCTGTTCGAGGCGCTGGCGAATCTGTTGAGCAACTCGATCAAGTTCACCCCGGCAGGCGGTACGGTGATTTTGCGCGGAGTGAATGACGGTGGGCATACGCGGATCGAAGTCCACGACTCCGGCCCCGGGATTCCCGAAGCCGAGCGTGAGGCGGTGTTCCAGCGTTTCTATCGTGCCGAGGGCGGGCAACCGCAGAGCGGCTTTGGCCTGGGCTTGTCGATTGTCGCGGCGATTGTCAGCCTGCATGGCTTCAATCTTGAGGTGGGCAGCAGTGAGCTGGGCGGTGCAAAACTGGTGCTGGATTGTCGGCAGAGTTTGATCGCCAACTCCTGATCCCCTGTGGGAGCGAGCCTGCTCGCGAATGCGGTGTGACAGTCAATGCAGATGTTGACCGATCCGACGCCTTCGCGAGCAGGCTCGCTCCCACAGTTTTTGCGTTTTGCCTGTCAGGTCGGGTAATTGGCCCGCAGCGCCTCAAGGCCACCCTGATAGATGCCATTGAACAGCGCGACCACTTCCTCTTCGCTCACGCCCTTGGCGTTGAAGCGTCCCGACCACGTCACTCGAGCGCCCTGCCCCTGAGCTTCAACCTTGATCGTCGCCAGATAGTCAGTCGCCGGGAACGGTGCCTGTTCGATCGAGTAGCTGTAGGTCCTGGCAGCGTTGTCGAACGCTTGCAGACGCTCGATCACCACCGCGCCGTCGGCGGTTTGCAGGGTGCGCACGCGTCCGCCTTCGCTCAGTTCACTCTTGGGAATCAACGGCAGCCAGTCCGGCAGCGTGTTGAAGCCGCCGATCAATTGCCAGACCTGATCGGCCGAAGCCGGGATGTCGATGGTTGCTGATGCAGTTGCCATAAATAAACGTTTCTCCAGAGTCTTCGCGGTTCAGATCGCCATACTGTCGACTACACCGCCATCCACGCGCAAGGCCGCGCCAGTGGTGGCGGAGGAAAACGGCGAAGCGATGTACGTAACCAGATGCGCCACCTCGGCAACATCGGCCACCCGCTGGATGATCGACGTCGGCCGCGCTCTGCGCACAAACGCATCAGCCTCTTCACGCAGATTACGGCCGGACTCGGCCGCAGCATCCTTGAGCATGTGTTCCACGCCACCGGTAAACGTCGGCCCCGGCAGGATCGCATTGACCGTCACACCGGTGCCCGCCAGACGCTTGGCCAAGCCATGGGACACCGCCAGGTTGGCGCTTTTGGTCACGCCGTAATTAAGCATGTCGGCCGGGGTCGCCACACCGGATTCCGAGGACAGGAAAATCACCCGTCCCCAGCCCTGCTCGACCATCGCCGGCACGTAATGCCGCGACAGGCGCACGCCGGAAATCACGTTGACCTCGTAGAAACGCGTCCACTCGCTGTCCGGGGTGTCGAAGAAATCCACGGCGTCGAAAATGCCGAGGTTGTTCACCAGAATGTCTGCGCGCGGTTCAGCGGCGAACAGTTTTTCCGCACCTTCGGCAGTGCCCAGGTCGGCCGTCAGTCCGCGCAGTTGCGCACCCGGCACCTGCTGGCGAATGCTCGCCAGCGCTTGCTCGACCTTGGCCGTTTCACGCCCGATCACCACAACCGTGGCTCCGGCCTCGGCCAGTGACTGACTGATGCCCAGACCAATGCCACCCGTGCTGCCGCTGACGATGGCCAGTTTTCCACTCAAGTCGATTTTCATGGGTTCACCTCTTTGATGGGCAATACACGGACAAATAGAAGGAATGGATCAGCGTAGACGCGATGTTGGCCGGATGAAGGCGTTGCCGACCAAAGACTGGTCACGACCGATCCGACGCCTACGCGAGCAAGCCCGCTCCCACTTGGGATTGTCGGTGGATGGAGGCTCTCGGGCTGGCCCGGATCAAGGATGGGAGTGGGCTTGCTCACGACGGGGCCGGGACATCCGGCTTCAAGGTGACTGATCCGGTACCTACGCGGGTTCAGCGGCGTCCTACACTGAAAGGATCAGCCGCTTTTCAAGAGATGATCATGAAAATGTCTGCGCAAATGACCGTGGTTGCGGTGCTCGCCACCCTCGCCTACCTGGGCCTGGCGGTGTGGGGCATTGGTGGGCCGGCGGTGTTCTTTTCGCATGGGGCGCTGGTGCTGGTGGCGCTGGCCACGGTGCTGATGGTGGTGGCGTCGCTGTTCACCGACGTGAACATGAGTTCGGGCGAGCGCGAGGACCGCGCCAATCGCTGGGTGATTCCGGCGTTCGGCGTGATCGGTCTGGTCAGCGGTTTTCTCCCGGCGTACTGCGATCGCATCGACTTCTGGACCTTCGGCGCTGAAGGCGTGCGCTGGCTCGGCGCCTTGCTGTTTATCGTCGGTGGCACGCTGCGGCTGTGGCCGGTGTTTGTGCTGGGCTGGCGGTTCAGCGGTTTGGTGGCGATTCAGCCGGGGCATCGGCTGGTCACCGACGGCATTTACACACGCCTGCGCAATCCGAGCTATCTGGGGCTGGTGGTCAACGCCGTGGGCTGGGCGCTGGCGTTTCGTTCCAGTGTCGGGTTGATTCTGGCGGCGCTGACGCTGATTCCACTGATCGCACGTATTCACTCGGAAGAGGCGCTGCTGCGCGGGCAGTTTGGTGCAGAGTACGAGGCTTATTGCGCGCGTAGCTGGCGATTGTTGCCGGGGGTTTACTGACGCCATCGCCAGCAGACTGAACTGGCTCCTGCAGTGTTGGATAGCGGGCAACATTTACGGCCCGACATTGATCGAATGTGGGAGCGGGCTTGCTCGCGAATGCGCTGAATCAGTCGACATCGCATGCAACTGAAAGACCGCATTCGCGAGCAAGCCCGCTCCCACAGGGGACTTTGTAGTGTCAGGCCTTTTGCAGGTGCAGTTGACCTTGGCTATCGACGACAACGCTCAGCGGCTCATAACTGTCGATAGTCGCGTGGCGGGTTTCGATGGGATGCTGGTGCGTCGTGGTGATGATCATCAGCGCTGCACCTGCCGCTTCAGCGGCCTGAATACCGACAGTGGCATCTTCGAAAATCAGGCAATCAGCGGGATCAAGCCCCAGACGTTGCGCGGCCAGAAGATAACCCGCCGGATCAGGCTTGCCAGCCGTCACATCCTCCGCCGTGATCATTACTGCAGGCTCGCAAATCCCCGCCGCAGCCATCCGCCGCAACGCCAGAGCCCGTGGCGCCGAGGTCACCATGGCCCAGCGTTCGACAGGCAGGCTGGCGAGAAACGCCGCGGCCCCAGGTATCTGCACAATCCCTTCGACATCATCGATTTCCGCCTGCGCGATAAACGCCGCTTGCGCCTCGGCGTCCACTCCCGGCAGGTTCAGCCGGCGGATGGTGTCGATGGCGCGAGCACCGTGTATGGTCGGCAGGAAACTCTCGACATCAACCCCGTGACGCTCGGCCCACGCTGCCCAGACTCGCTCGGCAGCAGCGATGGAATTGAGGACGGTGCCGTCCATGTCGAACAGGAACGCGCCGAACGCGCGATCAAAGACGTTATCGTGAGCAGACAAAAGGTCGCATCCTTTGACAGAACTGGGCGGATTGGCCGGGCAATGTAGCATTTTTACCCGGCAGTTCGACCCGCCACCTCAGTGCAGACGTGGCGCCTTGGACTTGAAAGCGCTGTCGACACAGTCAAGCAACTGGCCGATCGCCCAGGGCTTTTTGATGAACGCCACCGGATGCTTGACCCCGGAAGTTTCCGGGGTTTCATAACCGGACATGACCATCACCGGCTTTTCCGGCCAGCGGTCGCCAACCAGATTGGCCAGCCCGGCGCCGTTGATTTCACCGGGCATGGTGATGTCGGTCAGCAGCAACGCGACATCCGACGCGTGCTTTTCCAGATACAGCTTGGCGGCATCCGCGCTGGTTTGCGGCTCGACCTTAAAACCTTCCTCCTGAAGAATTTCGCAGAGAAACTCCAGAATCAACGGGTCGTCCTCAACCACCAGAATCAACCCGCCAGGAAGGAGCGCGCTCGGTGTCGGTGTTGGACTCATGAACTGGCACTCCCTGAATTGCATTAACGACTTAGCGGCTCAAATCCGCTGCTTATCTGGTATGAGCAGCGCGCCCTGCATAAATTCATTTTTGATACAGGTCTTTTCTTAACAGTCGACAGTGGCCTTGGCTGACCGGCGTTCGTCAGGCGGTTTTTGTGGTTAAAATGCCGGCCCTTTTGCTTGCCGACCGTGACTGATGAACCCTGAAGCCCTCGCCACCCTCCGCGCCCATCTGCTGTCTGCAATCGCTGCGGCACCGAGCGAAACCCGCCGCCTGTTCCATGGGCGCGGGCGTTGCTGGCCGGGGCTGGAACAGTTGACGGTGGACTGGCTGCAAGGCGTGGTGCTGGTGTCGCTGTTCAAGGAGCCGCAGCCCGAACAGCTCGAAGCGCTCAAGCAATCGCTGCTCGACCTCAGCACCTCGGCGGAATGGCAAGAGTCCGGTGCCCACACCTTGCTGGTGCAACATCGTTACCTGCCGCAGAGCACCGCCGAATGGCTGCTGGGCAATGAAATCGACGAGATGAGCATCGTCGAGGGCGGCTTGCAGTACCGCGTCGACCTGGGCCGCAAGCAAAACGCCGGGCTGTTTCTCGACATGCGCTACGGGCGCAACTGGGTGCGTGAGCAGGCCGCAGGCAAACGCGTGCTGAACCTGTTCGCCTACACCTGCGGGTTTTCCGTGGCAGCAATCGAAGGCGGCGCCAGCCATGTGGTCAACCTCGACATGTCCCGCGCCGCACTGAGCCGCGGTCGTGACAATCACCGGCTGAACGGGCATGACCTGAGCAAGGTGAGTTTCCTCGGCCACGACCTGTTCAAGTCGTGGGGCAAGGTGATCAACAGCGGCCCGTACGACTTGGTGATCATCGACCCGCCATCGTTCCAGAAAGGCAGTTTTCTGCTGACCAAGGATTACCAGCGCGTATTGCGTCGTTTACCGGAATTGCTCACGGCTGACGGCACGGTGCTGGCGTGCATGAATGATCCGTCGTTCGGTTCGGATTTTTTGATCGATGGCGTGACGCAAGAGGCGCCAAGCTTGCGCTTTGAGCAGCGGCTGGAGAATCCGCCGGAGTTTCCGGATATTGATCCTGAGAGCGGTCTGAAGGCGCTCGTCTTCAAACGCCTCGGACTGACCCGACATCCCGCGAACCCCGCTCATCCCTGTAGGAGTGAGCCTGCTCGCGAAGACTGACTCACCGGCAACCCATTTCTTCAGAAGGACAAAACCCGCCGCCCCGATCAACCGGGGCGGCGGGTTTTGTCGTTCAGGCCGAGATCAACCGTCCCCACCTACAATGCGTGCTCACTGAGCATGCCGCTGACGACTTTCGCCCTGTCCTGCCCGCGAACAATCACCCCGGCGCCTCGCGACCGTTCATCGCAAATACCTCCTCACCTGTAATTTCTGACAGTAGCCAACCCTCAGTCACCCGCCTTAAATGACTCCGTCACTCAAACTCGTGCCGGAGTACCTGCCATGCTGACCCACCCCGTTAACGGCATTGCCCCACAGGCCTTGCGAGCTCCGGACATCCCCGGACGTACCGAGCCGCCATTGCCATCCGGTGAATGGGGCATCAATCGTGCAGCCGCACTGGACAACTTCCCGCTCAAGGGCCTGAAAGTTTTCATCCTGCCATGGGCCGACATGAGGAAGAGCGACTGGGTCGAGTTGTACTACGATGGCGCCAGCGTCGATCAGCACACGATCACCGAGGACATCGAGATCGACGAGCGCGTGACCTTGTGGGTGCAACCGGGTCGCATCAACAGCGGCCCTCATACACTGGGCTATACCGTGCATCGCGCCAACCAGGTCGCTGAACCTTACGAGCCGCCAGTCAGGATCTATATCAAGCTCGAACTGCCCGGTGGCCAGGATGTGAACCCCAGGCCCGGTGAGCATTCGGAGCTGTACCAATACATCGATCCGCAAATCGTCGCCGACGGCGTGGACAGTGACAGCGCCAAAAATGGCGTGCAGGTCATCATCCAGGCCAAACCCGGCAGCCCTTCGAAACTGCCTTATCCGAACTGCGCAGCCGGTGATGTGATCACGCTCAGTTGGGGCGGCGTGCGGGTTTACTCCATACCGGTCACGCAGCCCCAGGTCGACGACCCGGACGCCCATCCCATCGTTGTCCTGGTCACTGAAGCGGACATTCTCGAGGCTGGGGACTCAGGTCCCGACGGACTGGCCGTGACCTTCACCGTCCACGACCTTGTAAACAACGCGGCCGAAGACTGGTGCACGGAAACCCGCATCGTCGTCGACACCGGCAACTCGCGACTGGATGCACCGATCCTTGATCAGGCCAACGGTCACGTCCTGGACCTCGATTTGCTCAATGACGAGGAACTGCTGCTGAAGGTCTGGGCTGACCCAGAGGGGGTGTACCAGGAAAACGATGTGATCATCATGTACATCAAGGGCACTTCCGAAAGCGGCGAGCCAGTGAAGCGCCAGTCTCGTCAAACCATCAGCAAACGACCGCCGGTAGTGGTCGAAATCCTTTTGCCCAACAGCGCCGCTCGGGCACTGGCCAACACCCAGGCGCTGTTCTTCTACGAGCTGGAACGGGGCGGCGCGGTCATTCAGCACTCCAGAGGTCGCTTCATCAGCATCATCGGTGAACCTTATCGTCTCGCAGCGCCGATCGCCGTGGATGCCGTCGGTGGTGCGCTCCACCCAGACCTGGCGCCGATTCGCGTCCGTATCCCTAACGACGAGCGTATCGAAGAAGGCATGGCCATTGAACTCAAATGGCTGGGCACCCGGGCCGACCTGAGCACCTATGAGCCGGAGCTGCCGTGGCATTTCCCCGACGCGGACGAGGCCACACATCCGGCAGGGTTCATCGTCAGCGTAGATGATAACCGGCACCTCAAGACCCTCGAGGGCGGTACTCTGGATCTGTCCTACAACGTGCTCAGCGACGAGGACGATGAGATCGTCATTCGGGCATCCTTGCATGCGCCACTGCTGACGGTGGGCGAAGCAAAACCGGAACTGGTGCCACCGATCGTCCTTGGTGAACAGGACGGCGCACTGGAACCCAAGGACCTGCCCAACGGCACAAGCAAAATCACCTGTCCGAACCCGATCGCCAACCCGACCAAAGCCAAAGATGTGGTCATCTGGCAATTGCGTGATGCCTATAACGTGCTGCTTGACGAAGGC
The DNA here is from genome assembly GCF_900215165.1 of Pseudomonas sp. LAMO17WK12:I5. Classification (NCBI taxonomy): domain Bacteria; kingdom Pseudomonadati; phylum Pseudomonadota; class Gammaproteobacteria; order Pseudomonadales; family Pseudomonadaceae; genus Pseudomonas; species Pseudomonas sp. LAMO17WK12:I5. The sequence continues at coordinate 181,079 of NZ_OBDS01000007.1, read as the reverse complement.
AGCAAAATCCTCAACACCCTCAATGCCGGCAAACCTGTGGATTTCACCCTTGATGCGGCATTTGTCCAGCAGTATTTCGAAGCCCGACGAGGGGAAACACTCAGTGTCAGCTACAGCATTCTGCGGTTCGAAACAGGCAATACCAGTCATTCGAACCCGTTGGTTTTTGTGGTGGGTAATTCACACTCCGGAAAGCTCACTGTTGTAGGCAACCGGTCACAGACCTCCCCACGCTACCATTCGAACTTGAGCCGTCTGACCGCCTCTTTTCTAATAAATGGAAGAATCAATACCCCAACTGAAGCTGTATGGATGTACGCGGGCGATACCGAAGGTGCCCTAGCCCAGTCGTTTCTTGATACCGAACCAGAGAAACCCTTGATCGTTTCCCTGCTGGACGGTGAGAACATCATTGCTCGCACAGTGCTGCGTCCCGGCAACGTCAGCGGGATATTCAATCTCGCAAACCGTCACAGCGGCTGCATTATCAAAGACGACGGAAATGTTTTTGGATGGAGTGATAACACTGAAATGTTGCCGCCATCCGAGTTGAAAGATGTGCGTTATGTGGCAGCTGGCGGCCACGCATTTGCTGCACTGAAAAAAGACGACACCGTCGTTGCCTGGGGAGCTACTTCTCTTGGAGGCTACATTGCGCCAGAAATCGAGAAAGAACTTACGAATGTAGGAAAACTGGCAGCGACCGATGGCGCTTTCGTCGCCCTCCGTAAAGACGGCCAACTTGTCGCATGGGGCAATCCTGAATATGGAGGCTCGATCCCTGTATCTGCTATCTCTGAGCTCGGTCCTGCCAAAAAAGTCATCGGCAACACCGCAGACTTCACAGTGCTATTAATTGACGGTCGCGTATTCAGTTGGGGAGCCAGTTGGCCTGAGGGATTTTGGGTATCCGGTGCGCGCGGAGCTACCCAACTGTCTGCAAGTGACCGCGCCTTTTGTGCGCTGAACGCTGATCGCAGTGTCGTCGCATGGGGATCGCCCGAGCACGGGGGCGTGATGCCTGGCAGAACACATAATTGTGCAGAAGAAGTCGTTCTTGTCACCTCCACCAGTGCCGCATTCGCCGCCCTGAGATCTGACGGGACGGTCATCGCGTGGGGAAACCAACGGTTTGGTGGCGAGACGCCCAGCGGTCTTCAAAGCGTGTCACATCTATCGGGGTCGACGACGGCTTTTTGTGCGCTCAAAACCGACGGTTCATTATTCGCATGGGGGGTGTCCGAGGAGGGTGGACAGATTCCCGAAGGACTTGCCCCTGCCCTTTCAATCGCCAGTTCCTATGGCTCATTCAGTGCAGTGCTCACCACACATCGCGCCGTTTCCTGGGGCGTAAACACCTCATCTACGCAACTTCAATCCGTTGCTTGTGCCTACGCAGCCGGCCCGCATCTGGTGCTACTGAGCGCGGACAGGCTACTGCAGTCGGCAGGCCCGAACGCGCCTGATCTGAAGGCATTGTCAGGGCTGGTTTCTTACACCGAGTGAGTTCATCTCGCTCACATTGCCTGCCCGCGAACAGGGCACTCGTCGAATGGAGTTACAGGTATGAACACCAACACCAAAGCAATTCCGATCGTCAAACAAGTAGCAATCATGGGGGAACCTGAAATAGGTGGAACCCTGACTGGCAGCTACATATATGAAAACCCAGATGAAAATCCCGAAGGGAAATCCACCTTTTGCTGGTATGACGAGGCAAGCGGCGGAACCGTTATCGCGACCTCAATCGACCTGACCTTGGTCACTGCGCATGCAGGGATGAAACTTACGTTTTCGGTGACTCCCGTTGCGGCATCGGGAGAAACAGGCATCGAATCATTTTCCAGTCCCGTTCAAGTAGTCCAGGATGGTTTTCAAAACATTTCAGATGAAGAAAGTGAAAACAGTTTTTTGAAACAGAGAGGCCAGTTCGCTTTTCATGCGAACGGACCAAAGGACGGAGTATTCACCTCCACCGCAGGAGCATTTGCCCTGAAGAGCAGAGTCACACAAAACGTCACTGTTGTAGGCACGCAGAGCTTTGGTGGCGTAGTCCCTCCAGAGATTGCGACATACCTGAGAAACAACCCTGCTATCAGAATGTTCACCACCACAACGAATTTTGGTGCCCTGGTGCCCATAGGTGAACACAATCAGTTGCTCGTCTGGGGGCCTGGAATACCGGCGACGTTACCTAACCTTCAAGACATCAAGTCGGTCTACAGCAACGGCTCCTCGCTAGCGTTCATATATGAAAATCCGCCCTCCGGGGAAAACACCATCGGCGCTGTCGGTACGGCAGCAACGGGCGGTGTGGTGCCGGTCGAAGTACAAAACAAACTGATGTTTGATCGCCCGAAAGCCATCTACGCCACTCTCGATGCTTTCACCGTGCTCACAAACAGTGGACGCGTATATGCCTGGGGTAACGCAGCGAATGGCGGGAAAATTCCGACCGATGTACAGACTCAATTGAATTCCATGACAGTCGATCGCATTGTTGCTTCCCGAACAGCATTTTGTGCCCTGACGGCATCCGGAGAAATCATTGCCTGGGGCGCTAACGGCGCTATTCCCGCAGCAACTCTTGAGAAAATTTATGACGATGGCGGAGCGCTGAATGTCATTGCCAATGACAGCGCATTCATCGCTATAACCAGAGGCCGCAGAAAAGCCGCTACATGGGGATTGGCTGCATACGGCGGAACCATGTCAGAGGCCGCCGCCAGCCTTGCAGCCAGAGGAAATCTCGCGCTTTGCGCAGCTGCGCCTTGGGCCATGTGCTTCATCAACGAAAGCGGACAAGCGGCTGCATGGGGATCGGCAGGCCACGGTGGTGGAGCCATTCCGGCCCAAGGCGCCGGGGAAGAAACCTCGACTTTGCCCTTGAATGCACAGCCGTTATTGGAGCAAGGCGAAACCCAGGCGCAGATCGAGAGCATGTTCAGCAATGCCAGATTCTCAAAAAGCCTAAATAGCCGCGTGTCTGCCAGTGTCACCCTGACCAACGGTGAGGCGATCGAACTGACGCGCAACGATGGCAGCTTTGTCTTGCTCAACCGGCATCCCGACGGACGCACAAAGAATCTGGTCTCTTGGGGTTTGGCTGCGACGGGAGGCACGATACCCAGCGATATCAAGCAAACACTGATGGCCAGTCGCATTAGAAAAATCTACTGCAGCAATGGTGCTTACGCAGCTCTGGTTGACCAAGGCACAACCGAAGGTGTGGTCGTCACCTGGGGACGTGCCTCACAGGATGGCGGGACAATTCCGGCCGCTCTTCGAGACGCATTGAGTAGCGGTGTTGTCGAAATTTATACCATCCAGGGCGCTCCAGCACCTTCGACCGCGACGGTTCCAGCCGCCTTCGCGGCACGCAAATCTAACAACAATTATGTGACGTGGGGTGCCCACGTCAAACAAGAAGAATTCGAACCAGGGCGCAACTGAGTTAGCGACTACAGCAGTTCACCTGAACGCAAAGGAGCATCGCAATGAGTACGATAGCCGAACCGATTGCGCGGGACGTGATCATCATCGGGGAACCAGTCATTGGTGGTTTTGTACGCGGCAGTTATCGCTATGACAATGCTGATGAAAATCCTGAAGGAGTTTCCCGCTATCAGTGGTATCTCGATAACGTAAAAATCGAAGCGCCGGAAGGTGTAGCCATCGATTTGCGGATAAAGTCTGAGTACAGCGGACGAGCAATCATATTCGCTGTCATTCCGGTGGCCGCTAATGGTGAGACCGGTAAGGAAACCCGCTCTGTCGCCAAAACTGTGGACCCTGATTTTCAAGGCATCACCCGGGAGGAAAATGAGAACAGTTTTTTAAAGCAATGGGGAAATTTCTCCGCCCATGTTCCTGAGCCGCCTGATCGAGTATTTGTCTCGACGGGAGGCGCTTTTGGCCTGATTGATCCAGATACGCAGGATATTTACTTCGAGGGGCAGACGGGTTGGGGATTGCCGGTTCCACCCGACATCATCAATTTTCTGAAAAACAATCCGGCTACTCGATTGTTTTCAACTGAAAAGGATTTTGCCGCACTGGTAACCAACGGTTCGAGCAATCAGCTACTGGTCTGGGGAGCCAATATTCCGGCCGGCCACTCCGTGAAGCTGACTGATATCGAGTCGGTTTACAGCAACCGAGTGTGTTTCGCTTTCATCTATAAAGATCCGACAGGTGATCAAAACAGAATAGGCGCTATTGGTTTGAAAGGCTCCGGCGATACCATTCCGGAACTGATCCAGCGAGCCCTCTGGTTTGATGCACCGGTCGCCATCCACGCGACGGAAAACGCGTTCGCCGTTCGTACGCAAAAAGGCAAAGTCTATGCGTGGGGCAATACTAATAATGGCGGAGCAATTAACGCCGATGCACAAGTGCAACTCGACAATATATTCGTCGAACGAATTATTGCAGCGGCGGCGGCGTTTTGTGCAATTGGGCGTAATGGCGAAATCGTGACGTGGGGAAAGGCAGCCGATGGCGGTGCAATTCCGTCTGGCAAGCTGGAGACGATCATCAATGACGGTGGCGTTAATTCAGTCACGGCATCTACCACAGCATTTTGCGCAATCACCCGTGACAGACGTAAGGCTGTCAGTTGGGGGCTCAATGGTGAGGGCGGATTGATGTCTGAATCGGCTTCCCTGATCGCAGCGCGTGGCGGTGTACTGTTATGCAAGGCAACTCGTTGGGCGTTTTGCATTATCACCGAACGCGGAGAGGCAGAAGCTTGGGGAGCGCAGCGTTATGGAGGAGCCTCCATCACTGCAGCCACTCGTAACGAGATTGAAGCAGCCATCAAGGATATGCAGCCAAAGCCCGAAGATGCTCACGGTCATGTTGGTAGTCGAGCCATTACAGTTCCAGGAATACTCAGCCTTTATTCCAATGATTTGAGCTTCTTTCTTTTGAGTCAGCACGACGACGGTAGGACCCGAGCCGTGGTGGTCTGGGGAATGAATACTCACGGGGGAGCAATCTCGCTAGGCGTTCGCCAGGCACTGATGGCCAGCAGGATTACTGGCGTTTACTGTACAAATGGCGCGTATGGCGTTGTGGCGACTCAAGGGAGTGTGTACGGCGCGGTCATCGTCTGGGGAGCAACTTTGGCGATGGAAGATGCTGGGGAAATTCCACCAGAATTGGCCCAGTACCTCAGCGATGAGGTCGTGGAGCTCTACTCAATCAAACGTTATCCGTTTTACCAGGCACCGCCTCCCAATCCACCGCCTATTGATCCATCTTTCGCGGCAAGACGTCGAGACGGGAGTTACGTGCTTTGGGGTGGGAATGTTAAGAATCAGTACTATAAGCCGCAACCTGGGCTGAGAAATGGGACGCTGAAGTAGATATACCGTAATGAAAGAAACTTCCCGACATCGTGCCTGTTCAATCACTGATCCGGCACGATGTAGCTCATGGATGTTTAAGCGATCTCTAAACAAACAAGAACACTTGCGTCATTGCCTTCAGACACCAAAAGTCGCTGACTTTCGTGCCTCGAAGGCGGGATCTATTGTGGGGCTGTCGCTATCAGTGATCGGGATAAGGGTCGGTTATTTATTTGATGGCAATTGCGAGCAGGCTCACGCCTACAAGGCATCTTTGCCGGGCACTTAACCAGTGATCAACGCAGATCCACTGTAGGAGCGAGCCTGCTCGCGATGAGGCCGTTACTGCTGTCGACTATTCCTATGGCACCACATTATCCAGCGCCTGACTCACCGCCAACTCCCCCAGCATCACCACCTGCGCAATGCCCAACACCGTATTACGACTCGGCCCCTCCAGCGTGCCGGCGAAATCGCCGAGCATGACCGTGGCTGAGGCCAGGGATTCGCGGGCTTCGACGAGCAAGGTTTCTTCGTCCACGGTGGGGTCGATGAGGAAGATTCTGTTCGCCCTGCATGACGAGGTTGAAGGGATCGAGATCTTCAGGGCGCCGGGGTTGAGGTAGAAGTTGATGGCGCGGTCGGTCGCCGCTTTTATCTTCTGCGGGTCGAGGGCTGGGTCGTACGGGATCGAAGTGTCCGGGGGATTGGGTGTGGCTTTGAACATCGATGTACTCCTATTGCAGTTATTCAGGAGCCATCACTCTCGCTACCAAACGAGGGGTGGTGGCCATACGCGGGTTGGTAGACCGGCTGCAATAGGAACCCGGCGCTCACGAGTGAGCCCCACGCATGACCACCATAAAAACGAGCCCCACAAAGGGACTGCAAAGGTGTTGCCATACAGCTATTACAGACGGGCTACCAAACCCGATCACTGATTTTCAGTGACAGGGAAACGATAAGCCCGTCGCACAGCCGTGTAAGCCCGCGGATTCTGGCGTACGCGTCGGTAACGGCGCAAGGCGTTGTAGCCGGTATGGCGTAACGGTTCGTGTACTTTAAACGTGGTTGCGGGGTTATGTTTATGTGCGGCGTTTGCTCTGTTGTTTTGATTTTGTCTGGCAGGCCGCTTTCGCGAGCAAGCCCGCTCCCACAGTTGGAATGAGTGCATTCAGGTGGGAGGTTGGTCGGTTGGCAGGCCGCCATCGCTGGCAAGCCAGCTCCCACAATTTGACTGAGTGCATTCAGTTTGGGATTGGTTGGCTGGTGAGCCGCCTTCGCCAGCAGGCTGGCCCTTACAGTTGTATTGGGTGTATTCATTTGGGGATTGGTTGGCTGTAAGGGCGTCATTGCTGACAAGCCAGTTCCCACAGGTTCAGGCAGTGGGTGGGCGCAACACCAGCGCAAACAGTTCGCCATGCCCGGTCACATTGAGCTTGTGATAGAGATTGCGCCGATGCACCTTCACCGTCTCCGGCGAGATGCCCATCTGCTGGGCGATGGCCTTGCTGGAAAAGCCCTGCAGAATCAGCCGCGCGGTGTCGACTTCGCGGGTGGTCAGGCGCGCATCGAAGCGATCGAGCAGCGTTGCCAAATCCCCCGCCACCGGCTCGGTGCCGGTCCCTTGTGGCGGCAACAGCTGCACGTGTCGGCGCATCGCCGCCAACACCCAGTCGCGCACACACAGCAGACGGCCCTGCTCGGCCAGGTCGAAAGCCGTCGAGCGCCCCAGTGACAGGCCAAGCACGCCGCCCTCGATGTTGATCATGAACTGCAACTCGTCCTCACCGACCACCGAGCGAAAGTAGCTCTGGTAATACTCGCTGTGCAGAAACTGGTCCGGCGCCACCGAAGCCAGGCTGTGCAGGCCGTCGGCGATGCCGGTCGAGGCGGTTTGGTAGAACGGATCGAGCAGGTACATGCCAGCGGTGTAGCTGGCCAGTTCTTCCTGCTCGTCGGCGCGGCCCTTGCTGTCGAAGTCGATCAGCAATTGCGGTGCCTGCCCCGCTTTCATCAGTGCCACCAGCGCGTTGTCCAGCGGCACCAGCAGGCGCAGCGTGTCGACCAGCGCGCGCCAGAAAGCGTCCTGGCCGACGGCGGCAAACACCCGCGCCAGACTTTGATGCACCGGCAACTCCTGCAACAACGCGTCCACGCTCTACCCCTTTTGAGTAACCCATGATGGGAATGGGTCAGGCGTGCCCGCCCCGATAGGCTGAGCACTCCTGTCAATCACCGGCCTGCCGCAGGCCAGGAGTGCCGCATCATGCGTTGTCGTCGTGGCTATATCAACCGGGGCATCAACCTTGGCCTGCTCGCCTGTTTTGGCGTCGCATCCGTCGCCAGTGCCGCCGACGTACCGAGCGTGCACGTCTACAACTGGTACGACTACATCGGCCCCACGACCCTGGCTGACTTCAAGCGCGACAGCGGCATTCAGCCGGTTTACGACACCTTCGACAGCGCCGAAGTGCTCGAAGGCAAACTGCTGACCAGCCGCAGCGGTTACGACGTGGTGGTGGCGAGCAACTTCAGCCTGCCGACGCTGATCAAGGCCGGCGCCCTCGCCCAGCTGCCTCGCGATCAACTGCCGGGCTGGAACAATCTGGACAGCGATCTGCTGAGCAAACTGGCCAACAACGATCCCGGCAATCAATACGCCGTGCCTTATCTGTGGGGCACCAACGGCATCGGCTACAACGTCGACAAAGTGCGCGCCGCGCTCGGCGACAACGCGCCGCTGGATTCGTGGGATCTGGTGTTCAAGGAAGAGAACCTCGCCAAGCTCGGCCAGTGCGGGGTGGCGATGCTCGACTCGCCGTCGGAGATGCTCCCGGTGGCCCTGCACTACCTGGGATTGCCGCCCAACAGCACCAACCCCGAGGACTATCAGAAAGCCGAAGCGCTGCTGCTCAAATTGCGCCCGCACATTGCGTACTTCAACTCGTCGAAATTCATCAGTGACCTGTCCAACGGCAACATTTGTGTGGCGGTGGGCTGGTCCGGGGCGATGCTCGAAGCCAAGACCAACGCCGAGCAGGCGCACAACGGCGTGAAGATCGCCTACAGCCTGCCCAAGGAAGGCGCGCCGGTGTGGTTCGACACGCTGGTGCTGCTCAAGGACGCGCCGAACCGCGCTCAGGGTCTGGCGTTCATCGACTACCTGCTGCGCCCGGAAGTGATAGCGCCGGTCAGTGATCACCTGTCGTACCCCAACGGCAACCGCGCCGCGACGCCACTGGTGGCTGCGGCCACGCGGGATAACCCGGCGGTGTATCCGTCGGCCGCGGCGATGGCCACCTTGTACACCCTGGAACCGCTGCCCAAAGCCACCGAACGCGTGCGCACGCGGGTGTGGAGCAAGGTCAAGAACGGCCAGTAACCCCAACACATTTCCCTGTGGGAGCGAGCTTGCTCGCGAATGCGTCGGGTCAGTCAACATCTCCTTTGAATGACACACCGCCTTCGCGGGCAAGCCGCGCTCCCACAGGGTTTCGTGTTCAGCCCCGCTCATTCATTTCTGCCTTTTTAAAGAGAGACATCCCATGAAACCTCGTGCCCGTGACCTCAACATCCGCATCGGCCAGTTGCAACCCGGCCCGCTCAACGCCATCACCGACGTCCCCGGCGTGCGCGTCGGCCACAGTAACGTGCGTGGCCGCAGCGACAGCGGACGTGACATCTGCACCGGCGTCACAGTGATCGAACCGCGCCGCGGCTCGACCAACCAGCAACCGTGTTTCGCCGGGGTGCATGTGCTCAATGGCAATGGCGATGCCACCGGCCTTGAGTGGATTCGCGAGGCCGGGCTGCTGACCAGTCCCATCGCCTTCACCAACACCCACAGCCTCGGCGTCGTGCGCGATGCGTTGATTGCGCTGGATCGCCAACAGCAACCGGACGACGGGCGCCTCTACTGGAACATGCCGGTGGTGCTGGAAACCTTCGATGGCTTGCTCAACGACATCAATGGTTTTCACGTCAAACCCGAGCATGTCGCCGAGGCACTGAATTCTGCGCATGACGGTGCCGTTGAAGAAGGCGCCGTCGGCGGCGGCAGCGGCATGATCTGCCATGAATTCAAGGGCGGCATCGGCAGCGCGTCACGCCGTTTGAGCAGCGCTCAGGGCGGCTGGACGGTGGGCGCGATCGTCCAGGCCAACCACGGCATTCGCAGCGAGTTGCGGGTCGACGGTTATCCGGTGGGTCGCTACATGGAGCAGGTGGATTCGCCGTTCCTGCGGGCTTCGCTGCCGCATCCTGGCATGGGTTCGATCGTGGTCTGCCTGGCCACCGACGCACCGCTGCTGCCGCATCAATGCACGCGTCTCGCGCAACGCGCCAGCCTCGGTCTGGCGCGCAGCGGCGGCGGTAACGAAGACCACAGCGGCGACATTTTCATTGCCTTTGCCACCGGCAACGAGCAGGTGCCATCCGCCGCTTACGAGGGTAAAGGCGCGCCAACCTGCGACGGTTTGCGCATGGTCAACAATGACCACATCAGCGAGCTGTTCCTGGCCGCCACCGAAGCAGTCGAAGAAGCGATCATCAACGCCCTGCTCGCCAGCGAGAGCACCGCGGGCAACGGGCATGCGGTGCAAGGGCTGGATTCAGAAACGCTGCTCGCCGCCCTCGCTAAGGCTGGCTGGCCCGGCGCCCGCTGACCTGTAGGAGCTGCGGCACGCTGCGATCTTTTGATCTTGCTTTAAAAAAATCAAAAGATCGCAGCCTTCGGCAGCTCCTGCAGGAGGTGCGACTCAGGTGAACATCTGGGCGCCGAGGTGCCGTGCCGTCTGCAGATGCTCCTGCGGATCACGCACCTCCGATTCCACCATCAGCGTCGAGCTGACCACCGTCGCCCCGCTGTAATCGAAAATCCCGTGTTCGATCTGCGCCTTCATCGCCGGGCCATAACCGTGACGTTCGTAGGCGCGTTCATCGGCCCCCGCAAGCCCGACCAGATGCACGCGCAGGCGCTGCAGCTTCTTCACATGCTTGAGGTCGCCAGCGAAATCAAACGCCCAGCCATTGCTGAACACCCGATCAATCCAACCCTTGAGCAACGCCGGCATCGACCACCAGTACACCGGGAATACCAGCACCAGAGCGTCGGCCCGATCAATCCGTGCCTGTTCCGCCAATACGTCGGCTGGCGGCCGCGCCTCACGGTGATGCACGGCGAAATCCGCTGCGCTGAACACCGGCTGAAATCCCTCGGCGTAAAGATCGGCGATTTCCCGGGTATTGGCGGGGTTGGCGCGGGTCAAGCCCTCGGCAATCTGCGTTGCCACGCTGTGGGTCAGCGAACGCGGTTCGTGATGCGCCACAACAATCAATGCGTGCATGGTCATTCTCCTGTAAGTTTGCGCTGACCAAGGGCTATGTACTCTTGGTAAGTTACGAACAGTAAGTTACGTTTGGTATATAACCGATGTCAACCACAGAAATGACCGAAGCCGATTCCCCTGCCCAACCGCGACGTCGCTTGTCGCGCGAAGATCGCAACCGCCAGTTGCTCGACGTCGCCTGGCAGATCATTCGGGCCGAGGGCACCGATGCCCTGACCCTGGGTTATCTGGCGGACAAGGCCGGGGTGACCAAACCGGTGGTCTACGACCACTTCACCACTCGCTCGGGCTTGCTCGCGGCGCTGTATCGCGACTTCGATACTCGCCAGACTGCGGTGATGGATGCAGCGATCGACCAGTGTCCGCCAACGCTCATCGACACCGCGACGGTGATCGCCACGGCGTACGTCGATTGCGTGTTATTGCAGGGCAATGAGATTCCTGGAGTGATTGCCGCGCTGGGCAGCACGCCGGAGCTGGAAAAGATCAAGCGCGACTACGAGGCAATCTTCCTCGAAAAGTGCCGCAGTGTGCTGCAACCGCTGGCTGCTGGCGGGGAAATCACCCAGGCCGGTTTGCGCGCGATGCTCGGTGCCGCCGAGGCGTTGTCGAATGCTGCCGCCAGTGCTGAAATCAGTGCCGGGCAAGCGAAGGACGAGTTGTTCGCGACCATCATCGCGATGGTGGAACGGGCCGCCGCCCGTGCGACTAGCGGTACTTGAGTCGGCCCCCGCGCGTTCCCATGATGAAGGTACGCAGGCGCTTCACTCCTGAGCGGCGGCGTAGGGAACGGGTGTTCTGAACCCCAAATCAAGCCTGTTCCCTGTTTCATGCGCAGCTTGAGCCTCATGGGCTCTACTTCTCCCCATCAAAGAGCCTTGAGGCTCTTTTTTTGTCCGTTTTTTGCGCCGGACTCAGGACTCAGTGCAGCGTCAGGCGCTGACGGACAAATTCTTCGACGTGACGGGTAGTTTGATCCAGATGCCGGTCGCGCTGTTTTTCGGCATCGAGCATCGCGCGCTTGCCGTTTTTCTGCAGCAGGTAGGTGTGGATCTGCTGCACTTCCAGCGAGCGATAGATCGGTGTGGTGTCGATGAAACCGCGCAGGCCATTGCTGCGGTAATGCCGGGTGCTCATCAACACCTGGGTTTCGCGCGCGCCGATCACCTCGAAACCCAGCGCCTCGAAGTACGGCACTTTGCCGACACTGCAGGTCAGCTCGGCGTGCGGATAACGGCCGATCATCTCGCCGATCATTGCCCGCGCCACGCCCTGGCGCCGATAACCTTCGCGCACGGCCATGTAGGCGACGCTGCACGCTTCCCAATCGCCTTGCACCGGCAGGTACAAGAGGAAACCTATGACCCGCTCCGGGTCGTCCTCGGCCGTCGCCACCAGCAATTCCACCTCGGTGCCCTTCTCGCCATTCAGCGCTTCCAGATACAGATGCACCTCATAGCCGACCGCGTACTGATAGACGTTGTACAGCAGATTGCTCGGGCCAAGACCGACCGCGCTGATGTCGGTCAGGTAATCGACCACCAGTTGCAGAATCTGGCTGTTGACGCTTTCGGGGCATGGGGACTTGTAGTGGGTGATGCGTGACATGACAGCTGAACTCCGGCGGAAAACCGCGACATCATACCGTGTCCCGACGCCTGCCACCGTCGCAGGAAATACCGAAGCAAGCTGACGGTTGACCTGAAGAAAATTTCATCTGCCAAGGCTCGGATCTTTCGCCGATTTAGCGTCCAATTCTTCAGCTGCGTTCACTTTTTTAACGCAGGCCTTGAGGAGTTCACATGAACGTTTTGCGTTCTCTGTTCAAATGGCGGCAAGCCTTGTTGCTGGTGCCGCTGACCCTGGCAGCGCTGGCCAGCACCCCGGTGTTTGCACAACCCCCGGTTTACATTCAGCAGGCACCGCCGCCGATGCGCATGGAAGTGATGCCCGGCCCGCGCCCCGGTTATGTCTGGGATCAGGGCCATTGGCGCTGGGAAGGACGCGGCTACGTGTGGATGCCCGGTCATTGGCAACCGGTGAGGTACGGCGCGCACTGGCGACCAGGCCACTGGCAGGCGCGCGGTCCTAACTGGTACTGGGTCGAAGGCCACTGGGCCCGTTGAGCCCGCTCGGCAACAACAACTTATCTACCGGGAAGACCACCATGTCGCGAAACCTGAAAACCCTGCTCGCCGCCTCACTGGTCGCGATCACCCTGTCGGGCTGCATTGTCGAACCGGTACGGCCGCATCGGCCACCGCCGCCGGTGGAAGTCGTGCCGGTCATGCCAGCGCCCGGTTATCACTGGGTCGCCGGTCACTATCGTTGGGATGGACGTGAGTGGCGCTGGGCACCGGGACACTGGCGCGCCTATTGACCTGAGCGGCTGGCGTCACTGCTGTGGCGCCACCACCTTGAACTTGATCGCGATGTCGTTGGACACCACAGTGTCCGCCCACTCCCCCGCCCCGAGTCCGAACTGGTCACGCTTGAGCACCAGTTCACCGTCGAAAATGCCGATCGAACTGTCCGGTTTCAGCTCGACCGGCACCTGCACCTCGCGAGTGATGCCCTTGAGGGTGAGCTGGCCGGCGATCAGATAATGATTGCCCGTGACCCGGGTAAAACGGCTGGACTCGAACACCGCCACGGGAAAGCGCTGCGTATCGAACCACGCCGGTTTCACCAGTTCGGTGTTGGCGTCGGTGCTGCCGGCGTCGATGCTGTTGAGGTCGATGTGCAATGTGGTGTGGGCGCCGGCGAGGTTGTCGCTGTCGAACTGCAGTGTCGCGTCGAACTTGCCGAAGGTGCCGTACATCAGCGAGCCCATCTGGTTGTAGGTAAAGCTGATCTGGCTGGCGGTGGTGTTGACGCGGTTGTATTCAGCGGCCTGCGCCGCGCTCGTGACGCACAGGCAGGCAAACAGGGCCACAGCGGTGAATCGGGCACGCATGGGATTCTCCGGACAGGGCAAACCTTCGAGGCCTCGACTGACTTAAGCAAACAACCGGCGAATGCGCCATGTCATTTGTCTGCAGATGTGGCTCGGGCTCAGACCAGCCGCTCGATCTTCTGATGCTGCCAGACCAGTTTGTAATACAGCGTCTGCAACACCAGCATGCCCAGATACGCCACCGGGAACGCCATCCAAACGCCCTGCAAACCGTACTGACCGTCCAGCCAGTAAGCTGCCGGCAACTGCACGCCGACCACGCAGACAATCGCAATAATCACCGGCACCAGCACCGTTCCGCTGGCGCGCATGATGCCGCCGATGATCGCCTGGAAGCCGAACACCAACAGGCTCCACAACATGATGTGCAGCAAGTGCTCAGCCATCGCCCGGGTCGAATCTTCGGTCAGGAACAGTCCCAGCAACCAGTGCGACAACAGGTAACCGAGCACAATCAAACCGCCGGTCAGGCACACGTTGATCAACAGCCCGGTGCGCAGGATCGCTGCCAGGCGTTGCAGTTGCCCGGCACCAATGGCCTGGGCGCCAAGGATCGAGGCGGTGATGGCAATCGACAGCGCCGGAAACTGCACGTAGTTGACGATCTGCGTCACCGCGCCATAGGCCGCTGTCGCCTGCGAGCCGTGCTGGTTGACCAGCGCCAGAATCACCAGCTCCGACAGCGACAACACGATCATCTGCACCCCGGTCGGCAGGCCGATGCGCAGCACCTTGCCGAGAATCGCCGCGTCCAGGCGCAGTGCCGCGAAGAACTCGCGGTTCGGCGCCAGCGGATGGTCCTTGCGAATCAGCCGCCACGCCAGCCACGTCATGGCCGACAGGTTACCGGCCAGTCCGGCGAAGGCGGCACTCTGAATGCCCAACTGTGGCAGACCGAACCAGCCGCGAATCAACGCCGGGGTCAGCGCCAGCCCGACCGAGGTCGACACGATCAGCGCCAACAGTGGCGACACGGTGTCGCTGACTCCGCGCAGCAATTGCGTGAACAGCACAAACACCAGCATCGACGGCAGAATCCACATCATCACATGCGCATACGCCACTGCGTCGTCCAGTACATCCGCCGGCGTTCCTAACCCTTGCAATGCCTGACGCGCAAACACGCTGCCGAGTACCGCCGCCAGCAAACCGATCAACACCCCCAGCAACAGCGTTGCCCCGGCGATCGCCTTGACCATGTGTGCCTCGCGCGCGCCCCACGCCTGGCCGATCAACACCCCGGCGCCCGCGCCCAGGCCGATCACCAGCGCGATAAAGAAAAAGATCACCGGAAACATCCCCGACACCGCCGCCAGCGCTTGCGTACCGAGCATCTGCCCAATGTAAATGCTGTTGACCGTGCCCGACATCGATTGCAGGAAGTTGGACAACACCATCGGCGCAAGGAACAGCAGGTAGGTTTGCCAGAGCGGTTTGATGGTGCTGGGGGTTTGCATTGAGGATCGTTCTCGGGGTGGGAGATGCGAGGGATATTACGCTAGATGGGCGGGATAAAGTCGGGTCGACATCGCCTCTGCTCAAGGCTTAAATGTCGGCACTATTTTTTGTGGAACGCGCCTGCCCATGACTCCGTTGCGAAATGCTCTGACCTGTTCCCTGCTGGTTCTGTTCAGCCACGCTGCCGGCGCCGCCGAGCCCCCTGTTTCCTCCGAATCGTTGCGTCCGTTGCTGACAACCTTGAACGAACGCCTGAACATCGGCGACCTCGTCGCCCTGACCAAATGGGACAGCGGCAAGCCGATTCAGGACAGCCCGCGCGAAGCCCAGGTCATCGCCAATGCCCGCACCCTGGCGACCGAACACCAGCTCGACCCCGAAGACGTCGCCCAGTTGATCGCCGCGCAAATGGAGGCGAACAAACTGGTGCAGTACGGATTGCTCGCGCAATGGCAGGCGGCTGGTGCGGCGCCGGACACCCCGCGACCGGATCTGGCGAAGCAGATTCGTCCGCGCCTGGACGAGTTGCAAACCCGCCTGCTGCGCCAGTACGCCGATTTCGCGCCGCATCGCCACGACCCGAATTGCCCGGTCTGGCTGGCCAAGGCCCGGCAGGGTCTGACCCACGATGCACTGCATGATCTGGCTCTGATCCGCGCCACCGGAGAGCTGTGCATTCGGGCACAGAAGCTCTAGATCAGCAGTTGCGGCACACATCGCTGGCGTCGATAGTCACCATCACGTCAATGAAGTTCTCATAAAAAATCCGCGGCGTAACATCAGCTCCATACCAACCCAATACACCCCGGAGCACACGATCATGAAACGCCAAACCATCCTCGGCATCGCTTTCTCGGTTCTTGCAGTCAACGCTTTTGCAGCAACACCCGTTCACACCTTGGTCGCTGAAGGCGGCTCGGACAAGTTGATTGAAAGCCGTCTGGCTGAAGGTGGTTCTGATCGTTTGCTGGAACGCCGTGTTGCCGAAGGTGGCTCGGATCGTCTGCTGGAGCGCCGTGTCGCTGAAGGTGGCTCGGATCGTCTGCTGGAGCGCCGCGTCGCTGAAGGTGGTTCGGATCGTCTGCAAGAACGCCGCGTCGCTGAAGGTGGCTCGGATCGTCTGCAAGAACGCCGTGTCGCTGAAGGTGGTTCGGATCGTCTGCAGGAACGCCGTGTCGCTGAAGGTGGCTCGGATCGTCTGCAGGAACGCCGCGTCGCTGAAGGTGGTTCGGATCGTCTGATCGAAAGCCGCAATGCATAAAACAACGGCTCTAAAGCAGTCAAAGAAGCCCGGCCTGATCAGCCGGGCTTTTGCATTTCGTCGTTTGCCGGAGTGGTTCTTTTCAACAACCCGCGTCAGAAAGGATCTTGCCTTGTAGGGCATTGGCGAAACTTCCGACGGTGCTTATCCGAAGCGACCGACTGGCAGCCCGACGCTTAATGCGCATACCATGCGGCCACAACGTCCAAACAGAATTTGCCTGCCCATGCTCAAAGCCAGTCTGCGAAGTCACCTGACCCTCTGGTTCGCCGGTTTGTCCCTGCTGACCCTGGCAAGCGTCGGCTTCTATGTCGGGCATATCGCCACCGAACAGATGAAACAGGTCAGCGGCAATTCACTGCTCAATACCGCGCGTTCTGCGGCAACGTTGCTCGGTGACCAATTACGCGAGCGCCAGCTGGAGGTCTACCTGCTCAGCCGTGCGCCGCATCTGGAACGCGGCGACCTCGACAACCCGGCGATTCTCAAATCGATGCAACTGCGCACCCAGGCCCGGGCCGAGTATGCGTGGATGGGCGTGACCGATGCCGAGGGCCATGTGCATCAAGCGGTGAATAATTTGCTGGTCGGGCAATCGGTACAGCAGCGGCCATGGTTCCAGGCAGGCCTGCGCGGTGAGTACACCGGTGATCCGCACGAAGCGGTGTTGCTGGCCAAACTGCTACCGGGAACGCCCAACGGCGAACCGCTGCGTTTCATCGACTTCGCCGCCCCGATCCGCAACGCCGACGGCCAGGTGATTGGCGTGCTGGGCGCGCACGCGCACTGGAGCTGGGTGACGCGTATCGTCGAATCGGCAGCGTTCTCGCATAAAAATGCGTCGCCGGATATCGAAGCGCTGATCATCGATCACGACGGCAAGGTGCTGTACCCGGAAGCCCTGATGGGCCAGCAACTGGCGGTGAATGATTCGAAGTCGCCGGGCTGGTCGGTCGGCAACGGTTACCTGACCAGCATGGTCACCGTACCGACGCCTTCGAGTACGGCGTTGTCCTGGTCGATTGCCGTGCGCCAGCCACTGGACACCGCTCTGGAGCCGGCGCGCCTGCTGCTCTATAAATTGTTGCTGCTGGGTGTGGCCGCCGCCGTGGCATTCGGGCTGGTGGCGTACTATCTGGCGCAGTATCTGAGCCGGCCGATCGAGCAACTCGCGCACTCGGCCAAACAGGTGCAGAACCAGCAGCCCGGCGCACACTTCCCGCTGCAGCACCCGGTGCGGGAAATCGCCCAGCTTGGGCAGTCGATCGACGCCATGACCCGGTCGCTGCTGGCCAAGGAGCGCGAACTGCAGGAAGCCAACGCCTCGCTGGAAGCCACCGTCGCCCAGCGCACCGCGGCACTGATGCAGGCCAATGCCGACCTGTTGAACCTGGCGACCCACGACGCCCTGACCGGCGTCTACAACCGTCGCCGCTTCGATGAAAAACTCAGCGAATACAGTCTGCTGTTCCGCCGCACCGGGCGACCGTTTGCCCTGCTGCTGATCGACGCCGATCACTTCAAGCGTATCAACGACACCTACGGCCACGCGATTGGCGACGACGTGTTGCAGCAATTGGCGCAGCTCATTCAGGTCAGCGTGCGCGCCACCGATTTCGTCGCCCGTTACGGCGGCGAGGAATTCGCCGTACTGCTGCCGGAAGTCGCCCAGCCTGATACTCCAGAGGTGGTCGCCGAAAAGATCCGTGTCGCCGTGGCCCAGGCGCACTTTCCCGAGATCGGACAGGTCACGGTGAGCATTGGCGTCGCGCTGGCCGACCCGGCGGACAACAGCCACACGATGCTGATCAAACGTGCCGACCAGCAGCTGTATCAGGCGAAAGCGGCGGGCCGTAATCAGGTGGCTTGATCAGCCCTCTTTGACTTCGCAAATGCCGTTGGCCTGGTTTGCCGGGCCGGCCGAGCAAAATCTTTAATTGGAGAACTGCTGCAGATACGCCAGCAAATTATCGATCTTCTCCTCGTCACTCAGCCCCCAGAAAATCATTCGTGTGCCCGGCACCACGCCCTTTGGATCTTTCAGATACGCCGTCAGCGTTTCGCGGTCCCAGGTCTTACCCGAGTTTTTCATCGCCTCGGAATACACGTAATTGGCCGAGGTGCCGGCCGCTCGACCGATGATGCCGTTGAGTTGCGGGCCGAACCCCGGGCGCGCATCCGGGCCAACCTGGTGGCAGCCGCCGCACAGGCGCGGGAAGATCTTTTCGCCGGCTTGCGGATCGCCTGCGGCGCGGGTGGTCGAGCTGAACAGTACGGCGGTGGCGGTCAAGGCAAGCAAGAGTGCAACGGTGTTTTTCATCGAAGGTTCCGGAACGGCTTGAATCTGGCTGCGCAAGGGTAACATCTGTCCCCCGGGCCTCGTTTTACAGGTAAGCGGCAATGACCTTCCTGACGGTGGTCAAGGCCTGCCGCAACACATCCATTTCCACCGAACCCAGGGCCAGTCGAATCGCATGCGGCACATGCGCCGATACGGCGAACGGCTCGGCGGTGGTGACCGAAATCTGCTTCTGCATCAGCTCCACCACAATCTGATCGGCACGCACGTCTTCCGGCAAGGGCAGCCACAGGAAATACGAGTTTGGATGGGCGACGCACGGCAACCCTTTGAGCAACTCGGCAGCTAGCGCCTGGCGCGCCTGAGCATCGTGGCGTTTTTGCGCTTCCAGCTCGATCACGGTGCCGTCGTCGAGCCAGCCACAGACAATCGCGGTCATCAGTCCCGGGGTGTTCCAGGTGGTTGCGCGGATCACCCGCTCCAACGCAGGAACATGGGCCGCAGGCGCAGCAATGAAACCGACGCGCAGGCCGGTGGCGATGTTCTTCGAAAGGCCCGAGACGTACACCGTGCGCTCAGGCGCCAGGTCGATCAGAGGTCGCGGCGGGTCTTCCACCAGAAAAGCGTAGGCCGCGTCTTCGATAAGGGTCAGATCATGCCGCCGCGCGATGGCAGCCAACTCTTCGCGCTGCTCGATAGACATCACCCAACCGAGCGGGTTGTGCAGGGTCGGCATGCTGTACACCGCGCGTACCGAGCGACTGCGGCAGAGTTTTTCCAGCGCGGCCAGATCCGGCCCCTGCTCGTTGACCGGGATCGCCACCACTTCCAGATGCAACGCCTCGGCCAGCACTTTGAACCCGGAATAGGTCAGCGCATCGGCGGCGATCACATCGCCGGGCTTGAGCAACGCCATCAGCGTCACCGCCAGCCCCTGCTGGGCGCCGTTGACCAGCAGCACTTGCTCGGCGTCGACGCTGACACCGCGACTGAGCAAATGGCGCGCGACCGAAGCCCGTTCGTGGGCCCGGCCGGCATGGGGCTGATAGCGCAACAACGCTTCCAGATCTCCCGACAACGCCAACTGGCGCAGTGCGGTGCGCAACAGTTGCGTCTGACCGGGCAAGGACGGGTAGTTGAAATTGAGGTCGATCATGCCGACGGCCACGTCTTTCTGGTCGATGCCCTGCCCCGGCGACAACGAGGTTTCGCGCACGAAGGTGCCGCGCCCGGTTTCGCCGCTGACCAGCCCCATGGCTTCGAGTTCGGCGTACACCCGCGAGGCCGTGACCAGTGCCAGCCCTTCCTGCGTGGCCAGTTGCCGGTGCGTCGGCAGGCGGGTGCCGGGCGCCAGACGTCCGGTGCGAATGTCGGCGGCGTAAGTGTCGACGAGGGTCTTGTAACGAGAGCGGGACATGTCGGGATGTATCCATGACAATTTTTTGATTGTCCTGATTCTCGATCATAGGATTCTCTCAAAGCAACCCACAATGAGTGTGAATCGTATGGAAAGGACTTCAAACGTGAGCAACCCGGCACTGGAAAAAACCAGCGGCTGGATCAATGGCTTTATTGGCGTGGTGTGCTTCAGCGGCTCGCTGCCGGCTACGCGTCTGGCAGTGCTGGAGTTTGACCCGGTGTTTCTCACCGTCGCGCGCGCCGCCATTGCCGGCGTGCTGGCCGTTGCCCTGTTGTGGTTGTTCCGTGAGCGGCGACCGTCCAGGGATCAGTGGTTTTCGTTGTTGATCGTGGCATTGGGCGTCGTGCTCGGCTTCCCGCTGCTGACGGCGTTAGCATTGCAGCACGTGACATCGGCGCATTCGATCGTCTTTGTCGGCTTGCTGCCATTGGCCACTGCGCTGTTTGGCGTCTTGCGCGGTGGCGAGCGCCCGCGCCCGGTATTCTGGTTCTTCTCGATCCTCGGCAGTGCTCTGGTGGTGGGGTTCGCCTTGTCACAGGGATTGTCCGCCTCGCCCACCGGTGACCTGCTGATGCTCGCCTCGATTCTGGTCTGTGGTCTGGGTTATGCCGAAGGCGCAAAACTGTCGCGCACCCTGGGTGGCTGGCAGGTGATCTGTTGGGCGCTGGTCTTGTCGCTGCCCCCGATGGCAATTGCGAGCCTGTGGCTGGCCCCACCATCCTTCAGCGGCATCAGCGTGTCGGCATGGGTCTGTCTGGGCTACGTTTCGCTGTTCAGCATGCTGATCGCGTTCGTGTTCTGGTATCGCGGTCTGGCCCAAGGCGGGATTGCCGCGGTTGGTCAACTGCAGTTGCTGCAACCGTTTTTCGGCCTGGCGCTGGCAGCGACGGTGCTGCATGAGCAAGTCAGCATCGGCATGCTGGTGGTGACGGTGGGCGTGATTCTTTGTGTGGCCGGGGCGAAGAAGTTCTCCCGATAGTGATCTTTGGCATCGCCTCTGTGGGAGCGGGCTTGCTCGAAGGCGTAGTGGCAGTCGATACCGTTTCACCGACATACCGCCTTCGCGAGCAAGCCCGCTCCCACAACTGCAATCAGTGGTGTTCGACGCCGGCGCGTTTCAACAGCTTCTTGCAGCGCTCGGAGAGATGAAACACCTGCAGCTCCTTGCCCGCCTTTTCGTAACGCTCGCGCAGGGTCTTCAACGCGGCAATCGCCGAGTAATCGACGAAGCTCAAATGCCGGCAATCGAGAGTCACACGGGCCGGGTCATTGGCCGGGTCGAACTGGTTGAGGAACGGCGTGGTCGAGGCGAAAAACAGCGTGCCGTGCAGGCGGTAGAGTTTGCTGCCGTCGGCTTCCAGATGCTCATCGGCGTACAACTCGCGGGCCTGCTGCCAGGCAAAGTTCAGCGCGGCAATGATAATCCCGCAGAGCACGGCCGTGGCCAGGTCGGTGAACACGGTGATAGTGGTCACGGCGATGATCACCAGTACATCGTTGAGCGGCACTTTGTTCAACACCCGCAACGAGGCCCAGGCGAAGGTCTGCTGCGAGACCACGAACATCACGCCCACCAATGCCGCCAGCGGAATACGCTCAATCAGCGGCGACAGAAACAGGATGAACAGCAGAATCAGCACCCCCGCCACCACCCCGGACAAACGCCCGCGGCCGCCGGAGCTGAGGTTGATCACGGTCTGGCCGATCATCGCGCAACCGCCCATGCCACCGAATGCGCCGGAGACCACGTTCGCCGCGCCCAGCGCCACGCACTCGCGATCCGGGTAGCCGCGGGTTTCGGTGATTTCGTCGGTGAGGTTCAGGGTCAGCAGGGTTTCCAGCAGACCGACCAGCGCCATCAGAATCGCGTACGGGGCGATGATGCGCAGGGTTTCCAGCGTCCACGGGATGTCCGGCAGCGCGAAGCTCGGCAGACCGCCGGCGATGTGCGCCATGTCGCCAAGGGTGCGCGTCGGCAGACCGAACAGGTAGACCAACAGGCCCACGCCGAGGATCGCCACCAATGCTGGCGGCACCGCGCGGGTCAGGCGCGGCAGGATGTAGACGATGGCCATGGTCAGCAGCACCAGCCCGGTCATCAGGTACAGTGGCGTGCCGCTGAGCCAATGATCACCGCTCTTGAAATGCTCCAGTTGCGCCAGTGCAATGATGATCGCCAGGCCGTTGACGAAACCGAGCATCACCGGATGAGGCACCATGCGCACCAGTTTGCCCAGGCGCAACAAGCCGAACGCCATCATGATCAAACCGCCGAGCAACACCGTCGCCAGCAAGTACTGCACGCCGTGCTGCACCACCAGCGCGACGATCACCACCGCCATCGAACCCGCCGCCCCGGAGACCATTCCCGGCCGGCCGCCGAACAACGCGGTCAGCGTACAAATGATGAAGGCGCCGTACAGGCCCATCAGCGGATTGAGATGCGCCACCAGCGCGAACGCAATGCATTCGGGCAACAGGGCAAATGAGGTGGTGAGTCCGGCCAGGACATCGGCGCGCAGACGTTTCGGTTTCATGGCTTACCTGACTGAGCGGCCAACGAGGGTGGCCGCGGATGTTCGTAAAAAAGCGGGGAGCGGATGTTACGGAATAGTTCGGAATCGGGCCAGTGATCGCTGACACCCGTCGACGCGCGATTTATCCTGACGCGCTTCTGCCCCCCATCGAGTACGACCATGACTGCATTGCTGACCGCCCGCGACGTTTGCCAGCGCTTGCGCGAGGCTGCGCTGGGCGTGCTGATGTTCAACAGATCCAAGACACCCAGTGATGCCGGACTGATCGCGGTCGATATCGAGGGCTGGCGCCTGTTGCTTGATTTTGAAGGTGGGCACTTGCATCACTGTGAACAGTGCCGCTGCCCGGATGGCCGCGAATGGCATTTCAATAGCCGTTACGGCACCGACCCGGTGAATCTGCTCAGTACTTGGGAGCTGGCGCAGATCGAGAATCTGTTGAAGCTCTGAGCACTTCACGGTGAAGTCGGTTGCCCAATGATGGCACTCTGCCCATAATTCGCCCCCCTTATTCCTCACGCAAGGAAACGCCGTGAAAAAGTCTCTGTTGTTGATCCCGATGCTGGCAGTGCTGCTGCAAGGTTGTGGCATGACCATGACCCGCTATGAGCCGAGCTTCGAAAACGTTCAGAAGCTCAAGCAGACCCCGCCCCTGCAAGCGATCAGCAATCCTCAGGTAACTGCCGAGTCTGGCGAAGGTTCGCTGACAGTTCGAGCCAACCCGGTGCGCTCGCCATCCGGCAGCATCCCGGCGCATATCCAGGACGCGATCACCGAAGAACTGCGCAAGGCCGGTCTGCTTGATCCGCAGGCTCAGCGTCAGTTGAAAGTGCTGGTGGTGAAGAACAACCTGTCGGCCGGCATGGGTACGGGCGATGGCGAACTCGCGGCACGCTTCACCCTGCTTAATGGGCAGAACGTGGTTTACGACGCGACCAAGCATGTCAGCAGCCAGTGGAGCAGCAGCTTCTTTGGTTTCATCGCGATTCCGAATGCGGTCAACGCCTATAACCCGATGCTGCGTGATCTGTTGAAGGAACTGTACAGCGATCCGCAGTTCATCCAGGCCCTGAAGTAAGGGCGAAAAAAAGAGCCGCGATTGCGGCTCTCTTTTTTTGGCATCAGGCCCGCGGAGTGCGGGTCTCGAGCGCCGAGTATTTCAGGTTGTTGTTGTCGATCATCTGCTTGAGCAGCGCGTTGACCTGACGGGCGAATGTGTCGTTGACCGCCGCCTTCGGAGTGTTGCCCATCAGCGGAATGAACCAGATGCCGATCCAGGTACCGACCGCATCATGGTTGCTCGCGGTGGTCAGGGCCTGGCCTGTGCCGTCGACGGCTTCGAGGCTCATGGTGTACTGATCGGTGCCGTATGCCGGGATCACCCCCAGGCTGAAACCACTGATGAAGCCCAGCACCATCGAACCGGCATTCGGCGGATGGTTGTACATTTTCAGACGCAGGCTGTAGTCGTCCGGTTGCTTCTGGAACTCGTCCAGGGTGACACGGCCGAACAGGCCTGAATCGCTCAGAATCTTTTGCAGCTCAGGCTTGAGCTGGTCACGCGCCTGCGGCACTTCTACGGCCGAAGCGCTTTTCGGCTCGCCCTGATAGAAGTCGAAGTCCACATAAACATTGGGTTTGTTGGCGTAGCTGGCCATCGATGGCAGTTTGACCGGCGCCACTTCGTCTTTGGTGAAACTGGCACAACCACCGAGCGCAAGCACCAGGCCCAGCGCCAGGATTTTCCCGAATTGCATGTTGTCTTCCCTATGTGAACCGAGCCAAATGATAGCAATGAGCCTCCATTGCGGAGGCGGGGCGGATTCTAGAGAGAGCGCTCGCTTGAGGAAAGACTGAATCAGGAAATTTACACAAAAATATCCGCTCAGCCCTGTTGCAAGTGGAACAGTTAGCTGGCTTCGCCGCTATATAGTTTTGTATATTGCGAAACCGAAATTGCCCGTATCTGCCCATGCCTTCTATTCACACCGTGTTCCCATGAGCGCCATCCGCGTACGCAACGAGCAACTGATCCTCGCCGCCGCCAGCGAAGAATTTGCCGCCAACGGCTTTGACGCGACCCAGACCCGCGACATCGCCGCCCGCGCCGGCGTGCCCAAGGCCAACCTGTATTACTACTTCCAGACCAAGGAAAACCTGTACTCGAAAGTCCTCCTGGGATTTGTCGAACCGCTGCTGGAAGCCTCGGCAGCGTTGCGCGAAAGCGATGACCCGCTGATCGGCCTGCGCGCCTACATCGCCGCGCGTATCCGCATCGCCCGCGAACACCCGGCGATTGCCAGGGTATTCAGCGGCGAGCTGCTGCTCGGCGGGCGCCAGTTGCCAGACGAATGCCGCGACCTGCTGCACGCCGAAGCCCGGCGCAACGTCGAGTGCCTGCGCAGCTGGATCGAGCGCGGCCTGCTGGCCCCGGTGGACCCGGAACACCTGATGCTGTTCATCTGGTCGGCAACCCGCACCTACACCAATATTGGCTGGCAAATGGGCTGCATCACCGGGCGCGCAGTGCCGCAGGATGAGGATTACGCGACGGCAGCCGAGACCATTACGCGCTTGGTGCTGGAGGGCGTCGTGGCCCCGCGGGTTGGGGAGATTCGTGGGGTTTTGTTTGCGACTTGAGGAATGAGGGCCGCTACGCAGCCCAGCGCGAGCAAGCTCGCTCCCACAGGGGATTTGTGCTGGACATGGGAATCTGTGAACACCATCAATCATTGTGGGAGCGGGCTTGCTCGCGAAGGCGTCGGGTCAGCCAACGCATGCGTCACAGGCACACCGCTTTCGCGAGCAAGCCCGCTCCCACAGGGGATTTGTGCTGGGCAAGGGAATCTGTGAACACCCTCAATCATTGTGGAAGCGGGCTTGCTCGCGAAGGCGTCGGGTCAGCCCACACATCCGTCGCAGGCCCACCGCTTTCGCGAGCAAGCCCGCTCCCACAGGGGATTTGTGCTGGACATGGGAATTCGTGAACACCCTCAATCATTGTGGGAGCAGGCTTGCTCGCGAAGGCGTCGGATCAGCCAACACATGCTTCACAGGCTCACCGCTTTCGCGAGCAAGCCCGCTCCCACAGGGGGTTTGTGCTGGGCAAGGGAATCTGTGAACACCATCAATCATTGTGGGAGCGGGCTTGCTCGCGAAGGCGTCGGGTCAGCCAACACATGCGTCACAGACTCACCGCTTTCGCGAGCAAGCCCGCTCCCACAGGGGATTTGTGCTGGACATGGGAATTGGTGAACACCATCAATCATTGTGGGAGCGGGCTTGCTCGCGAAGGCGTCGGGTCAGCCCACACATGCGTCACAGGCCCACCGCTTTCGCGAGCAAGCCCGCTCCCACAGGGGATTTGTGCCGGACGTGGGAATCTGTAAACACCCTCAATCATTGTGGGAGCGGGCTTGCTCGCGAAGGCGTCGGGTCAGCCAACGCATGCGTCACAGGCCCACCGCTTTCGCGAGCAAGCCCGCTCCCACAGGGGGGGTTGTGCTGGGCGTGGGAATTGGTGAACACCTTCAATCATTGTGGGAGCGGGCTTGCTCGCGAAGGCGTCGGGTCAGCCAACACATGCGTCACAGGCCCACCGCTTTCGCGAGCAAGCTCGCTCCCACAGGGGTATGCGCTGGTTTTAGAAAGTGATCTCGGCTGCGGGTTTGACGTCGACCCGGGCCGTCGCGCCGGTCAGGTGCGCCAGGTCCTTGTTGTGTTCGGCGATGATGTCTTCGGCGCTCATGGTGCCGTTGTCGACGGTGGAGTGAGCGTCCGCGACGAGCACCACGTCGTAGCCCAGTTCGTGCGCCCTGCGTACGGTGGCGTTGACGCAGTAGTCGGTCTGCAGGCCGCAAATGATCAGGCGTTCGAAGTCTTCGCTGGGCAGCAGTTTGCCCAGCTCGGTCTGATAGAACGAATCCGGGGTGGTTTTACCTACGCGCAGGTCTTCGGCGGTCGTCAGCAATCCGGCGGCGAGTTGCCAGCCTTCGGCCCCACGGGCCAACGGGCTGTCCCTTTCCTCATGCTGAATCAGCACCACCCGCACGCCCGCCTCACGCGCACGCGTGCTGAGCTGGTTGATGGTGTCGATGACGCGGTGGATGTCGAAGCACTGATACTCGCCTGAGCAGAGAGCCTGTTGGACGTCGATGATCAGCAATGCGCTAGACATGATGGGCCTTCCTTGATCGATCCTTGAGACAGGGGACGGAGCCAAGCCCCGCCGCCCTTTTTACGCCGCTCAATAACCCAATGACAACCCGGTATTACGCCGTGGATCGTTGGCCCCGTAGAAACGGTTTTTGCCCACGGGTTTACCGCCCAGTGACGGCGCGCCGACCAGGATCGCGGCGATGTGGTTGGCATCCTGCGGCCCGGCGAACTTGTGGCCCCAGCTCTCGAGGATCTTCTTCGTATCCGGGCTGGCGGCGAAGTCTTCGAGGTTGGTTTCTTCCGGCATCCATTGCTGGTGGAAACGCGGCGCGTCGACCGCTTCCTGCAGGCCCATGCCGTAGTCGATGACGTTGAGCATGGTCAGCAAGGTCGCGGTGATGATGCGGCTGCCACCCGGCGTACCAACCACCATCACCACTTTGCCGTCCTTGGTGACGATGGTCGGGCTCATCGACGACAGCGGGGTTTTGCCCGGAGCGATGGCGTTGGCCTCGCCCTGCACCAGACCGTACATGTTCGGCACGCCGACCTTGGAGGTGAAGTCGTCCATCTCGTCGTTGAGGATCACCCCGGTCTTGCTCGCCATCACCCCGGCGCCGAACCAGTCGTTGAGGGTGTAAGTCACCGACACTGCGTTGCCCCACTTGTCGACGATCGAATAGTGCGTGGTGTTGTTGCCTTCATGCGGGGCGACGCCGGGTTTCAGCTCGGCGGAGATCCCGGCCTTCTGCGGCTGGATCGCGTTGCGCAGCGTGGTGGCGTAGTTCTTGTCCAGCAGGTGCTCGATCGGGTTCTTCACAAAATCCGGGTCGCCCAGATAGCTGTTGCGATCCACGTAGGCGTGGCGCATCGCTTCGATCTGATAGTGCATGCCCTGGGCCGAATGGAAGCCCAGATCCTTCATCGGATAGCCTTCGAGGATGTTCATGATCTCGCAGATCACCACCCCGCCGGAGCTTGGCGGTGGTGCCGAGACCACATGGTAGCCACGGTAATCGCACTCCACCGGGGCCAGTTCGCGGGTCTTGTATTTGTCGAGGTCGGCCTGGGTGATGATGCCCTTGTTGGCCTGACTGGATGTGACGATGGCGTCGGCCACCCAGCCTTTATAGAAACCGTCAGCGCCTTTTTCGGAAATGGTGCGCAGGGTTTTCGCCAGATCCTTCTGCACCAGTTTCTGCCCGACCTGCATCGGCTCGCCGTTGTGCAGGAAGATCGAGCCGGAATCACGCATGTCCTTCTTGAACACATCGGTGGCGTAGTCCAGCAAATCGACGTCGCCCTGCTCCAGCTCGAAGCCGTCTTCAGCCAGTTTGATCGCCGGGGCGATCATGTCCTTGCGCGGTTTGGTGCCGTACTTGCTCAGCGCCAGCTCCATGCCCGACACGGTGCCCGGCACCGCCACGGCGAGGTGACCACGGGTGCTCAGATCCGGGACGACGTTGCCGTCCTTGTCCAGGTACATGTTGGCGGTCGCCGCCAGCGGAGCTTTTTCACGGAAGTCGAGGAAGGTCTTGCGCCCGTCCGCCAGTTGAATGGTCATGAAACCGCCACCGCCGAGGTTGCCCGCTGCGGGATACACAACCGCCAACGCATAGCCCACAGCGACCGCCGCATCCACCGCGTTACCGCCGTTTTTCAACACATCGACACCGACATGCGAGGCCAGGTGTTGAGCGGTGACCACCATGCCGTTTTCGGCGGCGACCGGGGCCACGGAAGCGGCGTGGGCCATGAGGCAGCTCAGTGCCAGTGACGTCGCAATCAGCGTTTTGGCCAAAGGTTCGTACTTCATGAGTCGATCTCTTTTTTGTTTTCGGGTTCAGTGCAGAACAGAGGGGAACGCAGCAAAAGCACCAAGCAGTATGGTCGCTATTGCGATTTGCGCCTCCCCGCTCAGGCAGTATGCTGGGCGCTCTCGCCGTACCGATCCGGAGTTCTGCCCATGTCGTACACGTTCATCACCCTGCCCTCACCGGTCGGCGAATTGAAGCTGGTTGCGAACGGCTCACGACTGGCGGCCATCCTCTGGGAAAACGACAAACCGGGCCGGGTGCGCCTCGGTCCGATGAGCGAAGCGCCGGACAATCCGCTGCTGCAGCGAACCGCGCAGCAGCTTGAGGAATATTTTGCCGGCAAGCGTGATCGCTTCGACCTGGAACTGGATTTTGTCGGCACCGATTTTCAGAAGAAGGTCTGGGCGGCGCTGCTGACCATCCCCTTTGGCGAGACTCGCACTTACAGCCAGATCGCCGAGCAGATCGGCAACCCGACGGCGGTGCGTGCGGTGGGCGCGGCGAACGGGCGCAACCCTATTTCGATTGTGGCGCCGTGTCATCGGGTGATCGGCGCGTCGGGGAAGTTGACCGGGTTTGCGGGTGGGCTTGAGGCAAAAGAGCGGTTGCTGGTGCTGGAGGGTGGTAGCTGGTCGGCGGTGGGCAGGACTGGGGATTTGTTTTAGAAGATCAAAAGATCGCAGCCTGCGGCAGCTCCTACATGAGAATGCGTTCCCTGTAGGAGCTGCCGCAGGCTGCGATCTTTGCTTTATCGGACAAACAGGTTATTCATAGCCGCATACTGCAACAGCATGATGGTCTTGGCATCGCAGATCTCGCCACGGTGAAATGCAGCCAGTGCTTCATCGAAGCCCCATTCGAGCACTTCCAGTTCTTCGGTTTCCTCTTCCAGGCCGCCGCCCTCGCTGACCTTCGACTTCGCGTCGTATTCGGCGATAAAAAAGTGCAGCTTCTCGGTCACCGAGCCGGGGCTCATGTAGGCCTCGAAGACCTTCTTCACCTCATGCACGCGGTAACCGGTTTCCTCTTCGGCCTCGTCGCGGATCCGCTGTTCCGGCGCCGCACCTTCCAGCAGCCCCGCCGCCACTTCGATCAACAAACCGTCGTGGCCATTGACGAACACCGGCAAGCGAAATTGGCGGGTCAGCACCACCGTGCGCTTTTCGCGGTTGAACAACAGAATCGCCGCGCCATTGCCACGGTCGTAGACTTCGCGAGTCTGCCGCTGCCAGTCACCGTTGTTGCGTAGATAGTCGAAGGTGATTTTCTGCAACAGATACCAGTCGTGGGACAACACCTGAGTATCGACAATGTTGACCCGCTCGGCTGTCTTGGTCATGACGCCTGTTCCTTGTGCCATCGGAAAACGCCCATAGTCGAATAATCGCGCGCACAAAAAAAGCCCGGCAATGCTGTCGGGCCTGTTTACTGGTGTTCGCGGATGGTGTCAGAGATCGACCAGGTGCCGGTCGATGCGCTTGAGCACACCTTTGATCAGGTTCATCGCACTGTCGGCGCGAAACGGCAGGTTAAGCGAAGGCTCGCAGATCTCCATTTCCATGATCATTGGCCGACCGTCATAGTCGCGGATCACGTCGACCCGGCCGTAGAGCAACGGCAGCTCAAGCCCGAGCACCTCGGCAGAAGCCACCAGCGCCGATAGCGCCACCGCCTGCTCCTCGGCATCCGCCTCGCGCGGCTGGCGAAACTCGGGGGTCGGCACGTTCACCGTACCGTCCGCCATGAGCATGGCGCCCTTGCGGATGGAATGGCTGAAGGTGTTATCGAAGAAGGTCAGGTCGGTCTCGCCGTAAGTGTCGATGGTGGTGATGTACGGCTGGATGATCACATGCGAACCGCGCTTTTGCAGCGCGCGAATGTGCGCCAGCGCGGCCTCGGAACCGCCGCGGACAAACCGTTTCACTCCGCGCGAATACGAGCCAATCGTCGGTTTGACGACAAATTCGTGGCTGTCGGTGTTCGCGTCGAGGAAGTCATTCAGATAACCCTCGGGGGCATCGTCGGGCGCCAGGAACACACTGGGAATAATCGGCACACCGCGCGCAGCAATGTCCTTCAGGTACAACTTGTTCAAGCCCCACCGGGCCACGGACGGCACATTCAACAGGCAGGTCAGTGCATGCACCTTGTCGCACCAGGCAAAGAATTCGTCGAGGCTTTCAATGCAGTCCCACGGTGAACGGATCAATACGGCGGTATACGCCGCCCAATCGACTGACGGATCGTCCCAGAAGCACACATCGGCGTTGATCGACAGTTGCTTGCAGGCTTCAAGCAATGGCGGCATGTCGTAGTCAATGTGCAGGTTCGGCTTATCGGTGATGAGTGCAAGCTTAATCATGAAGAATCCTTTCTACTGAACAGTTGGAAGCAGAAAAACAGCGACGACTCACCAGGGAATCACGCGGTCCTGATGGCGGTAAGTGCCCGTGGGGCCATCGGCACCAATCAATGCCAGAGCGACACTGGTCCGCGCGCCTTCCTGCACATCGAGATCACCGGCGCCGTCATTCATGCCGGTTTTGGTGTAACCGGGGTGCACGGCATTGACCTTGACGGGCGTCTCGCGAAGCTCGTAAGCCAGATGAACCGTCCACGAATTCACCCCGCTTTTACTGGCGCTGTAGCCCGGCAAGGATTTGAACATCGGTGAATAGGCGTAGGAATCGACGTCCGTATGGGTGGTGAGCGATGCCAGCAGACTGGATACGTTGACGATGCGTCCGGCCGCAGACTGGCGAATCAGCGGCAGACAATGTTGGGTCACCGCGACCATGCCGAACAGGTTGGTTTCAAACGTCTGGCGCCACTGTTGAAGTGGTTGTTGCGAAGGGTTCAACCCGTAGGATTCGATACGGATCGCGGCGTTATTGATCAGGATATCCAGTCGACCAAACTTCGCCTCCAGCAATTTGACCGCCGAGGCGATGCTGTCTTCATCCGTGACATCCAGCAGGCACGGGAACGCCTTCAAGCCCATGCCGGTCAGCTCATCGGCCGCCTGAGCGACAGCCTGATAATTCCTGCCACTGAGCACCACCGTCACGCCCTCGGCGGCCAGTTGTCGCGCCACCTCGAAACCGATGCCACGGTTGGCACCGGTCACCAATGCAACCTTGTCAAAATCGTTCATCGTGCAACTCCAGACAACGCTCCGCCCTGCCCGCAGGAAGGACGGAACCAATACGATTCATGAAATGTTCCAGCAGCGGCCCGAACGCCCGCAGATCGGTCAGAAAGGCGTCGTGGCCGTCCGGGCAATCGAGCCGGACAAAGGTCACCTCGGCACCATCCTGCTCGAGCCCTTGAGCGATGTGCTGCTGTTGCGCAACAGGAAACAGCGTGTCGCTCTCGACGCCGACCACCAGAACCTGCTCCAGCCCGGCAGTCTGAAAACCGCCCTGCGGCGGCGTCAGACAGGCATAAAGATCAATCGCGCGGCTTAGCTGCAGATAACTGTTAGGGTCGAAATCCCGTGCGAATCGCCAGGCATTGGCCTGCAGATAATCCTCGACTTCAAAGTCGTGGGTCATGCCGGCGGATTTCCCCGCCGCCTGATCGCTGCGGCTGAAACGGCGATTCAATTGCGCGCCGGAGCGATAACTCAACAGGCCGATCTTGCGGGCCAGCGTCATGCCATGGATCGGGCGCGCATCCGGCGAATACTCGCCACCGGCCCATAGCGGATCACTGCGGATGGCTTCCCGCTGCAATGAACGCAAGGCCGTGGACACGGGAAGCGAACTGGCCGCGCCGCACAGGTTGATGTGATGCCGGACAAACCCCGGATGCCGGGTCAACAGGGCCAGCGCACACATGCCACCCATCGAAGCGCCGATCAGGCAGGTCACTTGCGCCATGCCCAGCGCTTTCACGGCCATGACGATCGTGTCGACGATGTCTTCGATGCTCAGCTCGGGAAAGCGCGACTGGTAAGGCCTGCCACTCGCCCGCTCGGTGGACAGCGGCCCCGTCGAGCCCTTGCCCCCCCCCAGATAGTTGAAACAGATCACATACCAGCGGTCTGTATCGATCGGCTTGCCTGAACCGGCAAAGTCCTCCCACCAGCCCGCCTCAGGATCGCGGGCGACACTGCAGACGTGGCTGTTGGCGGACATGCCGGGCAGCACTAGGACGATGTTGTCGCGACGATCATTCAGTTGCCCGAACGTCTCATACGTCAGCCTGAAATCTTCCAGTACACCTCCACGATGCATTGGAAACGGGCGCGCGAACTCGATGTAATCTGCTGCCGGAAGAGTTTCCACCATGATGCTAATCCCTTAGAGCGCCTGCTTCGCCAAGTAACCGGTTGCCTGTTACGGCTCGAGCGACTGCAACCAGTCATCGTCGGAACCTTCGGCGATGCCGTCCATCAGGAACGTCGAGAGATAACGTTCACCGGTATCCGGCAACATGGCCAGCAGCACCGAACCGGCCGCTGCGGTCTCGGCAACCTTCAACGCTGCGGCGACCGAAGCGCCCGAAGAAATGCCGACGAAGATCCCCTCTTCCCTGGCCAGGCGCTGCGAAGTGTCGCGCGCCTCGTACTCGTTCACGGTCAGGACTTTATCGATGACGGTCTTGTCCATGATGGTCGGCGTGAAGTTGGGCGCGAGTCCCTGGATCTGGTGCACGCCCCAGGTGCCGCCCGACAGCAACGCAGCATTTTCCGGTTCTGCGGCAACGATCTGCACCGCAGGTCGCGCGACTCGCAGCATCTGGCCAACGCCGGTCAGCGTGCCGCTGGTGCCGAAACCGGTGACAAAGTAGTCCAGGCGTTTACCGGCGAAATCACCGAGGATTTCGGTGGCGGTGGTTTCGCGGTGATAGGAAGGGTTGGCCGGGTTATCGAATTGTCGCGATCTGAACCAGCCAAACTTCTGCGCCAGTTCATCGGCAATCTGGTTGCCGCCGCTGCTGCCCAGGTGAGCAGGAAACAGCAGAACCTTGCCGCCATAGGCACGAATCAGCTTGCGCCGTTCGATCGAGTAACTGTCGGACATGATCGCCACAAAGTTATAGCCGCGCGCCGCAGCAACCATCGCCAACGCAATGCCAACGTTGCCGGAGGTGCATTCGGCGATCGTATCGCCAGGCTTCAACAGGCCTCTGGCTTCGGCGTCGAGTACCACCGCCAGCGCCAGCCGGTCCTTGACCGACCCACCGGGGTTGAACGACTCGACCTTCACATAAATGCTGACGTGTTCCGGGGCGAGCCTTTGCAGCTTGACGATTGGCGTACGGCCGATCGTGTCCAGAATGCTTTCATACAACGGCATGAGCGAGTTCTCCATCAAATACGAATTCAGCAGGGCCGGAGAGGTACATCGCGGACAAGTCACTCTCCCATGTCACTTCAAGGGTTCCGCCGGGCAGTTCGACATCGACCAAGCGGTCGACCCGCCCGGCCCGCGCCAGCACCGCGACCGCCGCGCAGGCACCGCTGCCGCAGGCCAGCGTTTCGCCAGCGCCGAATTCGTAGACCTTGAGTTTTATCCTGTTGCGCGATTGCAGCTGTACAAACCCGACGTTGACGTCAGGGGAGAAATACCCGGAGTTTTGCAGGGCATTGCCGACAGCTGGAATCTCATACTGATCACGTTCGGCTTCGATCACCGCATGCGGGTTGCCCATCGATACTGCCGAACAC
Source organism: Pseudomonas sp. LAMO17WK12:I5 (assembly GCF_900215165.1). Classification (NCBI taxonomy): domain Bacteria; kingdom Pseudomonadati; phylum Pseudomonadota; class Gammaproteobacteria; order Pseudomonadales; family Pseudomonadaceae; genus Pseudomonas; species Pseudomonas sp. LAMO17WK12:I5. The sequence continues at coordinate 146,797 of NZ_OBDS01000007.1, read as the reverse complement.
TCCAGGTGTTGCCCGGCGAGTTCCAGTTGATAAGCCGACTGCGCTTGGTCGAAGCCGAACACCGGGATGGCGGCGGGCGAGAAATTCGGCGCGCCCATGCTGATCTGATAGTTGCCGTCCTCCATGACCCGAACCCGGTGGGTACCGGAAGGACTGTCGAGGGTGAACTCGGACGCCTCCGTCAGGCCTGCCCGAACCAGCCATGCGGCGACACACCGCGCACCGTTGCCGCATTGCCGGGAGGACTCACCCTGCGCCGTCCAAATGTCGAACGAGGCCACGGACGATGGATTGCGCGCAGCCTTGACGCCCAGGACCATATCGGCGCCGATACCTTTATGGCGGTTAGCCAGGTACTTGCACAATTCGCGCGACGGATCCTGCGCATCACGCAGATCGAGAATGATCATGTCGTTGCCCGCACCGTGCATCTTGCTGAAACGCAGCCTGGCAGCAGCAGCCGGTTTATGCATGGCACACACTCGCCTCAAGACACGCTTTGGACAGGAGCGGGTCAACGATATCGATGATGCACTGGGTTGCACGCTGTGCCGTCGCCGCATCGCAGGATGCATTGAACTCGGCGATTTCCAGACCGACAATCTGCTCCAGCGGAATCGCTCCCAGGATCGCCGCGAGCTGTTGCGGCAGCAGACCGTCAGGCACTGCGTAATCGGCGGGCACGTAGCCAGGCTCAAGAGAGTCCCAATCGATGTGCACCCAGACCTTCGATTGGCCGATAGCGCTGCGCACCGCTTCGGCAGTTGCCTGCTGCGGGGAAAGCGTGCGCACATTATTGGCGCTCAGCAGACGCTGCTCTTGCCCGTCGATGTCGCGCGCGCCGACCAGAATGACGTTCTCCGCACGCACGCCCGCGCCACAGCCGCTGTCCCAGAGGCCACATAATGCCGACACCACCATCCCGCCCAGGTAGCCCGTGTCAGTGGTCGTCGGAATATTGAAGTCACCATGGGCATCGACCCATACCAGGCAAAGGTCCGGGTAATGTCTGGCCACCGCAGGTACGCTGCCCAGGCTGGCCGGGCAGGTGCCGTTGATGACCACTGTGAGTTGCTGCTCCTCTACCGCACAGGCCACGGCGCGGTGCAGCGAATCGATCTGCTCACGTCCTGCCGGCAGACTGACTGTCCAGTCATCGGCCGCCGGCTCGCAGCTGCCGTCACCGATATACAGCGGCGCTACACCGTACTTTGCTTCAAGTGCCGACGCGGCCTTCAACGCGCCGATACGGGTAAATGCCGTGCGGTCTGCCACTCTGCCGTTGGATACAATCAACTTGAACATCAGGCTTCCTCTTTATTTTCATGGCTGTAATGTTTGAACGGGCAAACATCCGTGCGCTCTGCATTTTCTTCAATCAAACCGTATTGCCACCACTCTTTGGCGTCAGAGCCGAAGCCGCCCAATTGCAAGGCGTGGGGCACCGAATCATATTTAAGGATGCGTTTGCGAATATTGGCGCGAACATTACGTCCGCCCACGGTATCGCCGGCAAATACATCGAAGCGTTCACGCGGATTAATCACCAGCGCAAATCTCGACCCGAGGTTTCTGCTCTTGCGAAGTTTGTGTGCGGGAGAACTCATATTCACAAACAGTTGCATTCCCGCGAAGCACATCGACCAGAACGGTGACTCCGGGTCGACATCGACGCTGTCCGGCCACGGGCTTTCATCCAGCCAGTGCAGGCTCTGCAGCACGCCCCACCCGGCGGCCTGATACTCCTGCGCGGTACTCGCCGATATCGCATCGGTTGAAAAGAACACGATGAGCGGATAAGCGTCTTCGATTGAACCACTCCATGTTCTGGAAAGCGTTACATACTCTTTTAACCCTTCAGCCAGTTTCGCCAGCCCTTGAGCATCCAAAGTGTCGACAAATACAAACTTGATCGAAGACTTCTTGAATGCATTCTTGGAAAAGATGCAGGGAAAGTCGGACCCTGCTCCAAGTCGCTCTTGCAGTTCATTCAAGGCCTCTTTCTCCCAATCGGCCCCATGATGATTAACCTCATCCTGAGAAAGCATGACCCGATAAGAAACCTGCGCATCAAAGTTCCGCATACTCATTCCTTTATGCTGCACAACTTAGAGAGATGGCCGAGTGTGGCATCCAGCCGTCTGGCACTTTGCGCTGTCACACCTGCCACGAACTTACGTCAGGCATGACAACTTGCTTACTTGATCTGCGTCTGGAATCAGAAGACCGGCCACAGGTCCCGGGCGTTATTCGCCACTCGACGAACGCTCAGGTTGTTGACTGACCTGCTGCTGATGAATCGATGAATCCGCGCCATGGCGTCTTCGATGTCCGGCAATGCCGGCAACGTGACCACGCGAAAATGGTCGGGTGCGGGCCAGTTGAACGCGGTTCCCTGAACCACCAGCAGCCTTTCCGACATCAGCAGTTCGAGGACAAACTTTTCGTCATCCTTGATCGGGCAAATTTTCGGATCGATCCTTGGAAACGCGTACAGCGCGCCCATCGGCTTGACGCAACTGACGCCGGGAATAGCGTTGAGCAGTTCATGCACCCGGTTACGCTGCTCGAGCAGACGCCCCTGAGGCAAGACCAGGTCATTGATACTCTGGTAACCCCCCAGCGCGGTCTGGATCGCATGCTGGGCCGGAACGTTGGCGCACAGGCGCATGTTCGCCAGCATGTCGATGCCTTCGATGTAGCCGGCGGCATGCTGCTTCGGCCCGGAAATCACTAGCCAGCCGGAGCGGAACCCGGCCACCCGGTACGACTTGGACAACCCGTTGAACGTCAGGCACAGCAGGTCCGGCGCCAGCGAGGCGGTGCTGATGTGCACCGCCTCGTCGTAGAGAATCTTGTCGTAGATCTCGTCGGAGAACACCACCAGATTGTGCTGGCGCGCGATCTCCAGCATTCCCAGCAGCACGTCTCGCGGATACACCGCACCGGTGGGATTGTTGGGGTTGATGATCACCAGCGCTCGGGTGTTGGGGGTGATTTTGGCCCGTATGTCATCGAGGTCCGGCCACCAGTCCTGCTGCTCGTCGCACCTGTAGTGCACCGCATTGCCCCCGGCAAGACTCACCGCGGCGGTCCACAACGGATAATCCGGAGCAGGCACCAGCACTTCATCGCGGTTGTTCAGCAGCGCCTGCAGTGACATCACAATGAGCTCGGAGACACCATTGCCCAGGTAGATATCGTCGACGCCGACGCCCTCGATCTGCTTCTGCTGACAGTACTGCATGACAGCTTTGCGGGCGCTGAACAAGCCTTTGGAGTCACTGTAACCTTGCGCCGTCGGCAAATTACGGATCACATCCTGGAGTATCTCGTCGGGCGCCTCGAAACCGAAGGGCGCGGGATTGCCGATATTCAACTTGAGAATGCGCTGGCCGTCCTCCTCCATCTTTCTGGCCTGCTCCAGTGCCGGGCCACGAATGTCATAACACACACTGTTCAACTTCAGCGATTTCAGATACTGCACGACTACACATCCTTGTTTTTTTTATCAGGGTCGCAGCAACAGCAAACTCAGGTCCGAGAGACTGCCTTCAACTGTTCTTCCGGGGACTTCGACAGTGCCCGCGACATATTCAGGAAAACGAACAACACGACCATCGGAATGGCGATAAACAGTGCCAGGCCACGAACGCCCAGTTCGGAAAAGGAACTGACCAGCAAACCGTAACCGGCCCCCGCCGCCATCTGGAAAAAGAAAAACTGCCCGGAGGAAATACCGATATCGCGACTGACACTCTTCAATAGCCCGGCCTGAGTCGCGGGAATCACCATCCCGACCGACAACAGAATGAGCACCATCGGAATCAGCAGCGCCGGCAGCACACTGCCAAACACCGACAGCAGAATGCCCAGCAACATGCACCCGGCCATGCCTACCCTGCTTCCAAGCAGCAGGATCTCGTTCAACGCCCACCTGGCGCTCAATGCTCGCGCCAACGTACTGCCAATCACATAACCGACGGCGCACAGGGAGATCACCGCGCCGTAACCCAGGCTAGACATGCCCAGTTCCGTCTGCAACGCATAAGTCGAACAGGACAGGAACACGAAGTAACTCATCCACACCAGACTGATGCCGGCGGCATAAGCCAGATAATCCGCATTTCTGAAGTTGGCGGCATAAACGGCAATGATGCTGCGCCCCGTCGAATCCGATGCCCCCGGGGAGGTGTCGACCTGCCAGAAAAGCACCAATGCCGCGAGATTGAACATCCCCACGCCGCCCATCATCCAGCGCCATCCCAGCGAAGGTAACAACATGCCGCCGAGCAACGGTGCGATACACGGCGTGAGCGCTATCGCCGAGGCAAGGGTGGTGAGAATTCGCAGGCGTTTGCTTTCCGGATAATCGGATTTCACGATCAGCCTGGTGGTTACGGTCCCTACACACCCTCCGAGGGCCTGCATGAAACGCGCAACCGCAAACAGGTAAAAGGAGTCCGAGAACGCTGCAAGCAGGCACCCGGCAGCACAAATCAGCAACCCCGAAATCTGTACGCGACGGGCTCCGATACGATCGGCAAGAATCCCCGCCAATACCACGGACAACGCATACCCGATCATGTAAACAACAAACGTTTCCTGAATCGCCTCATGGGGGACTCGAAACTCCTCCGCCAGTTTTGCAACCGTAGGCGTCATCAGGCCGAGTCCGAGCTGCGGCACGATTACAGCCGTCAATAACGCTGCAGGTAACAGGATTCCGGGGCGGCTGGATTTCACGCAGAAAGCTCCTTGAGGTATTGATCAGTCGTCAGCAAATGCGGCAGAACCCGGTCGATCTGACGTGTGATCATGGCCAGTGAACTAGTGTAGTAATGGTTACCGGCAGCCAGTTGGCCCAAGGCATAAATAGCGTCGCTGGCCTTGCCACTGCGGTCGATGACCTTGTGCGAGCCGAATGACACGTGCAGTCCACCAAACGGATGGTGCTGAGCGACGCCATTGTTGACCATCGAAGACACCAGCTCGGTACCGGTCTGCCCGACACCACCGGTTTCAGATCGAGTGGCGTTGATGACCCAGTCGGCATGACAGGCGCCTGCCTGGTAATTCAGGACGAAACCGCCACCGGGACTCAGTTCCACGCCCTTCAGGCCAGGACGAATCACGAGGTGTCCGGATTCGAGCATGTTGCGCAACTTGTTGGCCGTTGCCGGAGGCATCGGGTTGCACAGGCTCATGAAAATCGAGTGATAGTTGGCCATGTAATAACTGCGATCGCCCGCACTCAGGCTGTCCCAGGCCAGCTCGACGTAGTCGTTGGCAATATCAATCAGGATGGACAGCCACTTTTCGCCACGGGCCGATGCTTGAAGATGGCGCTCCAGCCGCTCGAACGGCAGTTGACCTGGCGCCAGTTCAGCCTTGAGCTTCTCCAGATCCACGCCTTGGGCTGTCAGTTCGAAGGTGATCAGGCCAAGCCATTTCGACCACGAGATCATCCCCGCTTCATCACGCAGCTCTTCGATACGTTCGCGGGTGATGACCTTGTAAGTGAAGTCGTGATGCGGCATGCGCACCGCTGGCAGCAGCGCATTGCGCGACAGCATGACGATCTTGCCGCGGTGTCCCTGGGCATTCAGGGCCAGGACTGCATCGACAGCAGAGAGGCTGGAACCAATGATCGCCACCTGATCGTCGCCGCCAATCGCGGAAAACTTGGTCCACATCGGATACGGATTGCCGATGTAATTCTGGGAACAGGCCAACGAGAAGATATCCGCCGGTTCAGCGGTACCGATGCACAGAATCACCCGGTCGAACACTTGTTGCGGCCCGTTTTCGACACCGACGACCGCTTTGTCATCGTGCATTGTCAGGCTGGTGACCTTTTGCCCGATCACCCGAATCGGCCGCTTGAGGTCGCGCGCCAGCGCCACTTGCTCGGCAAAACAATCGGACAGGTACTCACCAAAATAGTGACGGGGCAAGAAATCAAGTTGCGCCAGTGCACTTCCATATTTATGAGTGACCCATCCTACAAAGTGCCGGGGATCGTCACTTTTCACGGACATGAATCGGGCCTGGCGATTAATCAATCCATAATCACCATCGTTTTGATAAGCGCGACCTGGACCTATTTTCTTGTCAGGCTCATAGAGAGTAATTGCAACATCCATATTTTTCAGCTTAACGTCGCGCTGCAACGCATCAATTACACTAATCGCTGTTGCACCCCCTCCGACTATCGCAATCTTTAGTTGCGGCTCGCGATGATTAGTCTTATTGAGTGTTGACAGTTTTTCAAAAGCAGTCATTGCCGACGATATCCCTATACCAATCCAGTTTCTCTTGACCCCAATGACTCGCGCGCCACCCCTCAACGCGTTAGCTTGAGCGGCGTTGAGCGTATTTGTATGCCGCGCTAAGATGAAGATCCATTAAATGGATTTTGGTGTGTACCACTATGACCAGAGGTAAGCGGCCAGTTGGCCTCGACCTAGTCTTGCCGTTCGAATTGACCGAACATTCGCTGTCCACCAAACATCAGCTTCTGTGCCGTTTCCTTGAACACCTGATCAGTTCCGGTCGGCTCCAATCCGGCGAAGCGCTGCCCTCCACGCGTACGCTTGCGCAAAGATGGGGAGTTTCCCGAGGGACCCTGGAAACTGTTTTCGATCAATTGCGCGAAGAAGGTTTCATCATTCGCAAGCGAGGTGCCGGCTCGATAGTCTGCGCAACATTGCCGGATAATCTGATCGCCGCCGCCAGAACTAAGGAACTGCAAGTCGAACTTGATACTCACCGGTCATCCGATTCACCTGCTCCCATTACTTATTTACAGCCGTATGTACCGTTTATTGCCAGACTGGCCGATCCGGGATTGCTCGAAGAAAAAGATGTAAAGTCGTTATGCACACCTTCCGCCAAAGACCTCGCCACCGCAGTATCGGCCTCGTCACTCGGCGGTGACGAGAACTTGCGCAAGTCCATTTGCGACCATATCCAGATCTACCGGGGAATTGACTGCGCACCTCAGGACATCGTGATTACCCACGGCATCAGGCACTGTCTCGACCTTATCAGCCGGGTATTGGGAAAAGAGGCCGTCGTTGCCATGGAAGATCCCGGCTATTACTGGGCCCGGCGGATATTCAATTGTTCCGGCAACACAATCATCGATATTCCAGTGGACGATGCAGGTCTGATCGTTGAAGCGCTGTCACCCGCCAGTCCGGTTCAGGCCATTTATGTCACGCCCTCTCACCAGGCTCCTTTGGGTGTCTGCATGAGCATGGCACGCCGCAAGGCCCTGCTGGCCTCGGCGACCGCAGCCAATGCGATCATCATCGAGGACGACTACGACAGCGAGTACAACTATGGCAGTGCTCCCCTGCCCGCCATCAAATCAATAGATACAAACGACCGGGTGATTTTCTGCGGCAGCTTCAATAAAACCCTGTTCAGCAACTTTCGTCTGGGCTTCATGGTCATTCCCAAACATTTACAGAAGAAAGTCATCAACCTCATCGAAGACACCGGCCAGACGCCCGGCATACTGGGTCAGCTCGCACTCAACCAGTTTCTCTGCACCGGAAAATATGTACGGCATTTGCGCATCTCGCGACAGACGTATCAACATCGACGCGATTTGCTGATCTCAAAGCTGCGAGAAAACCCTGATCTGCAGATTTCCGGCGAGCAATCCGGATTACATTTTGTGCTCTGGTTACCCGCAGACATTGATGAAAGAGAATTCTGCGCACGGGCTGCCCTCTTCAATCTTTGCCTGCAACCGGTATCCGCATTCACCAGCAGTCACGCGGTCAAACCTGGCGTGCTGATTGGCTACGCGGCGCTTACCGATGCGCAGATCAATCAGGCGGCTGCCTGCTTGCTGGATCTCGTCAAGTCATTCAATGTATCGAGCGCGTCCCGATCGGATAAACAACCCGCTCCGCTATGACTCACATCCGGGCATTGTTTGCCTGGCCCACGCAAAAAAGCCCGGCAGCGCTACCGGGCTCTTTAATTGCTGCTAACGGGCGACACGCGACAACGTGTCATCCGTTTCCTGTGCCGCTGTTTTCGCTCCGTGAATCAGCGGTCCATAACGCCGACTGAATTCCCAGCCATACGGCACGCGATCCTTGCTGACGCCGTTGTCCCAGTTTACCGACCAGGTCATCAGGCCCTTGATCGGCAGCCCTTTGATCGCCAGACGTTTGAGCGCATTGCCGACGGCGGTGCTGTCGATCACGTAACCGGTGGCAGCCGCATCGACGTTGGCCGGCAGGCCGATGACGAATTTGTCCGCCGGGATTTTGGTGAAGCCCCGGGTACCGGTCACCAGACTTTCGGTCAGGTAGTAGAGGAAGTCCTCTTTCAGCGCATCGTTGTTCTGCGCGATCCACGCACCATTACCATTATTGGCTTCCGGTACCCAGACCCCGTCGCCGCCCTGGTTGTAGAACTGCGGCGCGATGAAGTCGTAATAGCCTTCAAGTGCCTGCAGGTAACCGACGTATTTGCCATTGGTGGTCAGGTACGGAAACTCCGGGGCCATGCTGATGATGAAGTGCTTGCCCTGGCCTGCGTAGTGATCCTTGACCAGTTTCAGCGCGGCCGGCAGCACGGTCTTGTTGGCGGCGAAATCAATCGCGCTCTGTTCAAGATCGATGTCCAGGCCATCGAAGCCGTAGGTTTCCACCAGACGGATAATCTCATTGGCCAGTGGTTGTTCCTGTCCGGTCCGCAACTCGATGTGCGCATCGGCGCCACCCAGGGACAAGAGCACCGCCCGCCCCTGGCTGTTGAGCACGCCGACCTGACGCCGGAACTCGGCATCGGAGACGTTGTACGGCTTGAAGGTTGGAATCCCGCTGCCCTTCATGAACGCCACCGCGACCACGTTGTACTCCTTGGGCACCGCTTCCAGAGCGATTTCGGCGAAGCGGCCCTGACGATAGCCGTCACTTGGACCCGCCGGCCAGTTGTGCCAGAAGCCCATGAGTATTTTTTTGCCGGCGATGCTCGGCATCAGCGAGGCCGCGTCGGCCGCCTGGTTTTGCACTAGCGTGAAGTCGATATTTGACATGTTCTAATCCTTCAGAACCTGTGAGTTGAGCGTAACGCCGTTATTTGAAGTCGACGTCGAACGCCTGATAGAACGCGTTGCCGGTGTTGGCGACGATCCACATCAGCACGATGACGTGACGGCCCTTTTTGGTGGCCGGCAATTTCACCGAATGATTGACCTTGGCCTTCAATTCCCCCGGATAGCTGTAATACGGCACTTGAGTGTAGAAGTCTTCGGCGAAAGGCTGCGCTTCGAGTTGTGCACGGGAAATACGCTGTTTCGGATCCCAGCCATCCTTGGTGATCAGCCAGCGATAACCACGGGTGGTGTGTGGCGCGGTGTATTCCCACTTCACTTCCAGCGTCTGGCCCGGGGTCACACTGAGCAGTGGCCAGCTGAACGGACGATTGAGCTTTTTGCTCATCTCCTCGTCGGTGAAGTTCACGCAGTCACGGGCATCGGTCTTGCCACCGCTGAGGATGTAACCGTCGGCGGGCGGCGTGACACTGTCACTGTCGCTGCCATAGGGAGCAGGAAAAGGTCCTGCCGTCAGCGCCGGGAAGTTCTTGCCGCCTTCCATTTCGTTGACCTGCCAGGCACCGAGCAATCCTTGCTCGATGGCTACCGCACCGCGGCTGGCTGGAGAGGTGACGCGACCGTGTCGCAGTTGGGTTTGAGCTTGTGGTTGATTCATGTTTTTCACTCCGTTGATTTAAGAACTCTCCTGTCCGAGGAGAGGCCTTCAAGCTAACGGAGGTGGTTTTTTTGTCCATCGGCGGTTTTGTCGCAGTCAATCGGCGTCTCAAGTCAAAAACGCCGAAAACACTGGATGAATATACAGCCCATTACGACAAGACCCACCCAACGCATGGCCAAAGGCCTACACGCCGACACTGCAAAAACTGGCATTCAGTACTCATGGCAGTTGCGCCTGGTACTCCTTTTCGTACTGGCCAGCGAGTTGTTCCTTTTGCTTGTCATCGAGCAATTTGCCGGCCATCTGGAAGAACTTCTGCTCTTCTTCCTTGAGATGGTGATGGACTTTGTCGGAGAGCTTCTTCGCCGTTGCCAGCCACGCCGGGCTGGACATCTCGGTCTCGTCCAGCTCTTCCATCATCTCGTCCATTTCATGATGCTCGGAGATGGCGTGGCGACTGAGGTCAACACCGTTGTCGAACTCCATCAGCGGGATGTAGAAGTGGCGCTCTTCGGCGGTTTCGTGGGCCTGCAGCTCGGCTTTCAGCTGTTTATAGGCTTCAACCCGCTCCGGGGTGTCGCCGCTGGTTTCGACCAGGGCTTTGGCGTAACTGCGCTGGCGGTCGTGGCTTTCGCGAAGGGCTTCGAAAATATTCATGGGGGATCCTCATCAACCGCGTTCGGAATGACGCTGTAAAAGCTAGACCCCGGCGCGACAGCGGCGGTTCCAAAGGGATGAGGAAGGACTTGGAAGACGCTCCCCGGGCAGGATAGGCTGGCGGTTCATCTCACAAGGAAGTTGCACATGACGTTGCGAATCGAGCTGTCGCAGAACCCTACGGAAGAACAGCGCAAAGCCATTCTCGAGCCTTTGATTGCGTATAACGACGCCCGGACCGGTGGTTCCACATCTGAACCTTTCGCCCTGCTGGTGCGCGATGAACACGACGCGATTCTCGGCGGTTTGTACGGCCGGGTGATCTTCCAGTGGATGTACATCGAGTTGCTGTGCGTCCCGGAACAGGGTCGCGGGCAACGCATCGGCTCGGAACTGATGGCCATGGCGGAAAATCTGGCCAAGGAGAAGAACTGCCTCGGCATCTGGCTGGACACCTTCGACTTTCAGGCGCCGGCGTTCTACGAGAAGCTGGGATTCAGCCAGTTTGGCGAGATCGTTGATTACCCGCCGGGGCATAGCAGGCACTATTTCCAGAAGCGCTTGAAGGGTTGAACCTCAAGGGCCCTTCGCGAGCAGGCTCGCTCCCACAATGGAATGCATTTCAAAAGTGGGAGCGAGCCTGCTGGCGATAACGGCAGCCGCTTCAACGCATGATCAGAGGCAGGTCGCCAACGCCGCCAACCGGCGCTTGGCAACAAAATCGTCCTTCTGCGCGTAGTAGTTGAGCACGGTTCCCGACGCATCGCTGGTCACGTCGACAAATGACTCTGCGGAACGGGTGTACACCGTCGAGCCACCCTTCTTGCCCGGTTGCAGATACGCTCCGGCGTCCACGCCAAACACTGCTTCGTCCTGCCAGCCGAACTGTACGCACTGAGCGACAACTTTCTCCGGCTTGTCCGAGGTCAGAACCTTGTACGGGGCTTTGGTGCGAGAATCGTCCATCACCGAACCCGCGCAGCCAGCCAGCAGGGTCGCGGCCAGCGCTACCATCAGAATTCGCATTGCATTCGCTCATTCAGAAAAAAGCGGACTGTATCACCGCAACAGGCAAAATCGTTCTGCTTTACTGCATTTATAGCGCGACATGCGGCAGCCGCTCCGGCACCCTAGGGTCATCAGCCTCACAAGGAACACACATGGCGCCCACCGACCAGCGACATGAACAAGCCCTGAAATTGTTTCTCGACGCGCGCCCCGAATTGCGCGAAACCCTCGATCATCTCAATCCGCTGCTGGCCCAGGCCAAGGGTGAAACCGCTGCGCAGTATCGTGAAGAACGCCTGCACGAAGCCTTCGAGGCCGAAGCGGAGAATCAAGGCCTGTTCGCCTGGGAACTGACCTTGCTCCTGACGGCCGCAACGCCCGAGGACTATCAGGCCCAGCGCATGGAGGTGCATCGCGAGGTAGCGGAAATGGCCCACATGCGCTGGGAAGATTACTGCGAATTGTATGGGCTGGAACCGTAACCGCCGCTGAAGGATATCGTCGCCGATGCTGCCCTCCACTTCGACTCACCGCGCCACTTCCGGGCATCTGCATCGGCAGAAATGGCGCGGGCGCATCGGTCTGGCGCTGGTGGCCAGCCTGTCAGTGCTGGCGGGCATGACCGACGCGATCGGCTTCATGGCCAGCGGCGATTTCGTTTCGTTCATGAGCGGCAACACCACGCGGCTGGCGGTGGCGATCAGTGACGGCGACCTCGGACTGACTTTGCGCCTGATCATCCTCGTCGTCACCTTCGTGATCGGTAATGCCTTGGGGATCGTGATCGGGCGCCTCGGTGGCCGGCGCACATTGCCCTTGTTGCTGTGCATCGCCACCCTGCTCTGTCTGGCGGCGGCCTGGCCGTATGACACGCAACTGCCGGCGTTGCTGGCGGCGATCATCGCGATGGGCATGCTCAACGCGGCGGTCGAGGAAGTGAATGGCCTGCCGGTGGGCCTGACATACGTGACCGGAGCGCTGTCGCGGTTCGGCCGTGGACTGGGGCGCTGGATGCTCGGCGAGCGGCGTAATGGCTGGCGGGTGCAACTGGTGCCGTGGAGCGGGATGTTCATCGGCGCGATACTCGGCGCAGTGCTGGAACATCATTTCGGACTTCGGGCATTGTTCGCCAGCGGCTTGCTGGCGGCGGTGCTGGGCGTGCTGTCCCTGAGCATTCCGCGGCGTTGGCAACTGGGCTATATGCCGCGCTGAAATACGATCCTGTGGGAGCGGGCTTGCTCGCGAAAGCGGTGCATCAGTCAAAGATGTGTCGAATGACCCAACGCCTTCGCGAGCAAGCCCGCTCCCACAGAGGGCATGTGCTTCACTTGGTTTCGCGGCTGCCGTCATAAAGCTTTATCATGGCCGCAGTTTTGCTGATCGAGTCCGTCATGAAGTTCGCCATTGCGCTGTTTTCCGCCGCCCATGCGCCCTCCTCGCGCCGTGCCCTGCTGTTTGCGCAGGCTGCGCTGGCCGGCGGGCATGAGATTGTCCGGCTGTTTTTTTATCAGGACGGCGTCTACAACGCCTCCGACGCGGTGGTCACCCCGCAGGACGAACTGGACCTGCCCAAACAATGGCGCGCGTTCATCAGCGAGCAGCAACTGGACGGTGTGGTGTGTATCGCCGCCGCCCTGCGCCGTGGCGTGCTGAATGACGAAGAAGCCAAACGCTACCAGCGTGATGCCGTCGCGGTCAGCGCGCCGTGGGAATTGTCTGGCCTCGGCCAGTTGCACGACGCGGTGCAGGACGCCGATCGACTGATCTGTTTCGGAGGCGCGTGAAATGGCCAAATCCCTGTTGATCATCAGCCGCCAGTCGCCATGGTCCGGCCCCGGCGCCCGCGAAGCGCTGGACATCGTCCTCGCCGGCGGCGCGTTCGATCTGCCGATCGGCCTGCTGTTTCTCGACGATGGCGTGTTGCAACTGGCCGCCGGGCAGAACGCCAAGGCCCTGCAACAGAAAGACCTCAGTGCCAATCTGCAGGCGCTGCCGATGTTCGGCGTTGAAGAACTGTTCTACTGCACCGACAGCGCCAGCGCCCGTGGCCTGAGCACGCTGTCGCTGGACGAAGCGCAGCCGCTTGGCGCCAGCGAAATCACCGCCCTTATTGACCGTTACGACCAGGTGATCACCCTCTGATGTCGACTTTGCATGTGTTGTCTCATTCCCCGTTCGGCGATGATCGCCTGAGCAGTTGCCTGCGCGTGATCGGCGCTGCCGACGCCTTACTGTTATCCGGTGATGCGGTTTACGCCCTGCAACCGGGCACTGCGCCATTCGCCACGCTGAACGAGCGCCGGGTCAAGCTGTTCGCCCTCGCCGAAGACCTGCAGGCCCGTGCCATCGTTGCTCCCGACTGGGCTGAAGCCATCGATTACCCGGCGTTCGTCGAACTGTCGATCCATCACGACAAGGTCAACAGTTGGCTATGAACTCGATGACTGTCGGCGCCCGCGCCATCGAACTGGACAAGGACGGCTTTCTGGTCGACCTCGACGACTGGTCCCATGACGTTGCCAGCGCCCTTGCCGCCGCTGAAGACATCGAACTGACTCCCGAACACTGGGAAGTCCTCGAACTGCTGCGCAGCTTTTACGCAGAGTTCCAGCTGTCACCGGCCACCCGTCCGCTGATCAAGTACACCGCACTCAAACTCGGCCCGGACAAAGGCAACAGCCTGCACCTGAACCGACTGTTCAAAGGCACCCCTGCCAAACTCGCCGCGAAACTGGCGGGCCTGCCCAAACCGACGAATTGCTTATGACCGACTTTCCAGCGCTGACCCTTGAAACGCCCGCCGAACACCCGTTCGCGCAGTTCGTACGGATCCTCGGCAAGGGCAAACGCGGCGCTCGCGACCTGACCCGTGAAGAAGCCCGGGAAGCCATGGGCATGGTGCTCGATGACAAAGTCGAAGACACCCAGCTCGGGGCGTTTCTGATGCTGCTGCGGCACAAGGAAGAAAGCGCCGAGGAAATGGCCGGCTTCACCGAGGCCTTGCGCGAGCGCTTGCAGGCACCGGCGCTGAATGTCGATCTGGACTGGCCGACCTACGCCGGCAAGAAACGCCATCTGCCGTGGTACCTGCTGTCGGCCAAGTGCCTGGCGCAAAACGGCGTGCGGATTTTCATGCACGGCGGCGGCGCGCACACCGCCGGGCGCCTGTACACCGAACAACTGCTTGGCGAGCTGAACATCCCGCTGTGCCGCACCTGGGCGCAGGTCGGCAGCGCGCTGGACCACGGCGGTCTGGCGTTCATGCCGCTGATCGACTGGGCGCCGCAGTTGCAGAAGATGATCGACCTGCGCAACACCATGGGCCTGCGTTCGCCGATCCATTCGCTGGCACGCATCCTCAACCCGCTGCGCGCGCGGTGTGGTCTGCAAAGTATTTTTCATCCGGGCTATCAAGCGGTACATCGCGAGGCCAGTGGTCTGCTCGGCGACACGGCGATCGTGGTCAAGGGTGACGGCGGCGAAATCGAGATCAACCCGGATGCCGACAGCCATCTGTACGGCACCAAGGGCGGCGAGAGCTGGGACGAGGAATGGCCGCAACTGTCCAGTCAGCGCCACGTCAAACCGGCCTCGCTGGACGTTGAACATCTGAAAGCGGTGTGGCGTGGCGAGGTGGTCGACAGCTATCCGCAAATGGCCCTGATCTCGACCATGGCCTTGGCCCTGCGCGGTCTCGGTCAAAGTCGCGAGCAAGCGTTCGAAACCGCCGAGCAATACTGGGCGGCGCGCAACAAATCGATTTAACCGATCATAGACGCCCGATCTTTGCGCTTTTTGTTCGAACTCATCGGAATAGACTCGGCTCCAACGCTTATTGGAATCAGGAGTCTTGATCATGGGTTTACTCGTCGATGGCCACTGGCAGGACAAGTGGTACGAAAGCAGCAAAGACGGCGCCTTTCAGCGCGAACAGGCGCAACGGCGCAATTGGGTCACCACTGACGGCCAGCCCGGGCCGAGCGGTGAAGGCGGTTTCGCCGCCGAAGCCGGGCGCTATCACCTTTATGTGTCGCTCGCCTGCCCGTGGGCGCACCGCACGCTGATTCTGCGCAAGCTCAAAGGTCTGGAAAGCCTGATCGACGTGTCCGTGGTCAGCTGGCTGATGCTGGAAAACGGCTGGACCTTCGACAAGGCCCTTGGCTCGACTGGCGACAAGCTCGATCACTTCGACTTCATGCACCAGCGCTACACCGCCGACACGCCGGACTACACCGGCCGTGTCACTGTGCCGGTGCTGTGGGACAAAAAGCTCAAGCGCATTGTCAGCAATGAGTCGGCGGAAATCATCCGCATGTTCAACAGCGCGTTCGATGGCCTGACCGGTAACGAACTGGACTTCTACCCGGCACCGTTACGCGGCGAGATCGATGCACTGAACGAACGGATTTATCCGGCGGTGAACAACGGCGTGTATCGCGCCGGGTTCGCCACCTCGCAACACGCCTATGAAGAGGCGTTCGATGAAGTGTTTGCCGAGCTGGATCACTTGGAACGGGTGCTGGGCGCCAATCGCTATCTGACGGGTGAATACCTGACCGAGGCCGATGTGCGACTGTTCACCACGCTGATTCGCTTCGATGCGGTGTACCACGGGCACTTCAAGTGCAATCTGCGGCGGATTGCCGATTACCCGAACCTGTCGAACTGGCTGCGAGAGCTGTATCAGTGGCCGGGGATTGGCGAGACGGTGGATTTTCAGCACATCAAAAACCACTACTACGGCAGCCACAAGACCATCAATCCGACGGGGATTGTGCCGAAGGGGCCGAAGCAGGATTTCAGCGGGGCGCATGATCGGGCGCGGCTCAACGGGAAAGGGGTTTGGCGTAGAGGCTGATTGATTCGGTGTGTTTGAGGGCCTCTTCGCGAGCAGGCTCGCTCCCACAGGTGATTTGTGCATGACACAGATCCAGTGTGGGAGCGGGCTTGCTCGCGAATGAGGGCAACTCGGTTTTCAGACCTGCGCCTGAGCCCCTTCGAACCACGCCAGTTTCTCGCGCAGCTGCACCACTTCACCGACGATCACCAGTGTCGGCGCATGCACTTCATGCTCCGCCACCAGACGCGGCAGGTCGGCCAGCGTGCCGGTGAAGACTCGCTGATTGACTGTGGTGCCCTGCTGGATCAACGCCGCCGGGGTGTCCGCGCTGCGACCGTGCTTGATCAACTGCTCGCAGATCACCGGCAAGCCGACCAGGCCCATGTAGAACACCAGCGTCTGCGCCGGGGCGACGAGGTCGGCCCACGGCAGATCGGTGGAACCGTCCTTCAGGTGCCCGGTGACGAAGCGCACCGACTGCGCGTAATCGCGGTGGGTCAGCGGAATCCCGGCATACGCCGCGCAACCGCTGGCCGCCGTGATCCCCGGCACCACCTGGAACGGAATCCCGTGGGCCGCCAGCTCTTCGATTTCTTCACCACCGCGACCGAAGATGAACGGGTCACCGCCCTTCAAGCGCACCACGCGTTTGCCTGCCTTGGCCAGATCCACCAGTTGCTGGTTGATCTGATCCTGTGGCACCGCATGATCAGAGCGACGCTTGCCGACATAGACGCGCTCGGCATCGCGACGGCACAGCTCAAGAATCGCCGGAGCGACCAAGCGGTCGTACAGCACTACGTCGGCTTGCTGCATCAGGCGCAAGGCGCGGAAGGTCAGCAGATCCGGATCACCCGGCCCTGCCCCCACCAGATACACCTCGCCGGTAGTAACAGTCGCTTCGCCATCAATCTTGGCCTGCAACAGCCGCTCGGCCTCAGTGCCCTGCCCGGCCAGTTGCCGGTCGGCAATCGGGCCCTGAAACACGTCTTCCCAGAAACCACGGCGCTGCTGCACATCCGGAAACAGGTTTTTCACCTGATTGCGGAAACGCGCGGCAAGACCGGCCAGTTGGCCGTAGGTCGAAGGAATCCAGGTTTCGATCTTGGCGCGAATCAGCCGCGCCAGCACTGGCGCATCGCCGCCGCTGGACACCGCGATGATCAGCGGCGAGCGGTCAACGATTGCCGGGAAGATCACGCTGCATAGCTGCGGCGCATCTACCACGTTGACCGGCACGCAACGCCGATGGGCATCGCTGGAGACCTGGGCGTTGAGCGTTTCATCGTCAGTGGCGGCGATGATCAGCCCGCAACCGTCCAGATCCGCTTCCACGTAACCGCGCAGCAGGCACTCACCACCGCTGGCGGTGACCAGTTCGCGCAGTTGTGCTTCGATTTCAGGTGCGACCACCCGCAGCAGCGCACCGGCATCGGCCAACAGGCGGGATTTGCGCAAGGCAATTTCCCCCCCACCGACCACCAACACACGACTGCCGCGCAGGTTGTGAAACAGCGGCAGATATTTCATTTAACCGATGACCTCAAGGCCACCCATGTACGGCTTCAGCACGTCCGGCACACGGATCGAACCGTCGGCCTGCTGGTAGTTTTCCAGCACCGCCACCAACGTACGACCGACCGCCAGGCCGGAACCGTTGAGAGTGTGTACCAGCTCAGGCTTGCCAGTTTCCGGGTTGCGGAAACGCGCCTGCATGCGGCGGGCCTGGAAGTCGCCGCAGTTGGAGCACGACGAAATTTCGCGGTACTTGTCCTGGCTCGGAATCCACACTTCGAGGTCATAGGTTTTCACAGCACTGAAGCCCATGTCGCCGGTGCACAGCGCCAGGGTGCGGTAAGGCAGACCCAGCAGTTGCAGGACTTTTTCGGCGTTGGCGGTCAGGCCTTCCAGCGCTTCCATCGAAGTCGACGGCTCGACGATCTGGACCATTTCAACCTTGTCGAACTGGTGCTGACGGATCATGCCGCGAGTGTCACGGCCCGACGCACCGGCCTCGCTGCGGAAGCATGGGGTGTGGGCGACGAACTTGATCGGCAGCAGTTTCGAGTCGACGATTTCACCGGCCACAATGTTGGTCAGCGACACTTCGGCCGTCGGGATCAGGTACAGATCGGCTTCGCCTTCGCGAGCGATCTTGAACAGGTCTTCTTCGAACTTCGGCAGCTGACCGGTGCCTTGCAGCGCCGGGGCCTGGACCAGGTAAGGCGTGTAGGCCTCTTCGTAGCCGTGCTCGTTGACGTGCAGGTTGATCATGAACTGCGCCAGAGCGCGGTGCAGACGGGCGATCGGACCGCGCAGCAGAGCAAAACGGGCGCCGGACAGCTTGGCGGCGGTTTCAAAGTCCAGCCAGCCGAACTTCTCGCCCAGTGCAACGTGGTCTTTCACTTCGAAATCGAACTGCGTCGGCGTGCCCCAGCGGCGCACTTCAACGTTATCGTCTTCGTCTTTGCCGACCGGTACCGATTCGTGCGGCAGGTTGGGGATACCCAGCAGAATCGAGTCCAGCTCGGTCTGGATCGCGTCCAGCTCGACTTTACCGGCACTCAGCTCGCCCGCCATGCGCTCGACGTCCGCCATCAGCGGCGCGATGTCTTCGCCGCGCTGCTTGGCCTGACCGATGGATTTGGAACGCGCGTTACGCTCAGCCTGCAGTGCTTCGGTGCGGGTCTGGACGGTCTTGCGCTGTTCTTCCAGCGCTTCGATGCGCGCGGTATCCAGGGCAAAGCCACGGGAAGCCAGGCGGTCCGCTACGTCCTGAAGGTTGCTACGTAACAGTTTGGAATCGAGCATGTCGGTTTCTCGTTATCAAAGTTTGGTCAGGGACAGGCCGGCCCACGTCGCGAGCAGCCCGCCGAATACGCTGATCGCCGCATAGCCCAGGGCCAGCGGCACTTGCCCGCTTTCCAGCAGGCGCACCGTATCCAGTGAAAAGGATGAAAAAGTCGTCAGCCCCCCGAGGAAGCCGACCATCAACCCGGCACGCACCTCGATCGGCACCTCCGGGCGTATCAAAAACAGGCCGTACAACACGCCAATCAGCAGACAGCCCACGATATTAACGGCCAGCGTCGCGGTATAGAAGTGCCGCGGCCAATTGGCGTTGACCCAATTGCCGGTGGCGAAGCGCAACAGGGTGCCGGCAATCCCGCCGACGGAGACTGCAACGATCAATGGAAGCACTATTTTCTCCGCTGTCTTGGGCTTAAACGGTCGAGTTGGGCAAGGTGGTTGAGCTTCTCGCCGATCTTCAATTCCAGGCCACGGGGCACCGGTTGATAGAACGGGATCGGTTCGAGCTCTTCCGGGAAATAATCTTCGCCGGCGGCATAGGCATCCGGTTCATCGTGGGCGTAGCGGTATTCGTCGCCGTAACCCAGTTGTTTCATGAGTTTGGTCGGTGCATTGCGCAAGTGCAGCGGCACTTCCAGCGAACCGTACTCGGCAGCGGCGCGCAGCGCGGTCTTGAAGCCCATGTACACCGCGTTGCTTTTCGGTGCACAGGCCAGATAAGTGATGGCCTGGGCCACCGCCAGCTCGCCTTCGGGGCTGCCAAGACGCTCCTGCACTTCCCACGCCGCCAGGCACAGGCTCAGGGCGCGCGGGTCGGCGTTGCCAATGTCTTCGCTGGCCATACGCACCACGCGCCGCGCCAGGTACAACGGATCGCAGCCGCCGTCGATCATCCGCGCGAACCAGTACAGCGCGCCGTCGGGGTTGGAGCCGCGTACCGATTTGTGCAGCGCGGAGATCTGGTCGTAGAACGCTTCGCCGCCCTTGTCGAAGCGCCGTCGGGTATCGCCGAGCAGGCTTTGCAGCAGCTCGGTGCCCATCTCGCTGTTGTCTTCAGCCAGATCCGAGGCGTTCTCCAGCAGATTGAGCAGGCGCCGGCCATCACCATCGGCGGCCGACAGCAGCATCTGGAAGCCTTCATCGCTGAGGGTCAGGTTGCGTTTGCCCAGCCCGCGCTCTTCGGTGAGCGCGCGATGTACCAGTTTGCGCAGCGCGGTCTCGTCGAGGCTTTTCAGCACATAGACACGGGCCCGCGACAACAGCGCGTTGTTCAATTCAAATGAAGGGTTTTCGGTGGTGGCACCGATGAAAATCAGCGTGCCGTCTTCGACGTACGGCAGGAACGCATCCTGCTGCGATTTGTTGAAGCGGTGCACTTCATCGACGAACAGAATGGTGCGCTTGCCGTATTGGCCGGCCTGCTGTTTGGCGATTTCAACGGCCTGACGGATCTCCTTGACCCCGGCAAGCACCGCCGAGACCGTTTCGAAGTGCGCATCCGAGACTTCCGCGAGCAATCGCGCCAGGGTGGTCTTGCCCACGCCCGGCGGCCCCCAGAAGATCATCGAATGCAGGGCACCCTGCTCCAGCGCCTCACGCAGAGGCTTGCCGCGAGCGAGCACGTGCTCCTGACCGACATACTCATCCAGATTGGTCGCACGCAAACGCGCGGCCAGTGGCTGGGCAATCGGTGCACTGCGAAACAGATCCATCACGTAGCGTTGAAACCTCTATTTGATCTTGAGACCGATCATTTACCCCTGTGGGAGCGGGCTTGCTCGCGAAAGCGGTGTGCCATTCGACATCGATGGCGACTGATCC
This sequence comes from Pseudomonas sp. LAMO17WK12:I5, assembly GCF_900215165.1. Lineage (NCBI taxonomy): Bacteria > Pseudomonadati > Pseudomonadota > Gammaproteobacteria > Pseudomonadales > Pseudomonadaceae > Pseudomonas > Pseudomonas sp. LAMO17WK12:I5. The sequence continues at coordinate 125,917 of NZ_OBDS01000007.1, read as the reverse complement.
ACCGCCTTCGGGAGCAAGCCCCCTCCCACAAGGTTATGCGTTTATTCCTGGATAACGTCAGCACCCTTCGGGATGTCGAACTTGAACTTCGACGCCGACACCGCTTCGTTGGCCTTGACCCCGGTGAACAGGATGTTGGTGCGCTGACCAACGCTGTCGATCAGTTGCATGTCATTGACCAGGCCGTTGCGGAACGACAGGCGCAGGCTGTCGAACAGGGTGTCTTTGGTCTTCGGCTTGAGGGTGAAGTCGATCACGCCGCCCGCCTCTTTCGCGCTGATCTCGAAGCTCTGGCTGATCTTCGACACGTCACCGGACAGCAGCAGCGCCGGGGTCTGGGTCAGACGCTCGTCGAGCTTCTTGATGGTTGCCTGCTCCAGATCCGGGTCCCACAGGGTGACCTTCTTGCCATCAGAGACCATGGTCTGCTCGTTTGGCGCTTCGGTGTGCCAGTAGAACAGGCCCGGACGCTGCAGAACCATATCACCGCGAGTTTCCTGCAACTGCGTGCCGCTGCCGTCGAGGGTCAGCTGCGAGAAGTTCGCGATCAGGGTTTTCGATGTTTCCAGCAATTGGGTCAGACGCGCCACGTCCTTGTCGTCGGCGTGGGCCGCGAACGTGGTCAGCGCCAGTACTGGCAACAGCATGCGGATAAGACGCATGGGAGTCCTCTTGAATACTCGTTGGGAGAGCGGCGGCACATCATTGTCCCGCCTTTTGCTTTTGCAGTCAGTCGCGAACCGGGCCCGGGGCCAGAACTTCACGCGAACCGTTGGTGTTCATTGAGGTGACGACCCCGGCCATTTCCATGGCTTCGATCATGCGCGCAGCGCGGTTGTAACCAATCTTCAGCTTGCGCTGTACCGCGGAAATCGACGCCCGGCGGCTTTCCAGGACGAACTGTACGGCTTCGTCATACAGCGCGTCGGCTTCCGGATCATCACCGTCACCGCCACCGCTGCTGCCTTCGAAACCGCTGCCCGCCTCTTCAACACCGTTGAGGATGTCATCGTTGTATTCCGGTGCGCCACGCAGTTTCCAGGCTTCGACCACGCGGTGCACTTCATCGTCGGAAACGAACGCGCCGTGCACCCGGATCGGCAGGCTGGTGCCCGGTGGCATGTAGAGCATGTCACCGTGACCGAGCAGTTGTTCGGCGCCACCCTGGTCGATGATGGTCCGCGAGTCGATCTTGCTCGACACCTGGAACGCCATACGCGTCGGAATGTTGGCCTTGATCAGACCGGTGATCACGTCCACCGAAGGTCGCTGGGTCGCGAGGATCAGGTGAATACCGGCGGCACGCGCTTTCTGTGCGATACGCGCAATCAGTTCTTCAACCTTCTTGCCGACGATCATCATCATGTCGGCGAATTCGTCGACCACCACGACGATGGTCGGCAGCTTCTGCAGTAGCGGCGCTTCGTCGTGAATGCTTTCGCGCTTGTACAGCGGATCGCTCAACGGCTCGCCGGCATCCTGCGCTTCCTTGACCTTGGCGTTGAAGCCGGACAGGTTACGCACGCCCATCTTCGCCATCAGCTTGTAACGACGTTCCATCTCGGCAACGCTCCAGCGCAGGGCGTTGGCCGCGTCCTTCATGTCGGTCACTACCGGGCACAGCAGGTGCGGAATGCCTTCATAGATCGACAGCTCAAGCATTTTCGGGTCGATCATGATCAGTTTGGCGTCGTCCGGGCCGGATTTGAACAGGATCGACAGGATCATCGCGTTCACGCCCACCGATTTACCGGAACCGGTGGTACCGGCAACCAGCAGGTGCGGCATCTTCGCCAGGTCGGTGATGACCGGTTTGCCACCAATGTCGTGACCCAGGGCCAGGGTGACCGGCGATTTGAAGTTGTCGTACTCGGGAGTCGACAGCACTTCGGAGAAACGCACGATCTGCCGGTCTTCATTGGGGATCTCGATACCGACCGTGGTCTTGCCCGGAATCACCTCGACCACCCGCACACTGGTCACGGCCAGCGAACGTGCAAGGTCTTTCGCCAGGTTGGCGATGCGGCTGACTTTGACGCCGGCTGCAGGCTGGATTTCGTAACGGGTAATCACCGGACCCGGATGGATCGAGTCCACGGTGACTTCGACGCCGAACTCCTTGAGCTTGATCTCCAGCAAGTGGCCGACCGCTGCCAGTGACTCAGGCGAATAGTTGAGTTGTTTCTTTTCCGCAGGATCGAGGATCGAGATCGGCGGCAAGGTGCCTTCCACGGCGCTGTCGACGAACAACGGCACCTGTTTCTCTTTCTGCACACGCTTGCTTGGCTCCGGCGCCTTGGCCGGGGCCGGGGCGATGACCGGCGGTACCTGCTTCTCGCGATCGGACATGTGCTTGCTCAGGGCCTGCTCGCGCTCGATCAGACGTTCCTTGACCTTGGCCTGTTCACGCTTGTCGGTGACAGTCGGGGCGACCACATCGTGAACGCGATCATCGACTTCACGCAGTTGCGCAACCAGTTGCTTACGCTCGGTTCGGGCCGACCACCAGCGGTTGATCGCGCCCTGAAACAGTTCGAACAGGTCGAGAGTGATCTTGCCGGTGACGTCCATCACCTTGAACCACGACAGGTCGGTGAACACCGTCAGGCCAAACAGGAACAGCGCAATGAACAACAGCGTGCTGCCCTGGATATTCAGCGCGTTGCGCGCCAGATCACCGAGACTTTCGCCCAGCGCCCCGCCCGCGCCCGCCGGCAGGCCGGTGGCGGCGTGAAAATGGATATGCGCCAGCGCAGCGCCGGACAGCACTAGGAACACCAGACCGATCAGACGCCAGGAGAACAGCCAGCCGCTCCACTGCCACGGCTCGTGACGTTGACGGAAGATCTGATACGCCTTGACCGCCAGCAGCAGCGGGAAGATGTACGCGAAGTAACCCAGCACCATGAACAGGATGTCGGCGCTGTAAGAACCGGCGGGGCCGCCAAAATTCTGCACGTCGTCAATCTTGCTGTTGTGGCTCCAGCCCGGATCATCCTTGCCGTAGGTCAGCAAGGCCATCATCAGGAACAGGCACAAGGCACCGATGGCGATCAATGCACCTTCCTTGAGCCGGTAGTGCAATTGCTGGCGCCAGAGCGGAACGACTGTTTTTGGTGCTGCGGTGGATTTCTTCAAAACGCTTCTTTTCCTGCGCCCGGGGCGCGTCCATCTATTGAATGTCGATAAAAAACTGCCCAATCCAGGCAGGTAAAAAAGTGAACCGGCGCATCTGAGACTACTTTTAACACTGTGCCGCAGCTTTTATAAACACAGCCATAAACACAGCGCTCTACAAATATTCTGTAACAGCCCGGCATTGTACGGGTTTGTGCGGCTGATGCCATGCTTCAAACCCCATAGCTGAGCATAGCCAAGCGCACAAATCCTGCGGTTCAATTTGAGCATGCATTGCCTTTTGTGACAAAGGCTTATGAGGTGTATTTGATGAACGCAGCGAAGCATTCACGCCTGATCATTCTCGGTTCCGGCCCCGCCGGTTACAGCGCCGCCGTGTACGCCGCCCGCGCCAACCTCAAACCGGTGGTAATTACCGGGCTGCAGGCCGGTGGTCAGCTCACCACCACCGTCGAAGTCGACAACTGGCCTGGCGACGTCGAAGGCCTGACCGGTCCGGCGCTGATGGAGCGCATGCAAAAACACGCCGAGCGCTTTGCCACAGAGATCGTTTACGACCACATCCACACCGCCAAGTTGCAGCAGCGCCCGTTCGAACTCATTGGCGACAGCGGCACTTACACCTGCGACGCGTTGATCATCGCCACCGGCGCCTCGGCGCAGTATCTGGGCCTGCCCTCGGAAGAAGCCTTCGCCGGCAAAGGGGTTTCGGCCTGCGCGACCTGTGACGGCTTCTTCTATCGCAATCAGGTGGTCGCCGTGGTGGGCGGCGGCAATACCGCTGTCGAGGAGGCGCTGTACCTGTCGAACATCGCCAAAGAGGTGCATTTGATCCATCGCCGCGACAAATTGCGCTCGGAGAAAATCCTTCAGGACAAACTGTTCGAAAAAGCCGCCAGCGGCAATGTTCGCCTGCACTGGAACCAGAATCTGGACGAAGTGCTGGGCGATGCCAGCGGCGTGACCGGTGCGCGCCTGCGTGACAGCCACAGCGGGCAGACCCACGAACTGACACTGGCCGGCGTGTTCATCGCCATCGGCCACAAACCCAACACCGACCTGTTTCAGGGCCAATTACCAATGCGCGACGGCTACCTGCTGGTCAAGGGCGGCAGCGACGGCGACGCCACCTCCACGGAGATCCCCGGCGTCTTCGCTGCCGGCGATGTGGCCGACCACGTCTACCGCCAGGCCGTGACCTCGGCCGGCGCCGGCTGCATGGCGGCACTGGACGCGGAGAAGTATCTGGACGACATTCCTGTCATTTAACGGCACACTTTATCGCGGGCCTGATGCCCGCACTGCCCTCCCCTTCTGCAAGCCTGGACGCCATGCTGACTTGGTTACAACGCAATTCCCTGACCTTCCCGCCCCTGGAAAAGGCCATGCGCGATCCCAATGGATTGCTGGCTGCCGGTGGCGATCTGTCCGCCGATCGGCTGGTGCAGGCTTACCGGCACGGCTGTTTTCCGTGGTTCTCCGAAGGCCAGCCGATCCTCTGGTGGTCGCCGGACCCACGCACCGTGCTGTTTCCCGACGAACTGCATGTCTCGCGCAGCCTCGGCAAATTGCTGCGCAAGCAACGCTACCAGGTGACTTTCGATCAGGATTTCGACGCCGTGATCCGTGCCTGCGCCGCCCCCAGGGATTACGCCGACGGCACCTGGATCACCGAAGCCATGCAGGACGCCTACCTCGAACTGCACCGCCGCGGCTTCGCCCACTCGGTAGAGGTCTGGGATCATGGCCAACTGGTCGGCGGCCTGTATGGCCTGGCGATGGGTCAGCTGTTTTTCGGCGAATCGATGTTCAGCCGCGCCGACAACGCCTCCAAATTCGGCTTTGCCACGCTGGTGCAGCATTTGAAAGACGCTGGATTCGTTCTGATTGACTGCCAGATGCCGACCGATCATCTGCACAGCCTCGGCGCCCGCGCGATCCCCCGCCACGAATTCGCCGACTATCTGGCTCGCCACCTGGATCAACCGAGTCGTGCCACCTGGGTTTGCTGAGCGACTTTTGCGCGCGTGGCTTACACTTAATTCACCAGCTTATCCCGAGGGTTGATCATGACCGAGTTGGCGCGCTTGAAGTTCTATGCCACTCAGCCTCATTCCTGCAGTTATCTGCCCGAGGAGCAGGCGACGACGCTGTTTCTCGACCCGAGTCAGCCCATGGATGTGCACGTCTACGCAGACCTGTCGGAAATGGGTTTTCGTCGCAGCGGCGATCATCTGTATCGGCCCCATTGCCAGAATTGCAATGCGTGCGTGCCTGCACGCATCCCGGTGGCGCAGTTCCTGCCCAACCGCCAGCAGAAACGTATTTTCAAACGCAATGCCGATCTGCAGGTACGCCCGGTAAAACCGCACTTCAGCGAAGAATATTTCGATCTGTACCAGCGCTACATCGAGCAGCGCCATGCCGACGGCGACATGTACCCGCCAAGTCGTGACCAGTTCTCGACCTTTCTGGTGCGCGATCTGCCCTTCTCGCGCTTTTATGAATTTCGTCTCGACGGACGGTTACTCGCCGTCGCGGTGACCGATCTGCTGCCCAACGGCCTGTCGGCGGTCTATACCTTCTACGAACCTGACGAAGAGCGCCGCAGCCTGGGTCGTTTCGCAATCCTGTGGCAAATCACCGAAAGCCAGCGCCTGGGGCTAGAGGCGGTGTATCTCGGTTACTGGATCAAGAACTGCAAAAAGATGAACTACAAGACCCAGTATCGCCCCATTGAATTGCTGATTAATCAGCGCTGGGTGATTCTTAACTGATCGCAAGCCGTAAACCCCTTGGCTTAAACCCCCTTTTTCGGGCACAATGCACGCCGCTTTTGCCTGGCGCAGTTGCACCGGGCCATTCATTGGATACCGAGGGCTTTACTGCATGTCGAAAGAAGACAGCTTCGAAATGGAAGGCACTGTCGTCGACACCCTGCCCAACACCATGTTTCGTGTGGAGTTGGAAAATGGGCACGTCGTAACCGCGCATATTTCCGGCAAGATGCGCAAGAACTACATTCGTATTCTTACCGGTGACAAAGTGCGCGTCGAGCTGACGCCCTATGACTTGAGCAAAGGGCGCATTACTTACCGCGCTCGTTAATCAAGTCAATACAAGACGCCCGGCTTTGCCGGGCGTTTTTGTTTGTCTGCGATTTGGGTTTGGGTTTGGGTTTTGGGTGTATATCCGTTGCTGCGGTAACGGCCTCCTATGGTTTCGCTCTTACAGCGAGTCACCTTTTCCAAACGCCGAAAAGGTAACCCAAAAGGCTTTGCCCCGGCGTACGGCACTTCGCTGAGGCTCAGTGTTCCCTCGCTACGGTGCCCATCAGGGCGCATCGCCTCCGGTTTGCTTCGCTGCACCTCCTCTCGATGTATGCGGCTTCGCCGCATGGCGCTGCGCGCCTACCCCCTGATGGACACCTTCGCTCGGCCTGCCGAAGGGGCTGAAGATCAAAAGCCACATCAAGAGCCAAAGCCAGAGCCAGAGCCAGAGCCAGAGCCAGAGCCAGATCAAAAGATCGCAGCCTTCGGCAGCTACATGGGATTGGGTGTTTTCATTTGGAGTTTGGTCGGCTGACAGGCCGCCTTCGCGAGCAAGCCCGCTCCCACAGTGGATTGGGTTAGGCAGTTGGAGATTGGTAGGCTGGTCGGCCGCCATCGCTGGCAAGCCAGCTCCCACAATTGGGCCGGGTGCATCAGCAAGAGATTGGTCGGCTGTCAGGCCGCCATCGCCAGCAGGCTGGCTCCTACAATTTAGAGAGCGTGCACCCATGCGGCGAAGCCGCCCCACTCAACACAATGAGCGTTAGCTCGAGTAAAGCTTTTGATCTCAGGGCCCGTCGGCAGGCTGAGTGGAGGGATTTATCCGGGGGTGGGAGCGCAGCGACCGTTTGGCGCAGCCAAACACAGCGAGAGGAGGTGCAGCGAAGCAAACCGTAGGCGCTGCCCCCGGATGAATACCGGAGCGAAGGAACCCGAGCCTAGGCGAGGGCCGAACGTCAGGGTAAAGCCTTTTTGGTTACTTTTTCGGCGTCTGGAAAAAGTGACCCGCCGTAAGGGCGGAACCCTAAGTGGCCGTTACCGCAGCAACGGATATACACCCAAAAACATCAGCCAACAAAAAGGCGCCCGAAGGCGCCCTCTAAACCAACAACCAAGCAGTCAGGCCATCTCCGCCGTAGTCTCAAAGTCAAACGTCAACTCACCATCCTTGATGTCGATGTGCACCACACCGCCATGCTCGGCCAGCTCGCCAAACAGAATCTCCTCCGCCAGCGGACGCTTGATCTTGTCCTGGATCAGACGCGCCATCGGACGTGCGCCCATCGCCGAGTCATACCCACCGGCCGCCAGCCAACTGCGCGCCGCATCGGTAACCTCCAGCAACACACGCTTGTCTTCCAGCTGCGCCTGCAGTTCGGTAAGGAACTTGTCCACCACGCTTTTGATGACCTCATGGCTGAGGCGACCAAACTGGATAATGGTGTCCAGACGGTTACGGAACTCTGGCGTGAAGCTCTTCTTGATCACTTCCATCGCATCAGACGAGTGGTCCTGATGGGTGAAACCGATCGAAGCACGCGCCGCGGTTTCGGCACCGGCGTTGGTGGTCATGATCACGATCACATTGCGGAAATCCGCCTTGCGCCCGTTGTTGTCGGTGAGCGTGCCGTGGTCCATCACCTGCAGCAGCAGGTTGAAGACTTCCGGATGCGCCTTCTCGATTTCATCGAGCAGCAATACACAGTGCGGCTGCTTGGTGATCGCTTCGGTCAACAGACCGCCCTGATCAAAGCCGACATAGCCCGGAGGCGCACCGATCAGACGCGATACGGTGTGGCGCTCCATGTACTCGGACATGTCGAAGCGCACCAGTTCGATACCCAACGCCTTGGCCAGTTGCCGCGCGGCCTCGGTTTTACCGACACCGGTAGGACCGGCGAACAGGAACGAACCGACTGGCTTGTCAGGCGACTTGAGGCCGGCACGGGACAGTTTGATCGCGGTCGACAGCGAATCGATCGCCGCATCCTGACCAAACACCGTCAGCTTCAGGTCGCGCTCCAGGTTACGCAGCAGTTCCTTGTCGGAGCTGGTGACGTGCTTCGGCGGAATCCGCGCGATCTTCGCCACAATGTCTTCAACCTGCGGCACTTCGATGCGTTTGACGCGCATCTCGACCGGCTGCAGGCGCTGATAGGCACCCGCCTCATCGATCACATCGATGGCCTTGTCCGGCATATGCCGGTCATTGATGTAGCGCGATGCCAGCTCGGCAGCGGCGCGCAACGACTCATCGCTGTATTCGATGTTGTGGTGCTGTTCGAAACGCCCTTTCAGGCCGCGCAGGATACCGATGGTGTCTTCCACCGACGGTTCGACGACATCGACCTTCTGGAAGCGTCGTGCCAGCGCACGATCCTTCTCGAAGATGCCGCGAAATTCCTGGAACGTGGTCGAGCCGATGCAGCGAATGTCGCCAGACGACAGCAGCGGCTTGAGCAGGTTCGAGGCATCCATTACGCCACCGGACGCAGCGCCCGCACCGATGATGGTGTGAATTTCGTCGATGAACAGGATCGCCTGCGGACGTTTTTTCAGTTCATTGAGTAGCGCCTTGAAGCGCTTCTCGAAATCACCGCGATACTTGGTGCCTGCGAGCAGTGCACCGAGGTCGAGCGAATAGACGACGCTGTTGGCCAGCAGATCCGGCACCTGGTTGTCGACAATCCGCTTGGCCAGGCCTTCGGCAATCGCGGTTTTACCCACGCCAGCCTCGCCGACCAGCAACGGATTGTTCTTGCGCCGGCGCGCGAGAATCTGCGCGACACGCTCGACTTCCATCTCGCGGCCGACCAGCGGATCAATCCGACCCTGGCGTGCGAGTTCGTTGAGATTGCTGGCATAAGCATCCAGCGGATTGCCTGAAGAAGAAGACTCACCGCCCTCGTCGTCCTGCATATCTTGTTCACCTTCAGAGTGATCGCCGTGCCCTGGCACTTTGGAAATGCCGTGGGCGATGTAATTGACGACATCAATGCGCGCAACGCTCTGCTGTTTCAGCAGGAATACGGCCTGACTCTCTTGCTCACTGAAGATTGCAACCAGCACGTTGGCGCCGGTTACTTCGCGTTTGCCCGAGCTCTGCACATGGAAGACAGCACGTTGCAGTACACGCTGGAAGCCCAGTGTTGGCTGGGTTTCGCGATCTTCGTCATGGACGGGGATCAGTGGCGTGGTGGAGTCGATGAACTCCTGCAGGTCGTGCTTGAGTTTGTCGAGGTTTGCGCCGCAGGCACGCAATACGGTGGCGGCAGCCTCATTGTCCAATAGGGCCAGCAGCAGGTGTTCGACGGTCATGAATTCATGACGCTTCGAACGAGCCTCCTTGAAGGCAAGATTGAGGGTGACTTCGAGCTCGCGGTTTAACATAGCTTCACCTCATACCCAAGTGGTCGGCGATTAACCGTCCTTCTCGATTTCACAGAGTAGCGGATGCTGGCTTTCCCTGGCGTACTGGTTGACCTGCATGGCCTTTGTCTCGGCGATGTCGCGGGTAAACACTCCACATACTGCCCGTCCTTCTGTGTGAACGGCCAGCATGACCTTGGTCGCCAGCTCGCGATTCAGGTTAAAAAACACCTCGAGCACTTCGACGACGAAATCCATCGGTGTGTAGTCATCATTGAACAAAACCACCTTGTACATCGGCGGCGCCTGTAACGCAGGCTTTGCTTCCTGAACAGCAACGCCTGCCGAATCGTCGTCGTGCTCCTCTGGATGATCCTTTTGGAGAAGCGGGCGATCCTGATTGAATGTTAGTCGAATCTGGCTGATTGCATGCATGGAAAGAAAGGTTCGTCAGTTGTGCAAATACAGTGGTGGGGGCGGCTGTACACCTTTTCAACTCCGACTGCCCGGTCACCTTGACTATCGGGAAAACGGTGTTACAACCAATAGAGCCCACAGTGGGTAAAAAAGATCCGCGGAGTCAATCCTTTTAACGGATTAGATTGCGGATGTCCTGGATGATACTCCAGCGATGGAGTCTGTTGCAGAGGGATTTGAGCATGGCTGTCGGCAAGGTCAAGTGGTTCAACAATGCCAAGGGATTCGGCTTCATCAACACCGATGCCCGCGAAGGACGAGACGAGGATGGCAAGGACATAGATTTCTTTGCGCACTACTCGGCTATTGAGATGGTCGGGTATAAAACCCTCAAGGCCGGGCAGGTCGTCAGTTTCGACATCGTTCAGGGCCCCAAAGGCCTGCACGCGGTAAAGATCACAGCGGCGCCCGTGGCAAGCGAATCGGCTACGCCTGCCCCTCATAAAGAAAAGGTATCAGGCTGACTCAACCGTCACCCGGTCATGAAAAACCGCCCGAAGGCGGTTTTTTTGTACCTGCACGATTTACATGTGCTTGATGATCGCCTCACCGAAGCCCGAAGAAGACACCAGTGTTGCACCTTCCATCAGACGCTCGAAGTCATAGGTCACGGTCTTGGCCTTGATGGCGCCGTTGGTGCCCTTGATGATGAGATCCGCCGCTTCGGTCCAGCCCAGATGACGCAACATCATCTCGGCCGACAGAATCACCGAACCCGGGTTGACCTGGTCCTTGCCGGCGTACTTCGGCGCGGTACCGTGGGTCGCCTCGAACATGGCCACGGTGTCGGACAGGTTGGCGCCCGGCGCGATACCGATACCGCCCACTTCCGCCGCCAGGGCGTCGGAGAGGTAGTCACCATTGAGGTTCAGCGTGGCGATCACGTCGTACTCGGCCGGACGCAGCAGGATCTGCTGGAGCATGGCGTCGGCGATGGCATCCTTGACGATGACTTCACGGCCGGTTTTCGGGTTCTTGAATTTCATCCATGGGCCGCCATCGAGCAGCTCGGCGCCGAATTCTTCCTTCGCCACCTCGTAGCCCCAGTCCTTGAAGGCACCTTCGGTGAATTTCATGATGTTGCCCTTGTGCACGATGGTCAGCGACTTGCGGTCGTTGTCCACCACGTATTGCAGGGCCTTGCGCACCAGACGTTTGGTGCCTTCCTTGGAAACAGGCTTGATGCCGATACCGCAATCCTGGTCGAAACGGATCTTGGTGACGCCCATTTCTTCTTTCAGAAACTTGATGACCTTGGTGGCCTCAGGGGAGCCGGCCTTCCATTCGATACCGGCATAAATGTCTTCGGAGTTCTCGCGGAAGATCACCATGTCGACGTCGCCAGGCTTTTTCACCGGGCTCGGTACACCTTCGAACCACACCACGGGACGCAGGCACACATACAGATCGAGTTGCTGGCGCAGGGCAACGTTGAGGGAGCGGATGCCACCACCGACCGGGGTGGTCAGCGGGCCCTTGATGGAGACCACGTAATCCTTGACGGCGTCCAGGGTTTCCTGGGGCAGCCAGGTGTCCTGGTCATAGACCTGAGTCGCTTTTTCGCCAGCGTAAACCTCCATCCAGGAAATCTTGCGCTTGCCCCCGTAAGCCTTGGCCACGGCAGCATCAACCACTTTGATCATCACCGGGCTGACGTCGACGCCAATGCCGTCACCTTCGATGAAGGGGATGATCGGGTTATCAGGAACATTGAGAGAATGGTCTGCATTGACGGTGATTTTGTCGCCGACGGCTGGAACCTGAATCTTCTTGTAACCCATGCTGAACTCCATTGTTTGGATTGAACATCTGGCTTGGTTCGAGCGTAACCCAGTTAAATCAACACGCAAACCCTCTGTTCGCGGCGCGGGCACATCTGGTTTCGTACAAGCCTGAAAGCAAAGGGAAAAGCGCCAAACTCAAGCATTCGCAGCGACTCTACGCCCCACCCGCCCCTGCGACCTTTAGACCAATGGACGAGAATCGTTGCATATGAACCATCGGCAGATTGCCAGCTACCTATGTATAATGCCGCCCGCTGACCAAAGGGTCACGACGGCTGGCCTCTCTAGCACGAGACTTTCCGCCTGATTGGTCGGGTTGTTACCGCAGTCCGACTGCTTGACGCTCTACTGATGCACCCAACATCACCGCGAAGAATCTCGACATTCGGTTCATGGATGACTTTGAACGAACGCGCTTACCCGGCGCCCCTCGAGTTTCTGCGCACGCTTTAGCAAAGAAGAGAGAGTTAATCCGAATATGCCCACCCGCTCGAAGATCATCTATACCTTCACCGACGAAGCTCCAGCCCTCGCCACCTATTCCCTGCTGCCGATCATCGAGGCTTACACCGCCTCGGCCGATATCGCCGTGGAAACCCGCGATATCTCTCTTGCAGCACGCATCCTGGCCAGCTTCCCCGAGCAACTGGGCGACAAAGCCGTAGCCGACCACCTCGCCGAACTGGGCGACCTGGCCGTTACGCCTGAAGCCAACATCATCAAGCTGCCGAACATCAGTGCTTCGGTGCCTCAGCTGCAAGCAGCGATCAAAGAACTGCAAGCCCAGGGTTACAACCTGCCGGACTACCCGGAAACCGTGACCAACGACGCCGAAAAAGAAGCCAAGGCGCGTTACGACAAGGTCAAGGGCAGCGCCGTGAACCCGGTTCTGCGTGAAGGCAACTCCGACCGCCGCGCTCCGCTGTCGGTAAAAAACTACGCTCGCAAGCACCCGCACAAAATGGGCGCCTGGGCCAAAGACTCCAAATCCCACGTCGCTCACATGAGCACCGGCGATTTCTACGGCAGCGAAAAAGCTGCCCTGATCGACGCCGCTGACGCTGTGAAAATCGAGCTGATCGCCAAAGACGGCACCGCAACCGTCCTGAAAGAAAAAACCAGTGTTCAGGCTGGCGAGATCCTCGACTGCGCCGTGATGAGCAAAAACGCCCTGCGCGCGTTCATCGCCGCTGAAATCGACAGCGCCAAGGCGCAAGGCGTACTGCTCTCGGTGCACCTGAAAGCGACCATGATGAAGGTCTCCGACCCGATCATGTTCGGCCAGATCGTTGCCGAGTTCTATAACGACGCCCTGACCAAGCACGCTGACGTGCTGGCCCAGATCGGCTTCAACCTGAACAACGGCATCGGCGACCTGTACGCGCGCATCAAGGCCCTGCCGGCCGAGCAGCAAGCACAGATCGAAGCTGACATCGCAGCGGTCTACGCTGCTCGCCCATCCCTGGCGATGGTCAACTCCGACAAGGGCATCACCAACCTGCACGTGCCGAGCGACGTCATCGTCGACGCCTCGATGCCAGCGATGATCCGTGACTCCGGCAAAATGTGGGGTACCGACGGTCAGTTGCACGACACCAAGGCAGTGATCCCGGATCGTTGCTACGCAACCATCTACCAGGCTGTGATCGAAGATTGCAAAGCCAATGGCGCGTTCGATCCGACCACCATGGGCAGCGTGCCAAACGTTGGCCTGATGGCGAAGAAAGCCGAAGAGTACGGCTCGCACGACAAGACCTTCCAGATCAAGGCTGACGGCGTGGTTCGCGTTACCGACAGCAAGGGCAAGCTGCTGATGGAGCAGGCTGTTGAAGCCGGCGACATCTTCCGCATGTGCCAGACCAAAGATGCGCCGATCCAGGACTGGGTCAAACTGGCCGTCAACCGTGCTCGCGCCAGCAGCACCCCGGCGATCTTCTGGCTGGACCCGATGCGCGCCCACGACGGCGTAGTGATCGAGAAGGTTCAGGCTTACCTGAAGGATCACGACACCAGCGGTCTGGACATCCAGATCATGGCGCCGGTCGATGCCATGAAGTACACCCTGCAGCGCACCCGCGAAGGCAAGGACACCATCTCGGTGACCGGCAACGTACTGCGCGACTACCTGACCGACCTGTTCCCGATCATGGAACTGGGCACTAGCGCCAAGATGCTGTCGATCGTGCCGCTGATGAACGGTGGTGGCCTGTTCGAAACCGGCGCCGGCGGTTCGGCTCCGAAGCACGTGCAGCAACTGGTTGAAGAGAACTTCCTGCGCTGGGATTCGCTGGGCGAATTCCTGGCTCTGGCAGCCTCCCTTGAGCATTTGGGTGTGAACTACAACAACCCGAAAGCGCTGGTTCTGTCGAAAACCCTGGATCAGGCCACCGGTCAGTTCCTCGACAACAACAAGTCGCCATCGCGCAAGGTCGGCAACATCGACAACCGCGGCAGCCACTTCTACCTGGCGCTGTACTGGGCTCAGGCCCTGGCCGCCCAGACCGAAGACGCTGCACTGCAAGCGCAGTTCGCGACCCTGGCCAAAACCCTGACCGAGAACGAGGCGACCATCGTTGCCGAGCTCAACGCCGTGCAGGGCAAGCCAGTGGACATCGGTGGTTACTACCACGCCGACGCCGAGCTGATCAGCAAGGCCATGCGCCCAAGCGCAACCTTCAACGCGGCGATTGCTGCGCTGGTTTAAGGTTGTAAAGGGAACATCACAAACCCCGGCCGTGTGCCGGGGTTTGTGTTTTCAGAATTCACAAAAATCCCTGTGGGAGCGAGCCTGCTCGCGAATGCGGTTTATCATTCACCACCTTCGTTGACTGACCCAACGCTTTCGCGAGCAGGCTCGCTCCCACAGTTGACCGCGCTACCATCGAGGAAACCCTATGGAATGGCTCCCCCACATCACCGTCGCCACCATCGTCGAAGACAACGGCCGCTTCCTGATGGTCGAAGAGCACAAGGCCGGGCGTAATGTGCTCAACCAGCCGGCCGGTCATCTGGACCCGAACGAGACCCTGATCGACGCCGCCATCCGCGAAACCCTTGAGGAAACCGGCTGGGACGTCGAACCCACCGGCGTGATCGGCATTTATCTGTATACCGCGCCGAGCAACGGCGTGACGTATCAACGCGTGTGTTTCAGTGCCAAAGCAGTGAAACACCACCCCGACTATCAACTGGACGACGGCATCGTCGGCGCCAAGTGGTTGACCCGTAGCGAATTAATCGCTCAGCGCGACAACTGGCGCAGCGAGCTGATCATCCGCTGCATCGACGACTATCTGGCCGGCCATCACTTCAGTCTCGAACTGATCCGCCCTTCTCTTTAGCCTTGAGGCCGTGAGCCTGCTAGAATCGCGTCCTTTTTCAAGACACTCATTGAATCCCTATGCGTGATCCAGCCCCTTCTGACACATCCAAGAAGCGCGTCATTGTCGGCATGTCCGGCGGCGTGGACTCTTCCGTTTCCGCTCTCCTGCTGATCGAGCAGGGTTACGAGGTGGAAGGCCTGTTCATGAAGAACTGGGAAGAAGACGACGGAACGGAATACTGCACCGCCATGGACGACCTGGCGGATGCCCAGGCCGTGTGCGACAAGATCGGCATCAAGCTGCACACCGCCAACTTCGCCGCCGAGTACTGGGACAACGTGTTCGAGCACTTCCTCGCCGAATACAAGGCCGGCCGCACGCCGAACCCGGACATCCTGTGCAACCGCGAGATCAAGTTCAAGGCGTTCCTCGACTACGCCATGATGCTTGGCGCCGACCTGATCGCCACCGGCCACTACGTGCGCCGTCGCGACATCGATGGTCGTACCGAACTGCTCAAGGGCCTCGATCCGAACAAGGACCAGAGCTACTTCCTGCACGCTGTCGGCGGCGAACAGATCGCCAAGACCCTGTTCCCGGTCGGTGAACTGGAAAAGTCCGAAGTGCGCGCCATTGCCGAGAAATACGAGCTGGCGACCGCCAAGAAGAAGGATTCCACCGGGATCTGCTTCATCGGCGAGCGACGTTTCAGCGATTTCCTCAAGCAATACTTGCCGGCGCAACCGGGCGAGATCAAGACCACTGAAGGCGAAGTCATCGGCCGTCACCACGGCTTGATGTACCACACCATCGGTCAGCGTCAGGGCCTGGGTATTGGCGGCCTGAAAGATGCCGGCGACGAGCCGTGGTACGTGCTGCGCAAGGATCTGGACACCAACGAGCTGATCGTTGGCCAGGGCAACAACCATCCATGGCTGTTCTCCAGCGCCCTGCTCGCTTCGGAAATCTACTGGGTCAATCCGATCGACCTGAGCCAGCCGCTGCGCCTGACCGCCAAAGTGCGTTATCGCCAGAGCGATCAGGCTTGCACCCTGGAAAAAACCGCAAACGGCTACCGCGCCGTGTTCGACGAACCGCAACGCGCGGTAACCCCGGGTCAGTCCGTGGTGTTCTATGACGGTGAAATCTGCCTCGGTGGCGGCGTGATCGAAGTTGCCGAGCCGTGGAGCGGCCAGGCATGAGCCCGACTCAGGAGCAACTGACGGCGCTGGGCGGGGTGTTTCTCGCCGCCGTGCTGGTCGACCGCATCGCCAAGACCGGGCAGACCAGTGAGGCCGGCCTGAGCTGCATGCTCGGCAGCCTGCTGGTACGCGACCCGAAGGACACACTGGATGTGTACGGCGGCGACGACCTCAATCTGCGCGAGGGTTATCGGGCATTGATCGGCGCCCTCGAGCGCGACCCGAGCACCCTGCAACGCGAACCGCTGCGCTATGCCCTGTCGATGCTCGGCCTCGAACGCCAATTGGCCAAACGTGACGACATGCTCGACACCATTGGCAAGCGCCTGCCGCAGATCCAGTCGCAGGTCGAACACTTCGGCCCGGCCCACGAAAACGTGATCGCCGCCTGCGGTGCGCTGTATCAGGACACCCTGAGCACGCTGCGCCAGCGCATTCAGGTGCATGGCGACATGCGCAACCTGCAGCAACCGAGCAACGCTTCGAAGATCCGCGCCCTGCTGCTGGCCGGCATCCGTTCGGCACGCCTGTGGCGACAGCTCGGCGGCCACCGCTGGCAGTTGGTGATCAGCCGGCGCAAGCTGCTCAAAGAGCTGTATCCGTTGATGCGCAGCGAGTAAATCGTCGCGCAATAAAAGTTTTGTAGTCTGTAGCGCGTAATACGCCGGTCAGTTGGCAACGGACCGGCGGATTTTTTCATGTATGATACGCGCCCCATTTCGTTGCCCGACTGTCCGAGAACACCCCATGCAGCTCTCTTCGCTCACTGCGGTTTCCCCTGTTGACGGCCGCTACGCCGGCAAAACCCAGGCCCTGCGCCCGATTTTCAGCGAGTACGGCCTGATCCGTGCCCGCGTCCTGGTTGAAGTGCGCTGGCTCCAGCGCCTGGCCGCCCACGCCGGTATCCCGGAAGTGCCAGCCTTCTCCGCCGAGGCCAACGCCGTTCTCAATGAACTGGCTGAAAACTTCTCGCTGGAGCACGCTGAGCGCGTCAAAGAGATCGAGCGCACCACCAACCACGACGTCAAGGCGATCGAATACCTGCTCAAGGAGCAGGCGGCCAAGCTGCCGGAGCTGGCCAAGGTCAGCGAGTTCATCCACTTTGCCTGCACCAGTGAAGACATCAACAACCTGTCCCACGCCCTGATGCTGCGCGAAGGCCGTGACGACGTGATGCTGCCGCTGATGCGCCAGACTGCCAACGCCATCCGCGAACTGGCGATCCGTTTCGCCGACGTGCCGATGCTGTCGCGCACCCACGGCCAACCGGCCTCCCCGACTACCCTGGGTAAAGAGCTGGCGAACGTGGTTTACCGTCTCGAGCGTCAGATCGCTCAAGTCGCTGCCGTGCCGCTGCTGGGCAAGATCAATGGCGCCGTAGGCAACTACAACGCGCACCTGTCGGCCTACCCGCAGATCGACTGGGAAGCCAACGCCCGCGCCTTCATCGAAGACGAACTGGGCCTGGGCTTCAACCCGTACACCACGCAGATCGAACCGCATGACTACATCGCCGAGCTGTTCGACGCGATCGCGCGCTTCAACACCATCCTGATCGACTTCGACCGTGACATCTGGGGCTACATTTCCCTGGGTTATTTCAAGCAGCGCACCATCGCTGGCGAAATCGGTTCGTCGACCATGCCGCACAAGGTCAACCCGATCGACTTCGAAAACTCCGAAGGCAACCTGGGCATCGCCAATGCACTGTTCCAGCACCTGGCGAGCAAACTGCCGATCTCCCGCTGGCAGCGCGACCTGACCGACTCCACCGTACTGCGCAACCTCGGTGTGGGCTTTGCTCACAGCGTGATCGCCTACGAAGCCAGCCTCAAAGGCATCAGCAAGCTTGAGCTGAACGCTGACAAGATCGCTGCCGATCTGGACGCTTGCTGGGAAGTATTGGCCGAGCCGATCCAGACCGTGATGCGCCGCTACAACATCGAAAACCCTTACGAAAAGCTCAAAGAACTGACCCGCGGTAAGGGCATCAGCCCGGAAGCGCTGCAGACTTTCATCGACGGCCTGGACATGCCAGCCGAAGCGAAAGCCGAGCTGAAACAGCTGACCCCGGCCAACTACATCGGCAACGCTGTGGCGCAAGCCAAACGCATCTGATCCACCGCTTGACCCGTTTGAGACGCCCGGCCGCGCCGGGCGTTTTTATTCCCGTCTGAAAAATGCTTTTTTTCAATAGGTTACACATGAATCCTGATACTCCTCTTCAACTTCTGGGCGGTCTCACGGCGCGCGAATTCATGCGCGATTACTGGCAGAAAAAGCCGCTGCTGATCCGTCAGGCCATCCCTGACTTCGAAAGCCCGATCGACGCCGACGAGCTGGCCGGCCTGGCCCTGGAAGAAGAGGTCGAGTCGCGCCTGGTGATCGAGCACGGCGAGCGCCCGTGGGAGCTGCGTCGCGGCCCGTTCGCCGAAGACGAATTCAGCAAGCTGCCGGAAAAAGAGTGGACCCTGCTCGTTCAGGCCGTTGATCAATTCGTCCCGGAAGTCAGCGAGCTGCTGGAAAACTTCCGCTTCCTGCCGAGCTGGCGCGTCGATGACGTGATGATCAGCTTCGCCGCCCCGGGTGGCAGCGTTGGCCCGCACTTCGACAACTACGACGTGTTCCTGCTGCAAGGTCATGGCCAGCGCAACTGGAAGATCGGCCAGATGTGCGACTCCGAAAGCCCGCTGCTACAACACGCGGATCTGCGCATCCTCGCCGAATTCCACGAGACCGAAGAGTGGGTGCTGGAACCGGGCGACATGCTCTACCTGCCGCCGCGCCTGGCCCACTGCGGTGTCGCCGTGGACAACTGCATGACCTACTCGGTTGGCTTCCGCGCCCCGAGCGCCTCGGAGGTACTGACCCACTTCACCGACTTCCTCAGCCAGTTCCTGACTGACGAAGAACGCTACACCGACGCCGATGCGAAACCGGTCAGCGATGATCCGCATCAGATCCAGCACGATGCACTCGGTCGCCTGAAAAGCCTGCTCGCCGAGCACATGAGCGACGAGCGCCTGCTGCTGACCTGGTTCGGCCAGTACATGACCGAGCCGCGCTACCCGGAACTGGTGGTCGGCCCGGAAGACGTTGAAGAAGACGACTTCCTCAACGCCCTGCAAGACGGCGCCGTGCTGATCCGCAACCCGAGCGCGCGCCTGGCCTGGTCGGAAGTCGATGACGACCTGCTGCTGTTCGCCAGCGGCCAGAGCCGTTACCTGCCGGGCAAGCTGCGCGAGCTGCTGAAGATGATCTGCGCCGCCGATGCGCTGCATGTCGACAATCTCGGCGAGTGGCTCAACGACGAAGACGGTCGCGGCCTGCTGTGCGAACTGGTCAAACAAGGCAGCCTGGGATTTGCCGATGAATAAGATTCGCGTACGTGTCGCAGACTGGCAAAAGGACAACGCCGAGATCCGGCGCATTCGTGAAACGGTGTTCATCGCCGAACAATCGGTGCCACCCGAGCTGGAATGGGACGCCGATGACGCGACCGCCGTGCATTTTCTGGCGTTCGAAGGCGACTTTCCGATCGGTACCGCCCGCCTGTTGCCCGACGGGCACATTGGTCGGGTTTCGGTACTGAAGGACTGGCGCGGGATGAAGGTGGGCGATGCGCTGATGCAAGCGGTCATCGCCGAAGCCGAAGCCCGCGGCCTGAAAGAGCAGATGCTCAGTGCGCAGGTACAGGCCACGGCGTTCTATGAGCGCCTGGGCTTCAGCCTGGTCAGCGAGGAATTTCTCGAAGCCGGGATTCCGCATGTCGATATGGTTCGGCATTCGGCCTGACCTGAAGTGATCCTGTAATTTCTGGAGATTTTGTGATCTCTGGAGATCCTGTGGTGAGGGGATTTATCCCCGATGGGTCGCGGAGCGGCCCCAAAATTTCAGGTCTGCTTCGCAGCCCATCGGGGATAAATCCCCTCACCACAAAGGCTCTTGAGCCCCCCTCAAAACGCCCCGCCATTTTCCGATGCCGGGGCGTTTTGCTGTCTACGATTCAACTTGCCCCACCCCGGGCCGACAAACTGGCAATATCAAGCCTTTCGAAAGCGGAGATAACGGACATGTCCCTACGCACCCTGCTCACCACCCTGCTGCTCGGTTGCAGTTTTTCGGTGATGGCAGCCACAGAAATCGTGCCCCTCAACTACCGCACCAGCGCCGACATGCTGCCGATGGCGCAAGACTTTATCGGCAAGGACGGTCAGGTCAGCGCCTATGGCAATCAACTGATCATCAAGGCCGAGCCGGACAAGATTCAGGAACTCAAGGCGCTGATTACCCAGCTCGATACTGCGCCCAAACGCCTGTTGATCACGGTTGATACCAATGAAAACAACGGTCGCGGCGATGAAGGCTACTCGGTCAACGGCGCGCAGCCGAATCAGACCCGCATTATCAGCCGCAGCACCGCCAGCCGTGACGGCGGCGTGCAGCAAGTACAGGCCACCGACGGCATGCCGGCGCTGATCCAGGTCGGCCAGAGCGTGCCGATCACCAGCAGCCAGACCAACTCCTACGGCGATTACAGTAGCCAGACCCAATACCGCAACGTCACTCAAGGCTTCTACGTCACCGCCAGCGTCACCGGCGACATCGTTCACCTGGCAATCAGTACCAACCGTGACCGCATGAGCCAGGAACGTCCCGATGTAGTGAACGTGCAAAGTACCGACACAACAGTCAGCGGACGCCTGGGCGAATGGATCACCCTCGCCGGCGTAAATCGCCAGACTCAGGCCGACAAACAGGGCCTGACCCGCAGCTACTCGACTCAAGGCCGGGATGACATGACCTTACGGGTCAAAGTCGACGCCCTGGACTAAAGCACCGAAAACTGACTGATTAGTCGTATTAGACGAAAGATGTAGTGCTTGAAAAAAAGCACTACAAAACGTTTGACGAGCCAAAAAAGCGAAGGCATGATGGCCTCGCTCCCGCTAATCAGAGGCCCTGGCAAGGGCCTTCGAAGCGACGTTCGCACCTACCCCGCGAACCGCTTCGTGTCTGTACCGCCCACAAGGTGTGTTTGACGAGGTTGCCGACTGGAACGAAGTTGTCCCGAGGGACGGAAGCGTAATTAGGTAACCCGGCTTCACGCTGTAGTCCGTATAAAGGCCCACGACGCCCGAATGCGCCCGCAGTCCGCCACTACCTGCTCACTTCCCCTCGAGCCCATCGTTCATCCCGTCGCCTACCCCGCCGAACCCGACTTGACCACCTAAGCTTCTGGTCAGCGAGCGCAGGAATTTTCCACCGCAGAACAACTTTTCATAAAGACGCGACGAGGTTTATCTCCATGGCACTGACACGCGAACAGCAAATTGCAGCCCTTGAAAAAGACTGGGCTGAAAACCCGCGCTGGAAAGGCGTGACTCGCACTTATTCCGCTGCTGACGTCGTCCGTCTGCGTGGCTCGGTTCAACCTGAGCACACCTTTGCGAAAATGGGCGCCGAGAAGCTGTGGAACCTGGTGACCCAGGGTGCCAAGCCGTCCTTCCGCCCAGAGAAAGATTTCGTCAACTGCATGGGCGCCCTGACCGGTGGCCAGGCTGTTCAGCAGGTCAAGGCCGGTATCCAGGCGATCTACCTGTCGGGCTGGCAAGTGGCTGCGGACAACAACTCCGCAGAATCGATGTACCCGGACCAGTCGCTGTACCCGGTGGACTCGGTGCCAACCGTGGTCAAGCGCATCAACAACTCGTTCCGTCGTGCCGACCAGATCCAGTGGAAAGCCGGCAAGAATCCGGGCGACGAAGGCTACATCGACTACTTCGCGCCAATCGTGGCTGACGCTGAAGCCGGTTTCGGCGGCGTGCTGAACGCCTACGAGCTGATGAAGAGCATGATCGAAGCAGGCGCCGCCGGCGTTCACTTCGAAGACCAACTGGCTTCGGTGAAAAAATGCGGCCACATGGGCGGCAAGGTACTGGTTCCTACTCAGGAAGCCGTACAGAAGCTGACCGCTGCACGTCTGGCTGCTGACGTTGCCGGCACGCCGACCATCATCCTGGCGCGTACCGACGCCAACGCGGCTGACCTGCTGACTTCGGACTGCGACCCGTACGACCAGCCGTTCGTGACTGGCGAGCGTACTCAGGAAGGTTTCTACAAGGTACGCGCCGGTCTGGATCAGGCGATTGCCCGTGGCCTGGCCTACGCACCGTACGCCGACCTGATCTGGTGCGAAACCGCCAAACCGGATCTGGAAGAAGCCCGTCGCTTCGCTGAAGCGATCAAGAAGGAATACCCGGACCAACTGCTGTCGTACAACTGCTCGCCTTCCTTCAACTGGAAGAAAAACCTGGACGACGCGACCATCGCCAAGTTCCAGCGCGAACTGTCCGCCATGGGCTACAAGCACCAGTTCATCACCCTGGCCGGCATTCACAACATGTGGCACAGCATGTTCAACCTGGCGCACGACTACGCCCGCAACGACATGACTGCCTACGTGAAGCTGCAGGAGCAGGAATTCGCTGACGCCGCCAAGGGTTACACCTTCGTGGCTCACCAGCAGGAAGTGGGCACCGGCTACTTCGACGACATGACCACCGTGATTCAGGGTGGCTCGTCCTCGGTGACCGCGCTGACCGGTTCGACCGAAGAAGAACAGTTCCACTGATTCGGCTTCGCTGAGCAAACGGCCTTTGCGGATCGTATAGAAAGCTAACCGCAAAGCCGCAAGACTGACGCCCCGACTGGTTCGGGGCGTTTTTTTGCGCGCCGATTCCCCAAACACCACAAAACCCCTGTGGGAGCGGGCTTGCTCGCGAATGCGGTGTGTCAGCCACCGCCTATGCAAACTGACGAGACGCCTTCGCGAGCAAGCCCGCTCCCACAGGTTTAGCGCCGGCCGTGCGACAAAACATTGATCCAGACCAGTACTCAGGTCAGAAAAATCAGCTAAAACGGGCGCCACCGCTACTTGCAGTAACGGGCATATAAGACAACTTTCTGTTTACTGCACCGCTAAACAGTTACAAAACCCCCACAAACGATATTAATTATCATTTAGCCACAACTATGTTCGTTACATTCCCTACAAAACATTATTTGCATAAACCCGGCTAATGCCCGCAACGCATGGGCTGCAGGGCATTGGAGGTACGCTATGTCCTTATTCCAATAAATAATTTCGCTATAGGAATTTTACTTGCCGGGTGTTTAGCCATAAAATCAGCGCGATTGATTGCTGCGACATATCGTCACTGCCTATTTCTTTATCAAGCTCAGAGACCTTTGCTCTCTGTTAAGGATTACCAGCATGCCCGAAGCGACAGGACTCATGGCCCACAACTGGGGCTTTGCCATTTTCCTTCTGGGTGTCGTCGGCCTGTGTGCCTTCATGCTTGGCGTCTCCAGCCTCCTCGGGTCAAAAGCCTGGGGCCGCAGCAAAAACGAACCGTTCGAGTCCGGCATGCTACCTACAGGTGGCGCCCGCTTGCGGCTCTCAGCCAAATTCTATCTGGTCGCGATGCTGTTCGTGATCTTCGATATCGAAGCCCTCTTTCTCTTTGCATGGTCTGTGTCCGTCCGCGAAAGCGGCTGGACCGGATTCGTCGAAGCTCTCGTTTTCATAGCAATTCTGTTGGCAGGTCTTGTCTACCTGTTCCGAGTGGGCGCCCTTGACTGGGCTCCGGAAGCTCGTCGCAAGCGGCAGGCGAAGCTGAAACAATGAGGCTTTGGCAATGCAATACAATCTCACCAGAATCGACCCCGATGCTCCTAACGAGCAGTATCCGATCGGCGAACGGGAAACCGTTTCCGATCCGTTAGAGGATCAAGTTCACAAAAACATTTTCATGGGCAAGCTCGAAGACGTGCTGAGTGGCGCGGTCAACTGGGGGCGTAAAAACTCCCTGTGGCCGTACAACTTCGGCCTTTCGTGCTGCTACGTGGAAATGACCACCGCCTTCACGGCGCCCCACGACATCGCGCGCTTTGGCGCCGAAGTTATCCGGGCATCACCGCGTCAGGCCGACTTCATGGTTATCGCCGGTACCTGCTTCATCAAGATGGCGCCGATCATTCAGCGTCTCTACGAGCAGATGCTCGAGCCTAAGTGGGTTATCTCCATGGGTTCGTGCGCCAACTCCGGTGGCATGTACGACATCTACTCCGTGGTTCAAGGGGTGGACAAGTTCCTGCCCGTGGACGTCTACGTACCTGGCTGCCCGCCTCGTCCAGAAGCATTCCTTCAAGGCTTGATGCTGTTGCAGGAATCGATTGGACAGGAGCGTCGTCCGCTTTCCTGGGTCGTTGGCGACCAAGGCGTTTATCGCGCCGACATGCCTTCGCAAAAGGAACAGCGCCGCGAACAGCGAATCGCAGTCACCAACCTGCGCAGCCCTGACGAAGTCTGATCCAGTCTGTTTCAAAGAAACGAGAAGCTGGCTTCATTCTTTACGTTGACCGAAAGCGAAAAAATAACCATGACTACAGGCAGCGCTCTGTACATCCCGCCTTATAAGGCAGACGACCAGGATGTGGTCGTCGAATTGAACAACCGTTTTGGCGCCGAAGCGTTCACCGCTCAGTCGACCCGCACCGGCATGCCGGTGCTGTGGGTGGCGCGCGCCAGACTCGTCGAAGTCCTGACCTTCCTGCGTAACCTGCCCAAGCCGTACGTCATGCTCTATGACCTGCACGGCGTGGACGAGCGTCTGCGCACCAAGCGTCAAGGGCTGCCATCGGGCGCCGACTTCACCGTGTTCTATCACCTCATGTCGCTTGAGCGTAATAGTGACGTGATGATCAAAGTCGCCTTGTCCGAAAGCGACCTGAGCTTGCCGACCGTCACCAGCATCTGGCCAAACGCCAACTGGTACGAGCGTGAAGTCTGGGACATGTACGGCATCGACTTCAAAGGCCACCCGCACCTGTCGCGCATCATGATGCCGCCGACCTGGGAAGGTCACCCGCTGCGCAAGGACTTCCCGGCGCGCGCCACCGAATTCGATCCGTTCAGCCTCAACCTCGCCAAGCAGCAGCTTGAGGAAGAAGCTGCGCGCTTCCGTCCTGAAGACTGGGGCATGAAGCGTTCCGGGGCCAACGAGGACTACATGTTCCTCAACCTCGGTCCGAACCACCCTTCGGCGCACGGTGCGTTCCGCATCATTCTGCAACTCGATGGCGAAGAGATCGTCGACTGCGTACCGGACATCGGTTACCACCACCGTGGTGCCGAGAAGATGGCCGAGCGTCAGTCCTGGCACAGTTTCATCCCGTACACCGACCGTATCGACTACCTCGGCGGCGTGATGAACAACCTGCCGTACGTGCTCTCGGTCGAGAAGCTGGCCGGCATCAAGGTGCCGGAGAAGGTCGACGTCATCCGCATCATGATGGCCGAGTTCTTCCGGATCACCAGCCACCTGCTGTTCCTGGGGACCTACATCCAGGACGTCGGCGCCATGACCCCGGTGTTCTTCACCTTCACCGACCGCCAGAAGGCATACACGGTGATCGAAGCCATCACCGGTTTCCGTCTGCACCCGGCCTGGTACCGCATCGGTGGTGTTGCCCACGACCTGCCGCGCGGCTGGGACAAACTGGTGAAAGACTTCGTGGAGTGGCTGCCAAAACGCCTCGACGAATACACCAAGGCTGCCCTGCAGAACAGCATCCTCAAAGGTCGGACCATCGGCGTCGCCCAGTACAACACCAAAGAAGCCCTGGAATGGGGAGTCACCGGTGCCGGCCTGCGTTCGACCGGTTGCGACTTCGACCTGCGCAAAGCGCGTCCGTACTCCGGCTACGAGAACTTCGAATTCGAAGTACCGCTGGCCGCCAACGGCGATGCCTACGATCGCTGCATGGTCCGCGTCGAAGAGATGCGCCAGAGCATCAAGATCATCGACCAGTGCATGCGCAACATGCCGGAAGGCCCGTACAAGGCGGATCATCCGCTGACCACGCCGCCGCCGAAAGAGCGCACGCTGCAGCACATCGAAACCCTGATCACGCACTTCCTGCAGGTTTCGTGGGGCCCGGTCATGCCGGCCAACGAATCCTTCCAGATGATCGAAGCGACCAAGGGCATCAACAGTTATTACCTGACGAGCGACGGCGGCACCATGAGCTACCGTACCCGGATCCGTACTCCGAGCTTCCCGCACCTGCAACAGATCCCTTCGGTGATCAAAGGCAGCATGGTCGCGGACTTGATTGCGTACCTGGGTAGTATCGACTTCGTTATGGCCGACGTGGACCGCTAAGCATGAACAGCACGCTTATCCAGACAGACCGTTTCACCTTGAGTGAAACCGAGCGCTCGGCCATCGAGCACGAGCTGCATCACTACGAAGACCCGCGCGCGGCGTCGATCGAAGCCCTGAAGATCGTTCAGAAGGAACGCGGCTGGGTGCCGGATGGCGCCCTGTACGCGATCGGCGAGATCCTCGGCATCCCGGCCAGCGACGTTGAAGGTGTGGCGACGTTCTATAGCCAGATCTTCCGTCAGCCGGTCGGCCGTCACATCATTCGCGTCTGCGACAGCATGGTCTGCTACATCGGCGGCCACGAGTCGGTGGTCAGCGAAATCCAGAACAATCTGGGCATCGGCCTGGGTCAGACCACCGCCGACGGTCGTTTCACCCTGCTGCCTGTCTGCTGCCTCGGCAACTGCGACAAGGCACCGGCGCTGATGATCGACGACGACACCTTTGGCGACGTGCAGCCTGCCGGCGTGGCCAAACTGCTCGAGGGCTACGTATGACCCTGACATCTTTCGGTCCTGCCAACCGCATCAAGCGTTCGGCCGAGACTCACCCACTGACCTGGCGTCTGCGTGACGACGGCGAAGCCGTGTGGCTCGACGAATACCAGGCCAAGAACGGTTACGCCGCTGCGCGCAAGGCCTTCGCCGACATGGCTCAGGACGACATCGTCCAGACCGTAAAAGACGCCGGCCTAAAAGGTCGCGGCGGTGCAGGCTTCCCCACTGGCGTGAAGTGGGGCCTGATGCCCAAGGACGAATCCATCAACATCCGCTACCTGCTGTGCAACGCGGACGAAATGGAACCGAACACCTGGAAAGACCGCATGCTGATGGAGCAACTGCCCCATCTGCTGATCGAAGGCATGCTGATCAGTGCCCGCGCACTGAAAACCTACCGTGGCTACATCTTCCTGCGTGGCGAGTACACCACCGCCGCCAAGCACTTGAATCGTGCCGTGGAAGAAGCCAAGGCTGCAGGCCTGCTGGGCAAGAACATTCTGGGCAGCGGTTTCGACTTCGAACTGTTCGTCCACACCGGCGCCGGGCGTTACATCTGCGGTGAAGAAACCGCACTGATCAACTCCCTCGAAGGCCGCCGCGCCAACCCGCGCTCCAAGCCGCCCTTCCCTGCCGCCGTCGGCGTGTGGGGCAAGCCGACCTGCGTGAACAACGTCGAAACCCTGTGCAACGTGCCGGCGATCATTGCCGACGGCGTTGAATGGTACAAATCGTTGGCCCGCGAAGGCAGCGAAGACATGGGCACCAAACTCATGGGCTTCTCCGGCAAGGTCAAGAATCCGGGTCTGTGGGAGCTGCCATTCGGCGTCACCGGTCGCGAACTGTTCGAAGACTACGCTGGTGGCATGCGCGACGGTTACAAGCTCAAGGCCTGGCAGCCAGGTGGTGCCGGTACCGGTTTCCTCCTGCCAGAACACCTCGACGCGCAAATGTATGCCGGCGGCATCGCCAAAGTGGGCACCCGGATGGGTACCGGCCTGGCCATGGCGGTGGACGACAGCGTCAACATGGTTTCCTTGCTGCGCAATATGGAGCAGTTCTTCGCTCGCGAATCCTGCGGCTTCTGCACCCCGTGCCGTGATGGCCTGCCATGGAGCGTCAAGCTCTTGATGGCCATCGAAGAAGGCCGCGGTCAGCCAGGCGACATCGAGACCCTGCTGGGTCTGGTCGGCTTCCTCGGCCCAGGCAAGACCTTCTGTGCTCACGCACCGGGTGCCGTGGAGCCGTTGGGCAGTGCCATTAAATACTTCCGTCCAGAGTTCGAAGCCGGTATCGCGCCCGCAAGCGCCGCCGTCCCGCCTCTGGCAAGGCCGATCGTAGTCGGCGCGTAAACGCTTAAAAAGGCGAAGGGTCCGTGCCCTTCGCCTTTCGTCCGATGACGCCTTTCGGGGCTGACTGGATTCGGACGGATAACAAGATTCCATTAGCCACGCCCGCTGACACCGGGCCAACGAAGACCTTTGAACCATGGCCACTATCCACGTAGACGGCAAAGCGCTCGAAGTCGACGGGGCAGACAACCTGTTACAGGCATGTCTGTCGCTGGGCCTCGACATCCCTTATTTCTGCTGGCACCCCGCGCTTGGTAGCGTCGGGGCCTGCCGCCAGTGCGCGGTCAAGCAGTACACCGACGAGAACGACACCCGTGGTCGCATCGTCATGTCCTGCATGACCCCTGCCACCGACAACACCTGGATCTCCATCGACGATGAAGAATCCAAGGCGTTCCGCGCCAGTGTTGTCGAATGGCTGATGACCAACCACCCGCACGACTGCCCTGTGTGCGAAGAAGGCGGTCACTGCCACCTGCAAGACATGACGGTGATGACCGGCCACAACGAGCGCCGTTATCGCTTCACCAAACGCACCCACCAGAACCAGCAACTGGGCCCGTTCATTTCCCACGAAATGAACCGCTGCATCGCCTGCTATCGCTGCGTGCGTTTCTACAAGGACTACGCCGGCGGCACCGACCTCGGTGTGTTCGGCGCCCACGACAACGTGTACTTCGGTCGCGTTGAAGACGGCACCCTCGAAAGCGAGTTCTCCGGCAACCTCACCGAGGTCTGCCCGACCGGTGTGTTCACCGACAAGACTCACTCCGAGCGCTACAACCGCAAGTGGGACATGCAGTTCTCGCCGAGCATCTGCCATGGCTGCTCCAGCGGTTGCAACATCTCCCCGGGCGAGCGTTACGGCGAACTGCGTCGCATCGAAAACCGTTTCAACGGTTCGGTGAACCAGTACTTCCTGTGCGACCGTGGCCGTTTCGGTTATGGCTACGTCAACCGCACCGACCGTCCACGTCAGCCAATGCTGGCCGACGGCACCAAGCTGGGCCTGGATCAGGCGCTGGACAAGGCGGCCGATCTGCTGCGCGGTCGCAACATCGTCGGTATCGGTTCGCCGCGTGCCAGCCTCGAAAGCAACTACGCGTTGCGTGAACTGGTCGGCGCCGAGCACTTCTACTCCGGTATCGAGGCCTCCGAACTGGAGCGCATCCGTCTGGTTCTGCAAGTGCTCAAAGACAGCCCGCTGCCCGTGCCGAACATGCGCGACATCGAAGACCACGACGCCGTGTTCGTCCTCGGTGAAGACCTGACCCAGACTGCTGCGCGTATGGCTTTGTCCCTGCGTCAGTCGGTCAAGGGCAAAGCTGAAGACATGGCCGAAGCCATGCGTGTTCAGCCGTGGCTCGACGCCGCGGTGAAGAACATCGGTCAGCACGAACTGAACCCGCTGTTCATCGCCAGCCTGGCGGAAACCAAGCTCGACGACATCGCCGAAGAATGCGTTCACGCCGCTCCGGATGATCTGGCGCGCATCGGTTTCGCCGTGGCTCACGCGCTGGATGCCAGCGCACCGGCCGTTGAAGGTCTGGACGCCGAAGCACTGGAACTGGCTCAGCGTATCGCTGACGCCCTGCTCGCGGCCAAACGTCCGCTGATCATCGCCGGTACTTCGCTGGGTTCCAAAGCCTTGATCGAAGCCGCTGCGAACATCGCCAAGGCCCTGAAGCTGCGCGAGAAGAACGGTTCGATCAGCCTGATCGTGCCGGAAGCCAACAGCCTTGGCCTGGCCATGCTCGGTGGCGAATCGGTCGACGCGGCGCTGCAAGCCGTGATCGACGGCAAGGCCGACGCCATCGTCGTGCTGGAAAACGATCTGTACACCCGCACCTCGAAAGCCAAGGTCGATGCCGCGCTGAACGCTGCGAAAGTAGTGATCGTTGCCGACCACCAGAAGACCGCCACCACTGACCGCGCGCAACTGGTTCTGCCAGCGGCGAGTTTCGCTGAAGGCGACGGTACTTTGGTCAGCCAGGAAGGCCGCGCCCAGCGCTTCTTCCAGGTTTTCGATCCGCAATACATGGATGCGAGCATCCTGGTTCACGAAGGCTGGCGCTGGCTGCACGCCCTGCGCTCGACCCTGCTGAACCAGCCGATCGACTGGACGCAACTCGACCACGTCACCGCTGCCGTGGCTTCGAGCACCGAGCAACTGGCGCGTATCGTCGACGCCGCGCCGTCTGCCGCGTTCCGCATCAAGGGTCTGAAACTGGCGCGTGAGCCGCTGCGTTATTCCGGTCGCACCGCGATGCGCGCCGACATCAGCGTTCACGAACCGCGCACCCCGCAAGACAAAGACACCGCGTTCGCCTTCTCCATGGAAGGTTACTCGGGCTCGGCCGAACCGCGTCAGCAAGTGCCGTTCGCCTGGTCGCCGGGCTGGAACTCGCCGCAAGCCTGGAACAAGTTCCAGGACGAAGTCGGTGGTCACCTGCGTGCTGGCGACCCGGGCACCCGCCTGATCGAAAGCTCCGGTGATTCGCTGAACTGGTTCGCTGCTGCTCCGCGCGCATTCAACCCGGCGCCGGGCACCTGGCAGGCCGTGCCGTTCTACCACCTGTTCGGCAGCGACGAAAACTCGTCGAAAGCCGCACCGGTACAGGAACGCATCCCGGCTCCGTACGTGGCGCTGGCCAAATCCGAAGCGGATCGCCTGGGCGTCAACGACGGTGCTCTGCTGAGCCTGAATGTGGCCGGCCAGACCCTGCGTCTGCCGCTGCGCATCAATGAAGAACTGGGCGCTGGTCTGGTGGCCTTGCCTGCGGGCATCGCCGGCATTCCACCGGCATTCGCCGGCCTGTCCGTCGACGGTCTGCAGGAGGCAGCGCAATGACCTGGTTCACCCCTGAAGTGATCGATGTGATCCTGACGGTCATCAAAGCCATCGTGATTCTGCTGGCCGTTGTGGTCGCGGGCGCGTTGCTCAGCTTTGTCGAACGTCGCCTGCTGGGCTGGTGGCAGGACCGTTACGGTCCGAACCGCGTTGGCCCGTTCGGCATGTTCCAGATCGCCGCCGACATGCTGAAGATGTTCTTCAAGGAAGACTGGACCCCGCCGTTTGCCGACAAGGTGATCTTCACCCTGGCACCGGTGGTGGCCATGTCCGCCCTGCTGATCGCGTTCGCGATCATCCCGATCACCCCGACCTGGGGCGTCGCGGATCTGAACATCGGCCTGCTGTTCTTCTTCGCCATGGCTGGTCTGTCGGTCTACGCGGTGCTGTTCGCCGGCTGGTCGAGCAACAACAAGTTCGCCCTGCTCGGCAGCTTGCGTGCCTCGGCGCAGACCGTGTCCTACGAAGTGTTCATGGGCCTGGCCCTGATGGGCATCGTGGTGCAGGTCGGCTCGTTCAACATGCGCGACATCGTCGAGTACCAGGCGCAGAACCTGTGGTTCATCATTCCGCAGTTCTTCGGCTTCTGTACCTTCTTCATCGCAGGCGTCGCCGTGACTCACCGTCACCCGTTCGACCAGCCGGAAGCGGAACAGGAACTGGCCGACGGTTACCACATTGAATACGCCGGTATGAAATGGGGCATGTTCTTCGTCGGTGAATACATCGGCATCATCCTGATCTCGGCGCTGCTGGTCACCCTGTTCTTCGGTGGCTGGCACGGTCCGTTCGGCATCCTGCCGCAACTGTCCTTCGTCTGGTTCGCACTGAAGACCGCGTTCTTCATCATGCTGTTCATCCTGCTGCGCGCTTCCATCCCGCGTCCGCGTTATGACCAGGTGATGGATTTCAGCTGGAAATTCTGCCTGCCACTGACCCTGATCAATTTGCTGATAACCGCTGCGGTTGTGTTGTGGAACACACCTGCGGTTGCGGTTCAGTGAGGATTTGACCCATGTTCAAATATATTGGCGACATCGTTAAGGGTACCGGTACCCAGTTGCGCAGCCTGGTCATGGTCTTCGGCCATGGCTTTCGCAAGCGCGACACCCTGCAATACCCGGAAGAGCCGGTCTACCTGCCGCCACGCTACCGTGGTCGCATCGTCCTGACCCGTGACCCCGATGGTGAAGAGCGTTGCGTAGCCTGCAACCTGTGCGCCGTGGCTTGCCCGGTAGGTTGCATCTCGCTGCAGAAAGCTGAAACCGAAGACGGTCGCTGGTACCCGGACTTCTTCCGTATCAACTTCTCGCGCTGCATTTTCTGCGGTCTCTGCGAGGAAGCCTGTCCGACCACCGCAATCCAGCTGACTCCGGATTTCGAGATGGCCGAGTTCAAACGTCAGGACCTGGTGTACGAGAAAGAAGATCTTTTGATCTCCGGCCCCGGCAAAAACCCTGATTACAACTTCTATCGTGTTGCAGGTATGGCAATCGCTGGCAAGCCGAAAGGCTCTGCGCAGAACGAAGCCGAACCGATCAACGTGAAGAGCTTGCTGCCTTAAGGAAGAACGATGGAATTCGCTTTCTATTTCGCATCGGGTATCGCGGTTGTGTCCACGCTACGTGTGGTCACCAACACCAACCCTGTGCACGCCCTGCTCTACCTGATCATCTCGTTGATCGCCGTGGCCATGACCTTCTTCGCCCTCGGCGCGCCGTTCGCCGGCGTGCTGGAAGTGATCGCCTACGCCGGCGCCATCATGGTGCTGTTCGTGTTCGTGGTGATGATGCTGAACCTGGGTCCCGCCTCGGTTCAGCAGGAACGCACCTGGCTCAAGCCCGGCATCTGGGCAGGGCCGGTGATTCTCGCCGCCCTGCTGCTGGCCGAACTGCTGTATGTGCTGTTCGCTCACCAGAGCGGTCAGGCCATCGGCCACACCACCGTCGATGCAAAAGCCGTGGGCGTCAGCCTGTTCGGTCCGTATCTGCTGGTGGTCGAACTCGCCTCGATGCTGCTGCTCGCCGCAGCCGTCACGGCGTTCCATTTGGGCCGTAACGAGGCGAAGGAGTAAGACATGCCTGCTATCCCTCTCGAACATGGTCTGGCCGTTGCCGGCATCCTGTTCTGCCTTGGTCTGGTCGGCCTGATGGTCCGCCGCAACATTTTGTTCGTGTTGATGAGTCTGGAAGTGATGATGAACGCCTCTGCCCTGGCCTTCATCGTTGCGGGCGCCCGCTGGGCGCAACCGGATGGACAGATCATGTTCATCCTGGTGATCAGCCTTGCAGCCGCCGAGGCCAGTATTGGCCTGGCGATCCTGCTGCAACTGTATCGCCGCTTCCACACGCTCGATATCGACGCTGCCAGTGAGATGCGCGGATGAACCTAATCTTTCTGACTTTTGTATTCCCTCTGATCGGTTTCCTGCTGCTGTCGTTCTCCCGTGGACGCTGGTCGGAAAACCTCTCGGCGCTGATCGGCGTGGGTTCCATTGGCTTGTCGGCGATTGTCGCCGCCTACGTCATCTGGCAATTCAACGTCGCGCCTCCCGAGGGCGGTCACTACACCCTGGTGCTGTGGAAGTGGATGGCGGTCGAAGGCTTCAAGCCTGACTTCGCCCTCTACATCGATGGCCTGTCGATCACCATGCTCGGCGTGGTGGTGGGCGTGGGTTTCCTGATCCACCTGTTCGCGTCCTGGTACATGCGCGGCGAAGCGGGTTACTCGCGCTTCTTCTCGTACACCAACCTGTTTATCGCCAGCATGCTGTTCCTGGTACTCGGCGATAACCTGTTGTTCCTGTACTTCGGCTGGGAAGGCGTGGGCCTGTGCTCGTACCTGTTGATCGGTTTCTACTACAGCAACCGCAACAACGGTAACGCCGCACTCAAGGCCTTCATCGTGACCCGGATCGGCGACGTGTTCATGGCCATCGGCCTGTTCATCCTGTTCCAGCAAGTGGGCACGCTGAACATCCAGGAACTGCTGGTGCTGGCACCGCAGAAATTCCAGGTCGGCGACTTCTGGATCACCCTGGCGACCCTGATGCTGCTGGGTGGTGCGGTCGGTAAATCGGCGCAACTGCCACTGCAAACCTGGCTCGCGGACGCGATGGCTGGCCCGACCCCGGTGTCGGCACTGATCCACGCCGCGACCATGGTGACCGCTGGTGTCTACCTGATCGCCCGTACCCACGGTCTTTTCACCCTGGCGCCGGAAATCCTGCACCTGGTCGGCATCGTTGGTGGTGTGACTCTGGTACTGGCCGGTTTCGCCGCACTGGTGCAGACCGACATCAAACGTATCCTCGCTTACTCGACCATGAGCCAGATCGGCTACATGTTCCTGGCACTGGGCGTTGGTGCCTGGGATGGCGCGATTTTCCACCTGATGACCCACGCCTTCTTCAAGGCCCTGCTGTTCCTTGCTTCCGGTGCGGTGATCGTTGCCTGCCACCACGAGCAGAACATCTTCAAGATGGGCGGCCTGTGGAAGAAACTGCCACTGGCTTACGCCAGCTTCATCGTCGGTGGTGCTGCACTGGCCGCCCTGCCTCTGGTTACCGCCGGTTTCTACTCCAAGGACGAAATCCTGTGGGAAGCGTTCGCCAGCGGCAACCACGGTCTGCTCTACGCAGGTCTGGTCGGCGCGTTCATGACTTCGCTGTACACCTTCCGCCTGATCTTCATCACGTTCCACGGTGAAGCCAAGACCGAAGCCCACGCCGGTCACGGCATCTCGCACTGGCTGCCTCTGTCGGTACTGATCGTGCTGTCGACCTTCGTCGGCGCCATGATCGTGCCACCGCTGCACGGCGTACTGCCTGAGAGCGTTGGCCATGCCGGTGGTGAAGCCAAGCACAGTCTGGAAATCGCCTCGGGCGCCATCGCTCTGGCCGGTATCCTGCTGGCGGCCCTGCTGTTCCTCGGCAAGCGTCGCTTCGTGACGGCAATCGCCAACAGCGGCATCGGCCGTTTCCTTTCGGCCTGGTGGTTCGCTGCCTGGGGCTTCGACTGGATCTACGACAAACTGTTCGTCAAGCCGTACCTTGCGATCAGCCATGTACTGCGCAGAGACCCGCTCGACCAGACCATCGGTCTGATCCCGCGTATGGCCAAGGGTGGTCACACCGCCCTGAGCCGCACCGAGACCGGTCAACTGCGTTGGTATGCCGCCTCGATGGCTGCTGGTGCCGTGCTGGTAATCGGCGCCATCGTGCTGGTAGCGGTCTGATATGAACCTTGCGAATTTGCGAAAGGAAACGAGCCCGTCATGATTCTGCCTTGGCTAATCCTGATCCCCTTCATCGGCGGCCTGCTGTGCTGGATGGGTGAGCGCTTCGGCGCTACCCTCCCCCGCTGGATTGCGCTGTTGACCATGACCCTGGAACTCGCCCTCGGCCTCTGGCTGTGGGCCCACGGTGACTATTCATTTGCGCCGGCGCCTGGCGCCGATCCGACCTGGGCGCTTGAGTTCAAGCACGTCTGGATCCAGCGCTTCGGCATCAACGTGCATCTGGCCCTCGACGGCCTGTCGCTGTTGATGATCCTGCTGACCGGCCTGCTGGGTATCCTCTCGGTACTCTGCTCGTGGAAAGAGATTCAACGTCACGTTGGCTTCTTCCACCTGAACCTGATGTGGATCCTGGGCGGCGTTGTCGGCGTGTTCCTCGCCCTCGACCTGTTCATGTTCTTCTTCTTCTGGGAAATGATGCTGGTGCCGATGTACTTCCTCATCGCGCTCTGGGGTCACAGTTCTTCGGACGGCAAGAAAACCCGGATCTACGCAGCGACCAAGTTCTTCATCTTCACTCAGGCTTCCGGCCTGATCATGCTGGTGGCGATCCTCGGTCTGGTGCTGGTCAACTTCAACAACACTGGCGTGATTACCTTCAACTACGCCGACCTGTTGAAGACCAAGATGTCGATGACCACCGAGTACATCCTGATGCTCGGCTTCTTCATCGCCTTCGCGGTCAAGCTGCCAGTCGTACCGTTCCACTCGTGGCTGCCTGATGCGCACGCCCAGGCGCCGACTGCCGGTTCCGTCGACCTCGCCGGTATCCTGCTGAAAACCGCGGCCTACGGTCTGCTGCGTTTCGCCCTGCCGCTGTTCCCGAATGCTTCGGCCGAGTTCGCGCCGATCGCCATGACCCTCGGTCTGATCGGGATCTTCTACGGCGCGTTCCTCGCGTTCGCGCAAACCGACATCAAGCGTCTGATCGCCTTCTCGTCCGTTTCCCACATGGGCTTCGTGCTGATCGGCATCTACTCCGGCAGCCAACTGGCGCTGCAAGGTGCAGTGATCCAGATGCTGGCGCACGGTCTGTCGGCCGCGGCCCTGTTTATCCTCAGCGGTCAGCTGTACGAGCGTCTGCACACCCGTGACATGCGTGAGATGGGCGGTCTGTGGTCGCGTATCGCTTACCTGCCGGCGATCAGCCTGTTCTTCGCCGCCGCTTCGCTGGGTCTGCCGGGTACCGGTAACTTCGTCGGCGAGTTCCTGATCCTAATCGGTACGTTCGCCAGTGCGCCATGGATCACCGCGATTGCCACCTCCGGTCTGGTGTTCGGTTCGGTCTACTCGCTGATCATGATCCACCGTGCCTACTTCGGTCCGTCGAAATCGGATTCGATCCTGCACGGCATGGACGGTCGCGAACTGACCATGGTGCTGGGCCTTGCGGCGCTGCTGATTTACCTCGGCGTCTACCCGCAACCGTTCCTCGACACTTCCGCCGCCACGATGCATGGCGTGCAGCAGTGGCTCGGCACCGCCTTCACTCAACTCGCTTCGGCCCGGTAAGAGCGCTATGGAATTCACGATTCAACACTTTATTGCGCTAGCGCCACTGTTGATCACCAGCCTCACCATTATCGTGGTGATGCTGGCAATCGCCTGGCGCCGCAACCACTCGCAGACCTTCCTGATCTCGGTCGCCGGTCTGAACCTGGCCCTGCTGTCGATCCTGCCAGCCCTGAAAGTCGCGCCTCTGGCCGTGACCCCGTTGCTGCAAGTCGACACCTTCGCCTGCCTGTACATGGCGCTGATCCTGGTCGCCACCCTCGCCTGTGTAACCCTCGCCCACGCCTACCTCGGCGATGGCGGTTCGGGTTACCCGGGCAACCGTGAAGAACTGTACCTGCTGATCCTGATGGCCGCCGCCGGGGGTCTGGTTCTGGTCAGCGCGCAGCACCTGGCCGGTTTGTTCATCGGTCTGGAACTGCTGTCGGTGCCGGTCTACGGTCTGGTGGCTTATGCCTTCTTCAACAAGCGTTCGCTGGAAGCCGGCATCAAGTACATGGTGCTGTCGGCCGCCGGTTCCGCGTTCCTGTTGTTCGGTATGGCCCTGCTCTACGCTGACGCCGGCACCCTGAGCTTCGTCGGTATCGGTCAGGCCCTGGCTACCACCAACCTGCCGAGCTCGCTGGCTCAATTGGGTCTGGGCATGATGCTGATCGGTCTGGCGTTCAAGCTGTCGCTGGTACCGTTCCACCTGTGGACCCCGGACGTGTACGAAGGTGCTCCGGCGCCGGTCGCCGCGTTCCTCGCCACGGCGTCGAAGGTTGCCGTGTTTGCGGTGATGGTGCGTCTGTTCCAGATCTCCCCTGCCGCGAGCAGTGGCGTGCTGAGCGACGTACTGAGCGTGATCGCCGTCGCCTCGATCCTGTTCGGTAACCTGCTGGCTCTGACCCAGAGCAACCTCAAGCGTCTGCTCGGTTACTCGTCCATTGCGCACTTCGGCTACCTGCTGATTGCCCTGGTGGCGAGCAAGGGTCTGGCGGTGGAAGCCATCGGCGTGTATCTGGTCACCTACGTGATCACCAGCCTTGGCGCCTTCGGCGTGATCACCCTGATGTCCTCGCCGTACAATGGCCGTGACGCCGACGCGCTGTACGAGTACCGCGGCCTGTTCTGGCGCCGTCCGTACCTGACCGCGGTACTGACCGTGATGATGCTGTCGCTGGCCGGTATCCCGCTGACTGCCGGCTTCATCGGCAAGTTCTACATCATCGCCACCGGTGTCGAGTCGCATCAATGGTGGCTGGTCGGTTCGCTGGTACTGGGCAGCGCCATCGGCGTGTTCTACTACCTGCGTGTGATGGTCACCCTGTACCTGATCGAACCGAACCTGCGCCGCCACGACGCCCAGCTGCACTGGGAACAGAAGGCAGGCGGCGTAATGCTGCTGGCCATCGCCGTGGTCGCGTTCTTCCTCGGTGTGTACCCGCAGCCATTGCTGACTCTGGTTCAGCAGGCGGGTCTGGCGGGCTGATATTCGGCTGGCTGGAAACGGAAACGGCACCTTCGGGTGCCGTTTTTGTTTTAAGGATTCTATGTAGCAACAAATAACCTGTGGCGAGGGAGCTTGCTCCCTCGCCACAATGGCATCACAGTTTCTTCACCATCGGTACACACGCCAGTTGCAGACCCGAAGGTGATTGATAAACCGCGCTCTCCTCCCCGACGTAACCGCAGCGCCGGTAAAAATCGGCAGCGTTCAACGTTGCGTCCAGACACACCTCGGTCAGCCCGAGATCCCGCGCCAAATCTTCGAGAAAGTACAGAACACGCTTGCCCAGCCCACGCTGCATGAAATCCGGGCGAATGAAGATCGCGCCGATTTCACGGTAATCCAGATCGAGCATGCCGGTCGCTACGGCTTCACCCTCGATGCAGCCCAGATAGAAATGTCTCTCCATCAGCGTGTCGTAGCCGTCTTCGGCCGCTCCTTTGGTCCAATCGAGCATTTGCTGCTGGCTGTAGGCACCGATGCATTGGTGCCGGATGGCCAGTCGCCGAATGTCGAATGCGATCTGCGCATCGTCCGGGGTCGCTCTTCTGATGTCGAACATTTCTCTCTCCATGAGGTATGTGCGGACGGGGCATGAAAAAGCCCCGTCCATTGCTGGCGGGGCTTTGGGTAACACGTCAAATGACAAACACGTATGACCTCATGGCCCGCCGGAAGCGGTCATGGAGAAGCACATCATGTTCATTCGAAGTTGGACAGTCATGGGGCGATAGTGCTGCGGATTGTTCCGACACGTCAATTGCTAAGCCTCCTCTCTACTCAATCGAACGTTCTCACCACACTCGTCGATTCGTCCTACAGGTGTTTTTACGACTGGCGTCTACCGTTGAAAAAGGGACGAAAAGCAAGGCCAGGAAGCCTTGACCGATTCGATTATCGAGACAACACTATACGTAGGTAACGTACAGAACATGGATGCTCTATTTATCGAATTACCTGTATTTCAGAAGCACCGAGACGACTATCTGGATGACGATCTGTTTCGCAGCTTTCAATTGGAGTTGCTGAAAAATCCGGAAGCGGGCGATCTCATCGAGGACACAGGCGGGCTTCGTAAAATTCGCTTTAGCGACCAACGAAGAGGGAAAGGCAAGCGCAGCGGATTACGAGTGATTTATTACTGGTGGTCAGGCTTCGATCAGTTCTGGCTCTTTACCGTCTACAACAAAAACGAGCAGGACGATTTGACGCCTGCCCAGAAAAAACTTTTCAGAAAAACACTGGATAGAGAACTCAACGCGAG
Source organism: Pseudomonas sp. LAMO17WK12:I5 (assembly GCF_900215165.1). NCBI lineage: Bacteria > Pseudomonadati > Pseudomonadota > Gammaproteobacteria > Pseudomonadales > Pseudomonadaceae > Pseudomonas > Pseudomonas sp. LAMO17WK12:I5. Next base: position 86,081 of record NZ_OBDS01000007.1, on the reverse strand, counting down.
AAGCCACTATGAAACGTGACATTTTTTCCGAACTGATGGATGGACTGGAAGCACTGGCCGATGAACGCCAAGGCAAAATCACCTTGCGTACCCACAAGGTTCAGCTGCCAAAACTGATGCCGATCACTGCTGAGGAAGTGGTAGCCATCCGTCAGCAACTTAATCTCTCTCGGTCAGTATTCGCGATGTATCTACGCACCAACACGCGAACGCTCGAAAACTGGGAGCAAGGACGAGCAACGCCCAATGCTCAGGCCACAACCCTGATCCGTCTGGTCGAGCGTTTTCCACAGACAATCGAACAACTCGCAGCCCTGACCTGATAGAGGGTTTTCATTCCAGCCACATGACGAAATTGTAATTCCCCCATCACCTTGGCGTTATCCGCAGCTTGCAACGATGTGACCCGGCGACCAATGCCGGCGGGCCTTTGCCCGTCGAACAATAAAACCACGCCGACGCACGTTCCCGTTCTGCCGAACCCAAGGAGTGTTTGATGGTTAACAATACAAAAATGTCGATGGCCGCTTTAGCGGTGGTGGTCGGCACCGGGCCGTCCATGGTGTTTGCAGAAGACAAGCCTGAGGGCTTTGTCGAGGGCAGCAGCCTGACGGTGCTCAATCGCAACTTCTACTTCAATCGTGATCATCGCAACGGCCAGTCCAGCCCCACCGGCAACGGTTACTCCGAAGCCTGGGCGCATGCCGTGATCAGCAAGTTCGAATCCGGTTTCACCCAAGGCACCGTCGGGGTTGGAGTCGATGCGTTTGCGATGATCGGTCTGAAGCTCGATACCGGAGACGGGCGCGACGGCGGGCGCAGTTCGTTCGATGTGTTGCCGGTCAACAGCGACGGCGAAGCACGGGACGAATACACCAAGGTCGGTGGCGCTGCGAAAATTCGGGCGTTCGATACGGTGGTCAAGGTTGGCGATGTGTTCCCGGCCAATCCGGTGGTCGCGGCGGGTGACTCGCGCTTGCTGCCGGAAAGCTTTCGCGGGGTGACGGCGAGCAACACCAGCATTGAAGGTCTGTCGGTGCAGGGCGGTCGTTTGCATGCGATGAGCCAACCGGTGTCCAGCGACATGCGCGAAAATTTCGCCACGTTCTACGCAGGCCCGGTCAACTCGCCGTGGATCGCTTATGGCGGTGGTGATTATGTGCTGAACAAGAACCTTAGTCTCAGCCTGTATTCCAGTCGCCTCAAGGATGCCTGGAACCAGTATTACGCCGGCACCGCATGGACCTACCCACTGTCGGATGACCTGTCGCTGTTCGGCGGCTTGAACTATTACAAGGCAGTCGACGAAGGCAAACAACTGCTCGGCGAATTCGACAACAACATCTGGAGCGGCCGCGTCGGCGTGAAACTCGGCGCGCACTCCGTCGCCCTCTCCCACCAGCGCAACAACGGCAACGACGACTTCGATTACCTGCGCCAGTCCGACTCGATCTTCCTCGACAACTCGATCCAGTACAGCGACTTCAACTCGCCGAAGGAGCGTTCGTGGATGGTGCGTTATGACCTCGACATGAGCACCTACGGCGTACCCGGTCTGTCGTTCATGACCCGTTACGCACGTGGCACCGACGCCGACTATTCCGACGCCAACGCCGTGTACATGCGCCGCGATGCCGAAGGCAATCCGCTTACCGACCAGAAGCGCTGGGAGCGCGACATCGAAGTCAAATACGTGGTGCAGAGCGGTTCGATGAAAGACCTGTCACTGCGTTTGCGCCAGGCCACCACCCGTGCCACGGCGTTCGAGTCGGACCTGGATGAAGTGCGGGTGATCGTCGAATACCCGCTGGCGATTCTCTGAGTTTCCCCGAGCAATACCATTCACCTTTAGAAGCTCCTTGCTCCTTTGGTCAGAGGTGAATTTTTTGGCGCCCTTCGGGGCGCCTTTTTTATGCCTTTCCGAAATCACGCCGCAGAAAACTGTGGGAGCGGGCTTGCTCGCGAAGGGGCCATGTCAGTCAACATCAGTGCTGAATGACACACCGCTTTCGCGAGCAAGCCCGCTCCCACAGGGTTATGCGCTGGCTTCGACGTTATCCAGTGCCTTGCTCACCGCCAATTCGCCAAGCATGACCACCTGCGCAATCCTCAGCAGCGCATTGCGACCCGGGTTTGAAATACAAAACGTCTGGCTCATCAGCCACCGCTGTTGCGGCACACGCCTGCCACGCTGTACTTGAGCGTATTGAGCTGCCCTTGCGAGTCTTCGTAAGTCATGGCCGTCGGCACCACCGAGCAAGCCGGCTGCGGCTTCACCACGCTGACGATTTTCACCACGTCGAGCTTCATGCCGTATTCGTATTCCTTGACCACCGGCGCCGCTTTGCCGCGCTCGGCGGCGTATTGCTCCATGGCTTTGGCGTTGGCGCTGAAAGCACGTTCGAAAGTGCGATCGCCGCCGCCTTCACCCAGTGCATTTACCGACATCGCCATGACGCCGGCGAAGGTCATCCATTTGATCAACTGCATGTTTACTCCTCCGTAAAAAAGCCCGGCATCGGCACACGACAACGGGCTTGTTCCAGTGCGCCGGGCTTACAGGTCTTTGGTCTTGTCGTCTTTCTTCTCGTTGACCACGACCGGGTCGCGGGCCTGTTCCTTGGCCACGAACAGCTCCACCGCGCGATCATTGGCGGTCATCATGCGGTCGAAGGTGCGGTCACCACCGCCTTCGGCCATGGCCAGTGACGACAGCATCAGGGCGGTTGCGAAGGTGCTGAGTTGGGCGAATTTCATGGTTGATTCCTCGTTTAAGTAACTGACGGGATCAAAGTAACAAGGCGCACCTTTCGTGACGGTGGCGGGGGAATTACATATCCGTTATCTGCCGGATCAGTGCACGGAACCCATGTGGGAGCGGGCTTGCTCGCGAAAGCGGTGTGTCATCCAATATTGATGTCGACTGACACGGCCTCTTCGCGAGCAAGCCCGCTCCCACAAGGGATCACCTATTCAGACGGTACGGTGTCCTCATCCCGGCGATGGGCGATCTGGTACAGCGCGGGCAAGATCAGCAACGTGAGAATCGTCGAGGACAGAATCCCGCCAATCACCACCGTCGCCAGCGGCCGCTGCACTTCGGCGCCGGTGCCCGTCGCCAACGCCATCGGAATAAACCCCAGCGACGCCACCAACGCGGTCATCAACACCGGCCGCAAGCGCGTCAGCGCGCCGACGTTGATCGCCTCCGTCAGCGACCTTCCTTCCTCACGCAAATTGCGAATGAACGCGATCATCACCAGTCCGTTGAGCACCGCTACCCCGGACAACGCGATAAACCCCACGCCTGCGGAAATCGACAGCGGAATATCCCGCAACCACAGCGCCATCACCCCGCCAGTCAAGGCAAACGGAATCCCGGTAAACACCAGCAAGCCGTCCTTGAGGTTGTTGAACATCATGAACAGCAACCCGAACACCAGCAGCAACGCCACCGGCACCACAATCTGCAGGCGCTTGGCCGCCGATTGCAGTTGCTCGAACTGCCCGCCCCAACTGGTCCAGTAACCGGCAGGCACCTGCACCTCGCGCTCGATCAGCGCACCGGCCTCGCTGACGAACGAGCCGATATCCCGCCCGCGCACGTTGGCGCTGACGATCACCAGACGCTTGCCGTTTTCGCGGCTGACCTGGTTCGGCCCGAGCACCAGATCGAGGCTGGCGACGTCCTTCAGCGCGATAAACCCGATCTGATTCGCCGCACCGCTCAGCGCCGGCACCGGAATCAGCAACGCCGACAAGCCGTCGATGTCCTTGCGCATCGCATCGGACAAACGCACCACCATGTCGAAGCGCCGATCGCCTTCGTACAAGGTGCCGGCCTGACGCCCGCCCACTGCCACAGCGATGGTGTCCTGCACATCACCGACGTTGAGCCCGTAACGCGCCGCCTTGTCGCGGTCGATGTTGATGGTCAGCACCGGCAACCCGGTGGTCTGCTCGACTTTCACTTCAGAGGCGCCGTTGACCTTTTGCATCGCCGCCGCGATCTTCGCTGCCGTGGCATTGAGCACATCCATGTCATCGCCGAACACCTTGACCGCGACATCGCTGCGCACACCGGAGATCAGCTCGTTGAAGCGCAACTGGATCGGCTGCGACAGCTCATAGTTGCTGCCCGGCAACGTCGCGGCGGCTTGTTGCAACTCGGCCATCAGGGTTTCGCGGGACTTGTTCGGGTCTGGCCATTGATCCTTCGGTTTGAGCATCACGTAGCTGTCGGAGATGTTCGGCGGCATCGGGTCGGAAGCGATTTCCGCCGTACCGGTGCGGGCGAACACCCGTTCAACCTCCGGCACTTTGGCCAGGATCAGCGTTTCCAGGCGCTGCTGCATATCCACCGATTGCGTCAGGCTGGTGCCCGGCACGCGCAGCGCTTGCAGGGCGAAATCGCCTTCACTGAGGCTCGGCACAAACTCGCTGCCCATGCGGCTGGTGAGCACGCCGCTGAGCACGATCACCGCCAACGCCGCGCCCACGGCCACCGCGCGATGGGCCATAACCCAGGCCAACGCCGGCGCATACACCCGACGGGCGCCGCGCATCACCACGCCCTCTTCTTCCTTGACCTTGCCGGTGACGAACAGCGCAATCGCTGCCGGCACAAAGGTCACCGACAGCAGCATCGCACCGAGCAACGCGATGACCACGGTGAACGCCATCGGGTGGAACATTTTCCCTTCGACGCCGCTCAACGCGAAGATCGGCAGGTACACCACCATGATGATCAACTGGCCGAAAATCAGCGGGCGCCGCGCCTCTTTCGCCGCGGCGAAGACTTCCTTGAAACGCTCGGCACGGGTCAGCAAGCGGCCGTGATGCTGCTGCGCATGCGCCAGACGACGCAGGGTGTTTTCGACGATCACCACCGCGCCGTCGACGATGATGCCGAAGTCCAGCGCGCCGAGGCTCATCAGGTTGGCGCTGACCTTGTTGCTGAACATGCCGGTGAAGGTGAACAGCATTGACAGCGGAATCACCATCGCCGTAATCAGCGCGGCGCGGATGTTGCCGAGGAACAGGAACAGAATCGCGATCACCAGAATCGCGCCTTCGATCAGGTTCTTTTTCACCGTGGCGATGGCTTTGTCGACCAGGTGCGTGCGGTCGTACACCGGCACGGCGATCACGCCTTGCGGCAAGGACTTATTGATCTGTTCGAGCTTTCTCGCGACTGCTTGCGAGACGGTGCGGCTGTTTTCGCCGATCAGCATGAACACGGTGCCGAGCACCACTTCCCGACCGTTTTCGGTGGCCGCACCGCTGCGCAACTCACGGCCGATTTCCACCGTGGCGACATTCTTGACCCGGATCGGCGTGCCGTCGACATTGGCCATGACAATGTTAGCGATGTCCTCGGTGCTCGCCACTTGCCCCGGCGCGCGAATCAGCAATTGCTCGCCGCTACGCTCGATGTAACCGGCGCCGACGTTGGCGTTGTTGCGCTCCAGCGCGGTGATCAGATCGGTGAGGGTGAGCTTGTACGCGGCGAGGCGTTTCGGATCGGGCGCGATCTGGTATTCCTTGGCAAACCCACCGATGGTGTTGATCTCGGCAACGCCCGGCACGTTGCGCAATTGCGGCTTGATGATCCAGTCCTGAATCACCCGCAGATCGGTCGGCGTGTAGGCTGTGCCGTCGTCCTTCAACGCGCCCTCCTGCGCCTCGACCGTCCACAGAAAGATTTCACCGAGGCCGGTTGAGATCGGCCCCATCACTGCTTCCGCGCCTTCGGGCAATTGCTCCTTGGCGATCTGCAGACGCTCGTTGACCAGTTGGCGGGCGAAGAACAGGTCGGTGCCGTCCCTGAAGATTACCGTGACCTGCGACAGCCCGGAGCGCGACAGCGAGCGGGTCTGCTCCAGCGCCGGCAAACCGGCCATCGCGGTTTCAATCGGGAAAGTGATGCGCTGCTCGGTTTCCAGCGGTGAGAACCCGGCGGCGCCGGTGTTGATCTGCACCTGGACGTTGGTGATGTCGGGCACGGCGTCGATCGGCAGTTTCTGATAACTGGCGATGCCGAGGCCGGCCATGAGCAGAACGGCGAGCAGCACGATGATGCGCTGCTCGATGGCAAACTGGATCAGGCGTTCGAACATGGGGACCTTCCAGAATTAATGACTGTGCTCGGCTGAGGCTTTGCCCAGCTCCGACTTGAGGACGAAGCTGCCGGCGCTGGCGACTTGCACGCCCGGTTCCAGCCCTTGAGTGACTTCCACGTGGCCGGCGGCACGGCTGCCCAGTTCCACCGCCTGCGCCTTGAAGCCGTCGTCGGTACGCACGAACACCGTGGGTTTGTCCTCGACGGTCTGGATCGCGGTTTCCGGTACGGCGACTTTGGCCTGGCGGCTCTCGGTGGCGACCAGTGCGGTGACGAACAGCCCCGGACGCCATGAGCCCTGCGGGTTTTCCAGCGTCACGCGCACGGTCGCGGTGCGGGTCTGTTCGCCGAGTAGGCTGCCGACGTACGCCACGCTGCCGCTCACTTCGGCCTTCAGTTCAGGCGCGCTGACGGTCACCGGTTTGCCCACCTGCACTTTGGTCAGATCCTTGGGCGAGACACCGAAGGTCACCCACACGCGAGACAAGTCCGAAAGGGTAAACGCCGCCGTGGTTTCATCGACCACCTCGCCCGACGTCAGGTGTTTTTCCACCACCACGCCGTCGAATGGCGCGCGCAGTTCGTAGCGATTGCCGCCGGTGGCGACCATGCTGCCGCTGAGCACGCTGATTTTTTGCCGGGCGTTGTTCATGGCGATTTCCGCTTCTTGCAAGGCCTGGCGCGCCTGCAGAAAATCCTGCTCGGCGGAGATCTTGTCCTGCCACAGTTTTTTCTCGCGCTCGTAGGTGGTGCGCGCCAGCGCCAGGCGACGTTGCGCGGCGGCCTGTTCGCTGCGCTGATCGGAGATCTGCTGACTGGCGATCACCGCCAGCAACTGGCCCTTTTTCACCGGTTGCCCGAGGTTAACCGCCACCGACTCGACCACCCCCGGCACGCGCGGCACGACGTGTGCCGTGCGGTCCTCGTCGAAGCGCACTTCGCCGGGAAACGACAAGCCGAGACTGATGCTTTGCGCCCGGGCCTCGGCCAGTTGAATGCCTGCGGCGGCGATCTGCTCGGCGCTCAATTCGATGTGGCCTTCTTCGGCATGTTCGCCTTCGGCGGCAGCGCCCTCCTCGGCGTGATCGGCGTGATCGGCGCGTTCGGAGGCCTCATCGGCATGCGCGTCGATAGTTGAATTGGCCGGCCACATCGAACCGATGCCAATGCCGAGCGCCAAGGTCGCCACCGCGACCACCATCAGTTTTTTATCCATGGAAACTCCTCTGCGCCGTGCCATCGCGCAGTTGTCTGAAAAGTGAAATTCAAGGGCTGACGCTGAGGTCGCCGAAGATCCGTTCGAGGCGCACGCGGGCCTCGGTCGCCTCGCTGACGGCCTGGATGTATTGGCTGCGCGCGGCGATCAGGGTGCGCTGGGCGTCGAGTACGTCGAGGAAACCGAACTTGCCCATTTCGAAACCACGGGTGGCGCTGTCCACTGCACTTTGTGCGGCGGGCAGGATGGTCTGGTTGAACGCGTTGACTTCGCCGTTGGCGGTCTGCCATTGCTCAAGGCTGGTCTGGACTTCGGTGCGCAAACGCAGCTCGGTGGCGTTGCGCAGATCCCGAGCCTGATCGCTGCGCCGTGCGGCGGCGAGCACATTGCCCTGATTGCGGTTGAACAGCGGAATCGGCATCGACAGCCCGACCACGTTGACCCGTTCGCGCTCGGTTTCGCTGTACTGGCTGCCGATGCTCACCGTCAGATCAGGAATGCGCTGGGACTTTTCCAGGCCCAACGAGGCTTCGCGCTGATCGATCTGCAGTTTCGCCAGACGCAGCTCGGCGGTCTGGTTCAGACGCTCGAGCAAACGGCCGGGCGGCGGCAGCGTGGCGAGGTTTTGCGTGGCGGCCTGGACGTTGGTCGAAGTCGGCAACGGTGCGCCCATGACCTGCGCCAGTTGCTGATAGGCGTTGGCCTGATCGCGCTCGGCGCGGCTCACCTCCAGGCGCACTTCCGAGAGCTGCACCTGTGCTCGCGTACCTTCGACCGGCGATGATTTACCGGCCTCGATCCGCCCTTGGGCCACGCGCACACCGTGCTCGGCCAGTTGCAGCGACTGGCGCGCCAGCTGCAAGCGTTGCTGCGCGGTTTGCGCGCTGTTGAACGCTTGAATCACATCGGCGCGCAAGGCATTGCGCTTGCGCTCCAGCTCGATGCCGGCGGCGTCCTGCGCGCGGCTGGCGACATCGATGCGCGCGCCGCGTTTGCCGCCCAGTTCAATCGGCTGACTGAGCATCACCGTGGTGGTGCGCGAGTTGCGCCGGGTGTCTTCGGCCTCCCACGACACCTCGGGATTGGGGATCAGACCAGCCTGCTGGCGATCGCCCTCGGCAATGCCGATTTCCCACTGCGCGGCGGCGAGGTCGGGGTTACCGGCTAAGGCACTTTGCAGCGCCTGGTCCAGCGTCAGGGTCGATGCGCTGGCCAGGCTGCTGCTCGCCAGCAACAAGAGGCCGCTGGCGGTTTTGTTCAGGCGTGATCGCGCCGTCAGTTCGATTAAACCGGGCAATGGAGGACTTCCTTTAATTCAGGATTTTTCGATGCCGCCACGTTAGGGTTTTGAACTTATCGACAAGGTGACTGGAACATTACAAATCCGTTATCCACGGTTCAGCAAAGTTGTTTTGTTCTAGGATGCGAAGTGCAAAAGGCTTTGCCGTAATACATGGAAACAAATACTCGGTAGTTATCTGCCGAACAGCACTTGCCTGAATGAAATACATGTCTGCTGGCGCATTCAGACTGCGACAGGCTGTCGCGGATGGCCGTTTTAAAGGCCTCCAAGATTGACCCTGTAGCCACTACAGCCTTTACCGTATTCATCATTCAGTTATTGAACAGCGTCCGGAGACCTTACAAAAACCATAACTTTCCCGGCCACCTTAATTAAATATCCCTTAAATAAAAGTGGTGATAGATCATGCGAATCCTTGTCGTTGAGGACGAGCTTAAAGCTGCCGAATACTTGCATCAGGGTTTGACCGAAAGTGGTTATATCGTTGACCACGCCGCCACCGGTGCCGATGGCTTGCATCTGGCGCAACAGCAGGCTTATGACCTGATTATTCTCGACGTGAACCTGCCGGAACTGGACGGCTGGGGTGTGCTGGAGCAACTGCGCCGCACCCACTCGACGCGGGTGATGATGCTCACCGCGCGCGGGCGGCTGGCGGACAAGATTCGTGGTCTGGACCTGGGCGCCGACGACTATCTGGTCAAGCCGTTCGAGTTTCCCGAACTGCTGGCGCGGGTGCGCACCCTGATGCGCCGCAGCGAAAACATACCGGTGCCGCAGGTGTTGAAAGTCGCTGATCTGGAACTGGATCCGGGCCGGCATCGGGCTTTTCGTGGCAAGCAGCGCATCGACCTGACCACCAAGGAATTCGCCCTGCTGCACTTGTTGATGCGCCAGTCCGGCGAGGTGCTGACCCGTACGCAGATCATTTCGCTGGTGTGGGACATGAATTTCGACTGCGACACCAACGTGGTCGAAGTGTCGATCCGGCGCTTGCGGGCGAAGATCGATGACCCGTTCGACAACAAGCTGATTCACACCCTGCGCGGTGTCGGCTACGTGCTGGAGGCCCGCGAATGAAGCCGGCCAGCCTGTCGATGCGCCTCGGTCTGACGGTGAGTATTCTCGGTGCGCTGTTGGTGGTGTTTCTGGCGATCCTTGCCTATTTCGCCCTGACCCATGAGCTGAATGCACTGTCCCGCGACAGCCTGCAAAAGAAGATGGCGCAGGTGGAGCACAGCCTGTCGCTGTATGTCGACGCCAACGAAGTCAGTGGCAAGCCGCACATTCTGCTTGATCAGGTCATGGGCCATGACAACCTGACGCTGACGATTTATGACCGTTCGAACCTGCGTACGCCGCTGCTCAAATCCGGCTCGGGACTGAAGGATCCACGCGCCGAATTACGCGCAGTACGAGGCACTACCGAGCAGTTGGCCTATAGCGACAGCATCGATGACGAGGGTGCGAAGTTCCTTACAGCGTCGAAGCTGATTCGGCTCAAAGACGGCAGCAGCGTGCCGGTGCTGCTATCGATGGACAACGCGCACGATCAGGCGCTGCTCAGCGCCTATCTGCGCTCGACGCTGATTGCCTTGCCGCTGTTGCTGGTGTTCATCGGCCTGACGGCGTGGGGCGCGGTGCAGCGTGGACTGGCGCCGCTGCGCGAGTTTCGCAAAGTGGCGGCGATGGTCTCGACGCAGGATCTGGAGCATCGGCTGTCGGTGGTGAACATGCCGCAGGAGTTGAGCGAACTGGCGCAGGGCATCAACTTCATGCTGCATCGACTGGATGCCGGGGTGCAGCAGTTGTCACAGTTCTCCGATGACCTGGCGCATGAGTTGCGCACGCCGATCAACAACCTGATGGGCAAGGCCCAGGTGACGCTGTCTCGCGAGCGCACGAGTGAGGAATACCAGGACGTGCTGGTGTCGTGTACCGAGGAGCTGGAACGCGTGGCGCGGATTGTCTCGGACATGCTGTTTCTGGCGCAGGTCAGTCACCCGTCGGCACTGGCGCCGTTTGAATCGGTGACGCTGGAGGCGGAAGCGGCGAAGGTCGCGGAGATGTTTTCGCTGGCGGCGCAGGACAAGCAGATTCATTTGAATGTTGTTGGCAGCGCATCGGTGTTGGGCGATCGGCTGATGATCCAGCGGGCGATTTCCAATCTGCTGTCGAATGCGCTGCGTCATTGCCCGAACGGCAAAACCATCACCTTGCTGATCGAGCAAGGCGCGACGCAGGCTTCACTGCTGGTCAGCAATCCCGGCACCGGCATCGAGGCGCAACACCTGCCGCACCTGTTCGACCGCTTCTACCGCGTCGACAGCGCCCGCTCGCGCTCACAGGGCAGCACCGGGCTGGGGCTGGCGATCGTACGCTCGATCATGAGCCTGCATCAGGGGGTGGCGGAGGTGAAAAGCTTGCCCGGCGTCATGACCGTATTCCGCCTCGGTTTTCCCGCGGCGACCCCCATGGCCCCATCGCTTGCAGGCAAGCTCCCACAGGGACAGTAGTCATTCACAAAATATGTGGACGCCGCCAAAACCTGTGGGAGCGAGCTTGCTCGCGAAAGCGGTAGATCAGGCAACAAAAAAACGGCACCTTACGGTGCCGTTTGCCTTTCACACATCAACCATCACTTGCGCGCATCCGCCCACGATTTCAGCAGTTCGTTGTAGCTCACGGTCTCGCCCTTCGGCTTCTCGTTGGCCAGTTTCGGTTTCGGTGCGCCTGGCTGGTCGAACCAGTACTGTGCGTCGCGCTCCGGGTTCATTTTCGGGGCGCATACTGCTTGCGCCTTGGAGCGTTCGAGGCGCGACATGATCGCGTCCTGATCCTTGGCCAGGCCGTCCAGCGCCTGTTGCGGAGTCTTCTCGCCGCTGGCCGCTTCGGCGATGTGGCTCCACCACAATTGCGCCAAGCGCGGATAGTCCGGCACGTTGGTGCCGGTCGGGGTCCATTGCACGCGGGCCGGGCTGCGGTAGAACTCGACCAGGCCACCGAGTTTCGGCGCCAGATCGGTCATCGCCTGCGAGTTGATGTCCGACTCGCGGATCGGCGTCAGGCCGACGATGGTTTTCTTCAGCGACACGGTTTTCGAGGTGACGAACTGCGCGTACAGCCACGCCGCGAGCTTCTGCTTCTCAGGCGTGGATTTCATGAACGTCCACGAACCCACGTCCTGATAGCCGAGCTTCATGCCCTCTTCCCAATACGGCCCGCGCGGCGACGGTGCCATGCGCCATTTCGGCGTGCCGTCGGCGTTGACCACCGGCAGGCCCGGTTTGGTCATGTCGGCGGTGAACGCGGTGTACCAGAAGATCTGCTGGGCGATGTTGCCCTGCGACGGCACCGGTCCCGACTCGGAGAAGGTCATGCCCGCCGCTTCCGGTGGCGCGTAGGCCTTGAGCCAGTCGACGTATTTCTGCGTGGCGAACACCGCCGCCGGGCCGTTGGTGTCGCCGCCGCGGGTCACACTGGAACCAACCGGATGGCAGTCCTCGACGCGAATCCCCCACTCGTCCACCGGCAAGCCGTTGGGCAGGCCCTTGTCGCCGCCACCGGCCATGGAGAACCAGGCATCGGTGAAGCGCCAGCCCAGCGACGGGTCTTTCTTGCCGTAGTCCATGTGACCGTAGACGCGTTTACCGTCGATTTCCTTGACGTCTTCGCTGAAGAATTTGGCGATGTCTTCATAGGCCGACCAGTTCACCGGCACGCCCAATTCGTAGCCGTACTTTTCCTTGAATTTGGCTTTCAGATCGGCGCGTTCGAACCAGTCGGCGCGGAACCAGTACAGGTTGGCGAACTGCTGATCGGGCAATTGATAGATCTTGCCATCCGGCGCGGTGGTGAACGAGATGCCGATGAAGTCCTTGATGTCGAGGGTCGGCGAGGTGAAGTTCTTGCCTTCGTTGGCCATCAGGTCGGTGATCGATTCGGTTTTGCCGTAGCGAAAGTGCGTACCGATCAGGTCCGAGTCGTTGACCCAGCCGTCGTAGATGTTCTTGTCCGACTGCATCACCGTCTGCATTTTTTCCACCACGTCGCCTTCTTGCAGCAGGTCGTGGGTGAGCTTGATCCCGGTGATTTCGCTGAAGGCCTTGGCCAGCACCTTGGACTCGTATTCGTGGGTGGTCAGGGTCTCGGAAACCACTTTGATTTCCATGCCGCGAAACGGCTCGGCGGCCTTGATGAACCACTTCAATTCTTCGAGCTGCTGATCGGCCGTCAGGGTCGACGGCTTGAATTCACTGCCGATCCATTTTTTCGCCGCGTCTTCGTAGGCATCGGCCCAGGCAGATGCGCTCAAACCGCTGAGTGCCAGCATGGCTGCCAATGAAATGCTATGTCGCAGCTTATTGTTTTTGTCGAACATAGAGACCTCCAGTTTGAGTTACGGAGCACGATTGCCGAGCGACTCGACTAGCCCCAGCGCATCACAACCAACAGCCACACCAGAGACAGCGCGGACGCTACCCAGATGCTCCAGTCGGTGACGCCGATTACCAGCAGATGCAGGTAGGCGCTGCCGAGAAGACCGATGAACAAGCGATCGCCACGGGTGGTGGCAATCGGCAGAAAACCTCGCCGCAGGATGCTCGGCGAGCGCAATTCCCAGGTGGTCATGCCCACCAGCAACAGGCCGATGGCGATAAAGAACCCCGCCGTGGGGGTGGTCCAGCTCATCCATTCCATCATGCATTCCTCAGACCCGACCCAGGGCAAAGCCCTTGGCCACGTGGTTGCGAACAAACCAGATCACCAGCATCCCCGGGAGGATGGTCAACACCCCCGCCGCTGCCAGCACGCCCCAGTCGATGCCCGAGGCCGACACCGTGCGCGTCATCACCGCCGCAATCGGCTTGGCATTCACCGAAGTCAGCGTGCGCGCCAGCAGCAGTTCGACCCAGGAAAACATGAAGCAGAAAAACGCCGTGACGCCGATGCCCGAGCCGATCAGCGGGATGAAAATCTTCACGAAGAACTTGGGAAAGCTGTAGCCGTCGATGTACGCGGTTTCGTCGATTTCCTTGGGCACCCCGGACATGAAACCTTCAAGAATCCACACCGCCAGCGGCACGTTGAACAGGCAGTGCGCCAAGGCCACGGCGATGTGCGTGTCGAACAGCCCGATCGACGAATACAACTGAAAGAACGGCAACAGAAACACCGCCGGCGGCGCCATGCGGTTGGTCAGCAGCCAGAAGAACAGGTGCTTGTCGCCAAGGAAGCGATAGCGCGAAAACGCATAGGCCGCCGGCAGCGCCACACTCAGCGAGATCACCGTGTTCAGGCTGACGTAATACAGCGAATTGAGATAACCGGTGTACCAGCTCGGATCGGTGAAAATCACCTTGTAGTTGTGCCAGGTGAAATCCTGCGGAAACAGGGTCAACCCGCCGAGAATTTCGGTGTTGCTCTTGAACGACATGTTCAGCAGCCAGTAGATCGGCACCAGCAGAAACAGGATGTACACCAGCAACGGAACAAGTTTTCTTTTGCTCATGGCCGGGCCTCAGCGGTTGGCGTCGGAATGGGTCATGGCGGTGTAGAACAGCCACGAGACCAGCAGGATGATCAGGAAGTACACCAGCGAAAACGCCGCCGCCGGCCCCAGATCGAATTGGCCGACCGCCATCTGCGTCAACGTCTGACTCAAGAAGGTCGTGGCATTGCCCGGCCCGCCGCCAGTGAGCACGAATGGCTCGGTGTAGATCATGAAACTGTCCATGAAACGTAGCATCACCGCGATCAGCAGCACGCTCTTCAGCTTCGGCAACTGAATATGGCGGAACACTGCCCACGCCGAGGCGCGGTCGATCCGCGCCGCCTGGTAATACACATCGGGAATCGCCCGCAGCCCGGAGAAACACAGCAACGCCACCAGCGAAGTCCAGTGCCAGACGTCCATCACCAGCACCGTGACCCAGGCGTCCATGGTGTTGGCCGCGTAGTTGTAACTGATGCCCAGCGCATTCAGGCTCGAACCGAGCAGACCAATGTCAGCGCGGCCGAAGATCTGCCAGATGGTGCCGACCACGTTCCATGGGATCAGCAGCGGAATCGCCAGAATGATCAGCACCACTGACGACCAGCGGCCCTTGGTCGGCATGGTCAGGGCGACGGCGATACCCAACGGAATTTCGATCAACAGCACGCACGCCGAATAAATGAACTGACGCAGCAACGAGTCATGCAGACGCGGATCGAGCAGCACCTGTTTGTACCAGTCGGCGCCGACGAAGTAGCGGCTGGACTGGTCGAAAATGTCCTGCACCGAATAGTTGACCACGGTCATCATCGGGATCACCGCACTGAACGCCACCAGCAGAAATACCGGCAACACCAGCCACCAGGCCTTGTTGTTCTGCACCTTGTTCATGGCTGCACCTCGTCGTCGGCTTCGAGCAGAAACTCATCGGCATAAACCATCAGCCACTGCGCCGGAAAACTGATGTACGCCTTGCCCTGCGGTACCGGTTTGTCTTCGGCCAGACGCACCTTCAGCGGCGCGCCATCGAGGTCGAGGGTGAGGATCTTGTAGGTGCCGAGGTCTTCGACGTGGACCACCCGCGCCTGCATCGCCTCGTCAAACGGCTCGTCCCAGACATGGATGAACTCCGGGCGGATGCCGACCTTCAGATTTTTCCACTGACCGTGTTCGATATGCCGTTGCAAGGCGTCGGACAGTGGCAAGTGCGTCGAAGCGAAACCGACCCCACCCGGCTGCGGCTGCACCTCGATCAGGTTCATCCCCGGGCTGCCGATGAAGTAGCCGACAAAGGTGTGAGTCGGCCGCTCGAACAATTCCCGTGGCGTGCCGAACTGCACGATCTGTCCGCCGTACATCACGGCGATCTTGTCGGCGAAGGTCGAAGCTTCGAGCTGATCGTGGGTGACGTAGACCATGGTGATGTTGAACTGCTCGTGGATCTGCTTGAGCTTGCGTCGCAGCTTCCATTTCAGATGCGGGTCGATCACCGTCAGCGGCTCGTCAAAGAGGATCGCCGAGACATCGTCGCGCACCAGGCCACGGCCCATGGAGACTTTCTGTTTTTCGTCGGCGGTGAGGTTGCGCGCCTTCTTGCTCAGCAAGTTTTGCAGGTCGAGGACTTCGGCGATTTCCTGCACCTTGCTGTGCACTTTCGCCTCGGCCATGCCCTGATTGCGCAGGGGGAAGGCCAGGTTATCGAACACGGTCATGGTGTCGTAGACCACCGGGAACTGGAACACCTGGGCGATGTTGCGCTTCTCCGGGGTCAGGTCGTTGACCGCTTTGCCATCGAACAGCACATGCCCTTGCGAGGGGCTGAGCAGGCCGGAAATGATGTTGAGCAAGGTCGATTTGCCGCAACCCGAAGGGCCGAGCAAGGCATACGCGCCGCCCTGCTCCCAGATGTGGTCCATCTCGCGGATCGCGTAATCGTCAGGCCCGCTCGGCTGCTTGCTGTAACTGTGGGCGAGGTGCTGCAAACGGATTTCGGCCATCAGGCAACCCTCGCGACACGTTGGCCCGGTGCCTGCACCAGACGGCCCTGCGCATCGAACACGAACAGTTTGTGGGTCGGGATGTAGATGCGGATCGGCGCATCGACGTCGTATTCGTGAACGCCCGGCAGGTGCAGCACCAGCAGGAAATGCTCGTTGCGCACGTGCAGGAAGGTTTCCGAGCCGCTGATTTCCGCCACTTCGACGGTCACCGCCAGCTCCAGATCGTCATCGTTGCTCGGCACCAGCGAGATATGGCTGGGGCGCACGCCAAAGCGAAACTCGCCCTCGCCTACAGGACGCAGGTCGACGTTCAGCGGAAAGTGCACGAAATTGGCGAAGCTGACTTCGTTGCCGGCAATGCGCCCGGGCATCAGGTTGATCGGCGGTTCGGAGAACAGCTCGGCGGCCAGCACCGTTTGCGGCTGGTGGTAGACGGAAGTCGAGGCGCCGCTCTGGATCACCCGGCCCTCGTGCAGAATCGTCGTGGTGCCGCCCAGCGCCAACGCTTCGTTCGGTTCGGTGGTGGCGTAGATCGCAATGGTGTGGCGGGCCTTGAACAGCTCGCGCATCTCTTGGCGCAGTTCTTCGCGCAGCTTGTAGTCGAGGTTGACCAGCGGCTCGTCAAACAGGATCAGTTCGGCATCCTTGACCAGCGCCCGGGCCATCGCCGTGCGCTGCTGCTGACCGCCGGACAGCTCCAGCGGATAGCGCTGCAGGAACTTCTCGATGCGCAGCATCTTCGCGGTTTCCAGCACTTTGCTATGGATGATTTCTTTGGAAACACCGGCCTGACGCAGCGGCGAGGCGATGTTCTCGAACACGGTCATGGTCGGGTAATTGATGAACTGCTGATAAACCATCGACACGTTGCGCAGGCGCACCGGACGCTGGGTGACGTCGACGCCGTTCATCAGGATCCGGCCGCTGTCGGGCTTGTCCAGGCCTGCCATCAGGCGCATCAGGCTGGTCTTGCCCGACAGCGTGCGGCCGAGCAAAACGTTGAAGGATCCGGGTTCGAATTTCAGGCAGGCATCGTCGATCCAGGTCTGGCCCTCGACGGTGCGGCTGACGTGCTCCAGGGTGAGTGACATGGCTCGGCCTTTTTATTATTGGAGTCAAGCGACCTGTGCAGCAGAGCGACATTCGTGCCAGAAATGGCAAGTGGTTGATTTGTCGCGAAAAGGGCTGAAAACGCGGGGATCGGGCGTTCATTGCTGAACACATTTGAACAGTTGGGCGATTGACAATGAACAATAGTGAACAACACTCTATGAACGCTTTTTGCCCAAATTCTGTGAACGATGAAAATCCAATGTGGGAGCGGGCTTGCTCGCGAAGGCGGTGTGTCAGTCGATGTAAATGTGTCTGATATACCGCTTTCGCGAGCAAGCCCGCTCCCACAGTTTTGATCTGTGTTGGTTTTGAAAGCAGTGCCATAACAACAATAAAATGCCCTTCAGAGGCCCACCACCATGGCCGCACCTGCCCCGCCGCTGTCCCACGACGCTATTGTCCAGACCTCCTGGCAACGTTGCCGCGCCTTCGGCCTTGACCACCAGAGCGCCCCGGCCTTCGATCAATTGCCCGCCGCCGGCATCGCGCAGCTGCTCGACCGTCACCACGCGCTGGTGCAGACCACCCATCAGGAAGTGCTGCCGTACTACGAGAACATCCTCAGCAACTCCAATTGCCTGATCATGCTCGCCGACCATCAGGGTCAGGTGCTGACCTCGTGGGGCACTCAGCGCTTTATCGAGCCGAACCTGGCCCGAGGGTTTAGCGCCGGGGCGAGCTGGATGGAACGCTGCAGTGGCACCAATGCGATCGGCACCGCGCTGGCCTGCGAACAGGCGGTGCACATCGAGCACGATGAACACTTTCTGAAAGCCAACCGTTTCATGACCGGTTCCGCCGCGCCGATTTTCGATGCCGAGCGCAAGGTTATCGCCGTGCTCGACGTGTCCAGCGACAGTTACCTGCCGCCCTCGCACACGCTGGGCATGGTCAAGATGATGAGCCAGACCGTGGAGAACCGGCTGATCCTCAACCTGTTCCACGGCCAGCACTTTCAACTGACGTTCAACACCGGGTTGAACAACCTCGACAGTCAGTGGGCTGGTTTGTTGATTTTCGATGAGAGCGGGCAGGTGCTGTCGGCTAATCGCCGGGCGGACAATCTGCTCGGCGTGCGCCTGTCGCGGGTCAGTGTCGAGAGCCTGTTCAACGTGTCGCTGCTGGAGTTGATCAATCAGCCGGATGGATTGCCGTTCGCCCTGCAGACCTCCGGGCGCAACCGTTTTCAGTGTTTGCTGAAGCGCCCGCAACAGGCAGCGGTTCAGCCTCGGGTATTTGCTGAACCGAAGAGCGCCGAAAAGTCGCTCAAACCCGCGGGCGCCATCAGCCTCAGCACCCTGCACTTCGGTGACAGCCGGGTGGAAAAAGCCGTGCGTCAGGCCGAACGCCTGCTGGAGAAAGACATTCCGCTGCTGATCCACGGCGAAACCGGAGTCGGCAAGGAAGTCTTCGTCAAAGCCCTGCACCAGGCCAGTTCGAGAAGCAAACAGGCATTTATCGCCGTCAACTGCGCGGCGATCCCCGCCGAACTGGTGGAATCAGAACTGTTCGGCTATGAAAAAGGCGCGTTCACCGGCGCCAACCAGAAAGGCAGCATCGGCCTGATCCGCAAAGCCGACAAAGGCACCCTCTTCCTCGACGAAATCGGCGACATGCCGCTGCCCACTCAGGCGCGGTTGTTGCGGGTATTGCAGGAGCGTTGCGTGCAACCGGTAGGCAGCAGCGAATTGTTCGCGGTGGATCTGCGGATCATCTCGGCGACCAACCGCTCTTTACGCGAGCAAGTGCAATTGGGCCGATTTCGTGAGGACTTGTACTACCGAATTGGCGGTTTGACACTGGAACTGCCGCCGCTCAGAGAGCGCAGTGATAAAGAGGCGCTGTTCAAACGCCTGTGGGAGCAGCATCGCGAACCGACGCAATGGGCCGGACTCAGCCGCGAAGTGCTGGAGCTGTTCGAGCGGCACCCGTGGCCGGGCAATTTACGTCAGGTCAGCAGCGTGATGCAGGTGGCACTGGCAATGGCCGAGGAGCAGCCAGTGCGGCCGGAGCATTTGCCGGATGACTTTTTTGTCGATCTGGAGATGGAGCCGGTGGAGAGCGTGCAGCCGCTGGGGCTGGATCTGAATGATGTGGAAGCGTTGAACCGGGAGTTGAAAGCAGCCGGGGGGAATATTTCGCATCTGGCACGCAGGCTTGGGGTCAGCCGCAATACGCTCTACAAGCGCTTGCGGCAGGCGGAGAGCTGACTGCTACGCAGTCAATCGCGAGCAGGCTCGCTCCCACAGGGGATGTGTGTCGCGCAAAGATCCACTGTGGGAGCGAGCCTGCTCGCGAAGGCATCAGCCCTGGCACTGCAGTAATTAAGCCATGCGCATAAACAAAAACCCGCACAAGGCGGGTTTTGTTTTAAAGCGGATCAGGCAATCAGTCAGCCAGACGCCAGGTCGTACCACCCTTGCCGTCTTCCAGCACCACGCCCATGGCGGTGAGCTGGTCGCGGATGCGGTCGGATTCGGCCCAGTCTTTGCCGGCGCGTGCCGCCAGACGTGCAGCAATCAGCGCGTCGACTTCAGCCGCATCGACACGCCCTTCGGCGCCCGCTTGCAGGAAGTCATCGGCTTCCAGCTGCAACACGCCCAGCACGCTCGCCAGTTCTTTCAGACGTGCCGCCAGACCGGCCGCCGCATTGAGATCGCTCTCGCGCAGACGGTTGATCTCACGCACCATCTCGAACAGCACCGCGCAGGCTTCCGGCGTGCCGAAGTCGTCGTTCATCACCGTGGTGAAACGCTCGACGAAGGCTTCGCCGCCGGCCGGAGCAACGCTCGGCAGGCCTTTCAACGCGTGGTAGAAACGCTCGAGTGCGCCCTTGGCGTCCTTGAGGTTGTCTTCCGAGTAGTTGATCGCGCTGCGGTAGTGGCTCGACACCAGCAGGTAACGCACGACTTCCGGGTGGTACTTGTCGAGCACGTCACGAATGGTGAAGAAGTTGTTCAAGGACTTGGACATCTTCTCGCCATTGATACGGATCATGCCGCAATGCATCCACGCGTTGGCGTAGGTCTTGCCGGTGGCCGCTTCGCTTTGGGCGATTTCGTTTTCGTGGTGCGGGAACTCGAGGTCGCTGCCGCCGCCATGAATGTCGAAGGTTTCACCGAGGCAGCAGGTGGACATCACCGAGCACTCGATGTGCCAGCCCGGGCGCCCGGCGCCCCACGGCGATTCCCAGCTCGGCTCGCCCGGTTTGGCGGCTTTCCACAGGACGAAGTCCAGCGGATCTTCTTTCGACTCGTCGACTTCGATGCGTGCACCGATGCGCAGGTCTTCGATCTTCTTGCGCGACAGCTTGCCGTAGCCCATGAACTTGGCGACGCGGTAGTACACGTCGCCATTGCCCGGGGCGTAGGCGAAGCCCTTGTCGATCAGGGTCTGGATCATCGCGTGCATGCCCGGAATGTGATCCGTGGCGCGCGGCTCCATGTCCGGCTTCTTGATGTTCAGGCGCGCTTCGTCTTCGTGCATCGCGGCGATCATGCGCTCGGTCAGCGCGTCGAACGACTCACCGTTCTCGCGGGCACGATTGATGATCTTGTCGTCGATGTCGGTGATGTTGCGCACGTAGGTCAGGTCGTAACCGCTGAACCGCAACCAGCGGGTCACCAGGTCGAACGCGACCATGCTGCGGCCGTGGCCGAGGTGGCAGTAGTCGTACACGGTCATGCCGCACACGTACATGCGCACCTTGTTGCCATCCAGCGGCTTGAAGACTTCTTTGCTCTTGGTGAGCGTGTTGTAGATCGTCAGCACTTTATATTTCCTTGACGCTAAATCACTGGCCCCACGAATCACGCAGGGTCACGGTACGGTTGAATACCGGCTGACCTGGTTTCGAGTCCTTGATGTCGGCGACGAAGTAGCCTTCGCGCTCGAACTGGAAACGGTCTTCCGGCTGTGCATTGCCAAGCGATGGCTCAGCACGACAACCGGTCAGCACTTGCAGTGAGTCAGGGTTGATGTTGTCGAGGAAACTCGCGCTGTCTTCGGCCTTCTCCGGGTTCGGAGAACGGAACAGGCGATCGTACAGACGCACTTCGCACTCGATGCTGGCAGCGGCCGGCACCCAGTGGATCACGCCTTTGACCTTGCGGCCTTCAGGGTTCTTGCCGAGGGTGTCCGGGTCGTACGAGCAACGCAGCTCGACGATGTTGCCGTCGGCGTCCTTGATCGCTTCGTCGGCACGGATCACGTAGCTGCCACGCAGACGCACTTCGCCGTTCGGCTCCAGGCGCTTGTAGCCCTTTGGCGGTTCTTCCATGAAGTCATCGCGGTCGATGTAGATCTCACGGGCGAACGGCAGCTGGCGCACGCCGAGTTCTTCTTTCTGCGGATGACGCGGCAGTTCGAGGTTCTCGACCTGACCTTCCGGGTAGTTGGTGATCACGACTTTCAACGGGCGCAGCACGCACATGGCGCGCGGCGCGTTTGCGTCCAGATCCTGACGGATGCTGAACTCGAGCATGCCGAAATCGACCACGCCATCGGAACGGTTGGTGCCGATCATGTCGCAGAAGTTACGGATCGACGCCGGCGTGTAGCCACGGCGACGGAAGCCCGACAGCGTCGACATGCGCGGGTCGTCCCAGCCATTGACGTGCTTTTCATCGACCAGTTGCTTGAGCTTGCGCTTGCTGGTGATGGTGTAGTTCAGGTTCAGGCGGCTGAACTCGTACTGACGCGGGTTGGCCGGCACCGGCAGGTTTTCCAGGAACCACTCGTACAGCGGACGATGGCTTTCGAATTCCAGGGTGCAGATCGAGTGGGTGATGCCTTCGATGGCGTCCGACTGACCGTGGGTGAAGTCATAGTTCGGGTAGATGCACCACTTGTCACCGGTCTGGTGGTGATGGGCGTGGCGGATGCGGTACATGATCGGGTCGCGCAGGTTCATGTTCGGCGAGGCCATGTCGATCTTCGCGCGCAGCACGCGGGCACCGTCCGGGAACTCACCGGCGCGCATGCGCGCAAACCAGTCGAGGTTCTCTTCCACCGAACGGTCGCGGAACGGGCTGTTCTTGCCTGGCTCAGTCAGGCTGCCACGGTATTCCTTGGCCTGCTCCGGGGTCAGGTCGTCGACGTAGGCCTTGCCGGCCTTGATCAGCTCGATGGCCCAATCGTGCAACTGGTCGAAATACTGCGAGGCGTAGCGCACTTCGCCGGACCACTCGAAGCCCAGCCATTTGACGTCGGATTCGATCGCGTCGATGTATTCCTGGTCTTCCTTGGCCGGGTTAGTGTCGTCGAAACGCAGGTGCGTGACGCCGCCGAACTCCTGGGCCAGGCCGAAGTTCACGCAGATCGACTTGGCGTGGCCGATGTGCAGGTAGCCGTTGGGCTCAGGCGGAAAACGGGTGACGATCTGGGTGTGCTTGCCCGAGTCCAGGTCTGCCTGGATGATCGGCCGCAGGAAATTGACCGGCACGGCAGGGCCGGACTTGGCATTCGAGGTAGGGTCGACAGTGGGCTTGCTCATAGGATCCTTGACTTACATGTGCGCGGCCGCAAAGGGGGCCAGACAAAACAAAGCCGCTATCATAGCCGATGCTGTCAAGGGCCTGACAGAGCGCGGCCTATAAAGGAGCGCATTTAATCGAAGGGTTTTGGAAAAACAGCCTCGAAATTCGCGCCTGTCACGCTAAACTGCGCTCCTTGGCCGAAGCAGGCTGAACCGGTTGTGGGGCTGAATGTCCCAGAACCACGAATTCCTTATAAAGAGTAGCGATCATGACTCAAGTCAAACTGACCACCAACTACGGCGACATCGTCATCGAACTGGACGCGGAAAAAGCGCCAATCACCGCTGCCAACTTCATCGAATACGTCAAGAAAGGTCACTACGAGAACGTAGTGTTCCACCGCGTGATCAAGGGCTTCATGATCCAGGGCGGCGGTTTCGAGCCTGGCATGCAGGAAAAGAAAGACAAGAGCCCAAGCATTCAGAACGAAGCTGACAACGGTCTGAAGAACGAGAAGTACACCGTTGCCATGGCCCGCACCATGGACCCGCATTCGGCCTCGGCGCAGTTCTTCATCAACGCCACCAACAACAGCTTCCTCAACCACACCGCCAAGACCGCTCAGGGCTGGGGTTATGCCGTGTTCGGTAAAGTCGTTGCCGGTACCGACGTGGTCGACAAGATCGAAGGCGTTGCCACCACTTCCAAGGCCGGTCACCAGGACGTGCCGAAAGACGACGTGATCATCGAGAAAGCCGAGATCATCGAAGCGTGATATTGCTGATTTCAGACTTGCATCTGGAAGAGGAGCGCCCGGACATTACCCGGGCGTTTCTGGATTTGCTCGCCGGACGCGCCCGCTCGGCGAGTGCGTTGTACATCTTGGGCGACTTTTTCGAGGCGTGGATTGGCGACGATGCCATGACGCCCTTCCAGCGTTCCATCTGCCAAGCCCTGCGCCAGTTGAGCGACAGCGGCACGGCGATCTTTCTGATGCACGGCAATCGCGACTTCCTGCTCGGCAAGGCCTTCTGCAAAGCAGCCGGCTGCACGCTGTTGAAGGACCCGAGTGTCGTGCAGTTCTATGGCGAGCCGGTGCTGCTGATGCACGGCGACAGCCTGTGCACCCGCGATGTCGGCTACATGAAGTTGCGGCGCTACCTGCGCAACCCGATCACCTTGTTCATCCTGCGCCACCTGCCGCTGAGCACCCGCCACAAACTGGCGCGCAAGCTGCGCAGCGAAAGCCGCGCGCAGACGCGGATGAAGGCCAATGACATTGTTGATGTCACGCCTGAGGAAATTCCGCGGATCATGCAGCAATACGCGGTGAAAACCCTGATTCACGGCCACACCCATCGTCCGGCGATCCACAAGCTGCAACTCGGCGAGCAAGCGGCGAAGCGGATTGTGCTGGGGGACTGGGATCGTCAGGGTTGGGCGTTACAGGTGGATGAGAACGGGTATGCCCTGGCACCGTTCGACTTTGCTCCGCCGCCGGCCCTGCCCGCTCACGCAATCTAAAAGTCAAACACAAACCACTGTAGGAGTGAGCCTGCTCGCGATAGCGGTGTACCAGTCAACGAAGATGTTGAATGTGATACCGATATCGCGAGCAGGCTCACTCCTACATTTTGACCGCGTTTTGCTTAGTGACCGCTAGCGGCCGGCCCGGCCTTCGCAGCAAACGGCGGCTTCGCCAGCCACACAATCAGAATCAGCCCCATAAAGCCCCAGCCCAACAACGTGAAGTAATCCACGGTGGAGAGCATGTACGCCTGGCTGGTGAGGATCTGATCCATCTGCGCATAAGCCGATTGGCTCGCGCCGCCTAAATGGTTCAAGGTCTCGCGAGTCGCCGGTTCGAAGGTACTGATACTTTCGCTCATGTACGCATGATGCTGATCGGCGCGGCGGATCCAGATCCACGTGGTCAACGATGCCGCAAAGCTGCCGCCCAAGGTGCGCAGGAAGGTCGCCAGGCCTGCGCCGTCGGCGATCTGGCTTGGCGGCAGGTCGGACATCAGGATGCTCAGGGTCGGCATGAAGAACAGCGCCACGCCAATACCCATGAACAGCTGCACCAGAGCGATGTGCTGGAAGTCCACCTCGTTGGTGAACTCGGCGCGCATGAAGCAGCTCAGGCCAATCGCGAGGAACGCCAGACCGGCCAGCAGGCGCAGGTCGAACTTGTTCGCGTACTTGCCGACAAATGGCGACAACAGCACCGGCAGAATCCCGATCGGCGCCACCGCCAGACCGGCCCAGGTCGCGGTGTAACCCATCTGGGTTTGCAGCCACTGCGGCAGGATCAGGTTGATGCCGAAGAACCCGGCGTAACCCAACACCAGCACCAGCGTGCCGATGCGAAAGTTGCGGTGCGCGAACAGGCGCAGATTCACCACCGGGTGCTGGTCGGTCATTTCCCAGATCACAAACACCGCCAGCGCGATCACCGAAATCGCCGCGCCGATGATGATGAAGTTCGACTCGAACCAGTCCAGGTCATTGCCCTTGTCGAGGATCACCTGCAGCGCGCCGACGCCGATGATCAGCGTGATCAGACCGACGTAGTCCATCGGCTGGCGACTGGTCTCCACCGGGCGCTTGGCCAGTTGCGAGCGCACCACCATCACCGCAAAGATGCCGATCGGTACGTTGATGAAGAAGATCCACGGCCAGCTGTAGCTGTCAGTAATCCAGCCACCAAGAATGGGACCTGCAATTGGCGCGACCACCGTGACCATCGCCAGCAACGCCAGGGCCATGCCGCGCCTCGCGGGGGGATAGACCGCGATCAACAGGGTTTGCGTCATCGGATACAGCGGCCCGGCGACCAGGCCCTGCAGCACGCGGAAACCGATCAGTTCCGGCATCGAGGTGGAGATGCCGCAGAGAAACGAGGCCAGCACGAACAGAATCGTGGCCCAGAGAAACAGCTTCACCTCGCCGAAACGCCGACTGAGCCAACCGGTCAGCGGCAGCGCGATGGCGTTGCTCACGGCGAACGAGGTGATCACCCAGGTGCCCTGCTCCGAACTCACCCCGAGGTTGCCGGAAATGGTCGGCAGCGCCACGTTGGCGATGGTGGTGTCGAGCACTTGCATGAACGTCGCCAGCGACAGGCCGATGGTGCTGAGCAACAGGCTGGGCGGCGTGAAAGAGGCGTTATTGCTCATTGTGAATCCTATGAAACCTGATGGTCGCCGCAGCCCTGTAGGAGTGAGCCTGCTCGCGATAGCGGTGTGTCAGACCCAATTTTCTCGACTGATACACCGCTATCGCGAGCAGGCTCACTCCTACAAGGTCAGTGCAGGTCAGCGTTGCGCGGTCTTGCTCACCGCAGCGCTGTTGTCGTGGATCAGTTGCGCAATCATCGCGTCGGCTTCGGCCAGTTGGCGGTCGTAGACGTTGGTGCTGAACGAGGCCTTTTGCGGCGGTTGCTGAGCCAGCACCGGGCCGCTCTGGTCGTGCAGGTTCACTTCTACGTTGGTTGACAGGCCGACCCGTAGCGGGTGCTTGGCCAGTTCTTCGGCGTTGATGTGAATCCGCACCGGCACACGCTGCACGATTTTGATCCAGTTACCGGTGGCGTTCTGCGCCGGCAACAGGGCGAACGCGCTGCCGGTACCGGCGCCGAGGCTGTCGACGGTGCCGCTGTACTTCACGCTGCTGCCGTAGATGTCGGACTCGATGTCCACCGGTTGGCCGATGCGCATGTCACGCAATTGGGTTTCCTTGAAGTTGGCATCGATCCACAGTTGATCCAGCGGAATCACCGCCATCAGCGCGGTGCCCGGCTGCACACGCTGACCGAGTTGCACGGTGCGTTTGGCGACGTAACCGGTGACCGGCGCGATCAGGGTGCTGCGGGCATTGGTCAGGTACGCCTGACGCAGATCGGCAGCGGCCGACATCACGTCCGGGTGCGACGAAACCACGGTGTCATCGACCAGCGCGCTGGTGGTTTTCAGTTGCTGCTTGGCGTTGGCCAGGGCGTTTTGCGCCGAGGTCAGGTCGTCGCGGGCGTGGGACAGTTCTTCCTGGGAAATCGCCCCGCCAGCAGCGAGGTTTTTCCGGCGGTTGTAGTTGTCCTGTGCTTTCTGTACTTCTGCCTGTTGCGCGTTGACCTGGGCTTTCATGCCATCGACGTTGCTGTACAGGCCGCGCACCTGACGCACGGTACGCGCCAGTTTTGCCTGAGCACTTTGCAGGCCGACTTCGGCGTCGTTCGGGTCGAAGTTGATCAGCACCTGCCCTTCGTGAACCAGATCGCCGTCGTCGGCGCCGATGCTGACCACGGTGCCGGTGACCAACGGGGTGATCTCCACGACGTTGCCGTTGACGTAGGCGTCGTCGGTGCTTTCGTTGAAGCGCCCGATGAATTCGTGATACGCCCAGACGCCGGCCCCGGCGAGCAGGACCACGACGGCCAGCACCAGCAGCATGAATTTGCGCTTGCGCGGATTGCCGGTGTCGGGGGTGTTGGTTTGAGTTTGGGTGTTTTCGGCAGTGGCCATGACAAATACCTGAATTAGTTGTGCGACGTGGCTGGGGTGGCGTTGGCTGCGGTCAGGGTTTCACCCTGAAAGCCGCCGCCCAGCGCTTGCATCAGTTGAATCGACAGGTCGATCTGCTCGGCATTGAGGTTGGCCAGCTG
Organism: Pseudomonas sp. LAMO17WK12:I5; assembly: GCF_900215165.1. Classification (NCBI taxonomy): domain Bacteria; kingdom Pseudomonadati; phylum Pseudomonadota; class Gammaproteobacteria; order Pseudomonadales; family Pseudomonadaceae; genus Pseudomonas; species Pseudomonas sp. LAMO17WK12:I5. The sequence goes on along the minus strand of NZ_OBDS01000007.1, from coordinate 58,694 downwards.
ACGCTGGGCCTGCAGCAATTGCTGCTCGATGCTGAGCACGTCCAGGTAGTTGCCGATGCCGGAACCATAACGCTGGACGACGGTGTTGTAAGAATCCTGAGCAATCTCGGTGGCGTGCTGCTGCGCGCCGATCTGCCGGCCGATGTCACGCAACTGGTTGATCGTGTCGCTGACATCACCGAGGGCTTTCACCAGACTTTTGTTGTACTGCGCCACCGCCAGATCGTAATCGGCGTCGCGCGCATCGAGGTTGGCGCGCAGGCGTCCACCGTCGAAGATCGGCACCGAAATGGTCGGGGCGATGCTGAAGAAACGACTGGCCGACCCGAACATCGCGTCACCCAACAAGGATTCGGCACCGGCCGAGGCCGTGAGGTTCAAGTTGGGATAGAAGCGGGTTTTCGCCGAGTCGATGTCTTTGCTCGCCGCTTCTACGCGCCAGCGCGCAGCGACCAGATCCGGACGCCGACCGAGCAGCTCCGCCGGCAGCACCGACGGCACCGCCACGGCGCTGGCTTGCAGGACTTTCGGCCGGGCGATTTCGTTGCCGCGATCCGGGCCTTTGCCGAGCAGCACGGCCAGGGCGATTTTCGCGCTGTTCAGACGTTTTTCAGCGTCGATCAGGCTGGCTTCGGAACTGGCCTCAAGGCTTTGGGTTTGCTGGAACTGGTACTGGCTGTCGATCCCGGCACTCAAGCGGCGCTGGCTCAGATCGAGCATCTGTTTGGTGCGTTTCAGATCGTCGTTGGCCAGGTCGTAAACGATATGCGCCTGACCCAGATCGCTGTAGGCGCGGGCCACGTCGGCGGCGAGGGTCAATTGCGCGGCCTGACGGTCGACTTCGGCAGCGCGAGCCTGACCGAGTGCAGCTTCCCACGCATCGCGCTGACCGCCCCACAAATCGAAGTTGTAATTGAAGCCTGCGCTGACATTACGCACGGTGGCGTAGGCATCGCCCTGCCCGCGCGGGTCCTGATCCTTGGCCAGGCGCGAACGGCTGATGCCGGCGCTGGCGTCGAGGGTCGGATAGCGTTCGGCATCGGCGGCATACGCGGCGGCGCTGGCCTGATGCGCGCGGGCTTCGGCGATCTGCATGTCCGGGCTGTCGTGCAGCGCTTCGCGGATCAGCCCGTCGAGTTGCGGATCGCCAAGGCTGGTCCACCAGTCGCTCTTCGGCCATGCCGCCGGCGACAGAGTCACGCCGTTGAGCGACTGGCCGACTTTCAGGCTTTTCGCGTCGAGGTTTTTGCCCTGTGTGTCGAGGCCGCTGTAATTGGCGCAGCCGGCGAGGATCATCGCCGACAGCACCAGGGTCAGGCTGGTGCGCAAGGTTTTACCGCTCATTGTGTTCACCTAACCGCTGGATAGTGATCGGATCACCGGCTGCCAGCAGGATTTTCTTGAGGATGTATTCCAGGGTTTTCAGCTCTTCACGAGAGATGGCGCCGGCCAGTTCATTCATCGCATCGGCGCCGATGAAGGGCAGGCGATCGGCCAGTTGCTGGCCCTGCTCGGTGAGCTTGAGCTGCACCTGACGGCGATCGCCTTCGCTGCGTTGGCGAGCCAGGAAACCTTTCTGCTCCAGACGATCGAGCATGCGTGTCATCGAACCGCTGTCCAGCGACAAATGCCGACACAGCTCGGCCGGGGTGTCGACGCCGTACTGGGCCATGATGATCAACACCTTGAACTGCGCGGCGGTGATGCCGTGGGGTTCCATGTGGGTATCGATGATCCGGTCTTTGAGCAGCGCGGCACGGCCGAGCAACAGGCCGAGATGGCAATGTTTGAATTCGTCCGGGGTGAAATGCTTCATGTGCTCACCTAATAACTGCCTAGGCAGTGAATGTATGTCGAGATGTTACTGCCTAGGCAGCGAATGTCAACGTAATAGTTAGGTTGCTTTGTAATTAGTTGACCAGTGGACTGGGTTTTTGTGTTGGCCGCACTGACGCTTTCGCGAGCAGGCTCGCTCCCACAGGGATCTCATGCATACATGGATCAATGTGGGAGCGAGCCTGCTCGCGAAGGCAGCGACTCGGTGTAACGTCGGTCAGGATTTGTCGGAAGGATGCACAGCCGGCGGCTGGAGGGGATGCACTTCGCGCCCGCGCAAAGCAGTCACTGCATAACCGCAGGCGCGTTTGATCACCGCATACATGCTGTGCCAGCCCGGCGGTGCCGGCTCGATGGCGGCATGCAGCGCCCGTGCGTAATCAAGCACCAGACCGGGCGTCCAGGCCATCACTTCGGCGCGTTTACGCACCTGCGCCGCCACCCAGAACTCGGGGCTGAGTATCACTCTGGCGAAATCGAGCATGCTCGAATGCCCGCGATTCATCGCTCCTTCAAGGGCTGCTTCGAGGCTATGGGCGACGGCACTCGAGCAGTTGCGGCTGGTGAGATTGTACGTGCTGTTCTGCCGATATTCGCTCCAGAACGCCTGCAACCGCCGGGCGTCGTAGTGAGCAAAACTGACCTGAACCGAAGACGGGCACCAGTCGGCCACCTCCCCCGCATAGTCTGGCAGAAACCGCCCGGCGACATCGTTGTTCGGCGTCGCCCGCAGCAAGCGCACGAAATCCCCCGCCGAACGATCGATGTCGTCCAGCGGGTAATGGCTGATGTAAATCTCCGGGCCACATTCCAGCGCCGCGTGGCCGGCGGAGATCACGCCGTTGATGTCGACTGCGGCGATATAACGATTGAGCAAGCGGTTGCGCACCAGGGTGTCATCGACGGTGCCGCTGGGGGTCCAGACATGAATGACCAATGCGTCGCTGCTGGCCGGCGCACTGAGCGCAACAGCGTTTGTCAGCGGCGGCAGGTGCCTGAAGCGCACGGCTTGGCGCAACAACGCACAGCCCGAGAGAAACAGGCTCATGCCGATGCAGAACGGCACCGTGCCCTTGTACAACGTCGGATACGGTTCAAGGATAAACAGGCCATAGCCGATTTCGAACAATCCGGTCAGCAACGACAATTGCCAACCGACAAAGCGCACCACCACCGCAGCCGCCAGCCTGAAGACCCCGTCAACGATGAAAGCCCCGCCAAACAGCACCGCCAGAATCAGCCCGGCAGCATGTTGCCGGTCAACGATCAGCAGCCCCAGCAAGAGAAACGCCAGACCTCGCGCTTTACGCAGGGCCGCAGCGGTCCCGGTTTGCGGGGCCGGCACCAGCAGCAGGATCAGCGCTTCGAGCAACAACAGATAGCCGAAGAGATGCAGCGGAAAATACAGCACACCGTCCAGCGCATCGATGAAGATCGCCACCCCGGCCGCGCCCCAGACAATGCCGGTCAGCGCCAGTGCCGACCAGCGTTTGCGGACAAAGTCGTTACCGAGCAAGACCATACTCAAGCGGACCATAGGCGCAACCGGCAAGGTTTTGAGGGTTCGGTGAGTCTAATACATCCTGGAAAAACCGGATCGCAGCGTCACGACCCGGCTATTGGCCACGTTCTCAGAAATCGCGCTTGTAGAAGATATCCAGCGAACTGGCGACACCGCTGGCGGCTTCGACATAAACCTTCTTGCTCAGCTTGTAACGCAGCGCGATGGTGTTGGCCGGCTCGAACACGCCGACGCCATAACGCAGGCTGAGCTTTTCGGAAATGTTACCGCTGGCAACCACGCTGGTGGTGTTGCCGCTGCCCTGGGTATCGAGCTGGAAGTCCTGAATCCCAAGGTCTTTGGCCAGGCCGCTGGTGACCCCGGAACTGCCCATCAAACCCAGGCCCAACGCCGCTTGCGCGAGCATGTTGTTGTCTTCGCCGTTGGTGCTCAGCGGACGCCCCAGTACCAGGTAGGACAACGCCTGCTCCTGACTCATGGCCGGTTCGGAGAAGATTTGCGTGGTCGGTTGCTCGGCGCTGCCGCTCAGGCGGATACCGGCGATCACGTCGTCGGTCTGGCGGATCGCTTCGATGTCCAGATACGGCTGATCGATCGGGCCGGCAAACAGCAGCCGCGCACGACGCACGTTCAGGCGCTGGCCATAGGCGCGGTAACGGCCGTCGTTGAGCCACAGCTCGCCACGGGTGTCCATGTTGTCGCCGATGTGCACGTGACCTTGCAGGTTGGCGGTCAGGCCGAACCCGGCGAAGCTCAGTTTGTCTTCGCCGACCACCACGTCGATGTCCATTTTCATCGCCAGCGGTGGTTTGCCCTCTTCGGTCTGCGCGCCAACGATGATCGTGTCGTCGGACACTTTCACCGTCGATGGCGGCAGTTCACGCACGGTGATTTCGCCTCGCGGCACCTGTACCTTGCCGGCGATTTTCAGCTCATCGCCGGCCATGGAAATCTTCAGGTCCGGCGCCACTTCCAGCTTGGCGTACGGCTCGACGGTGACCGGCAATTGCGTGCCCTTGAGCGCCAGATCGACCACCAGCGCCTGGCCCCAGGCGACGTTACCGTTCAGGCTGCCCTGCCCACTCTTGCCGCTGTTCCAGCCACCGTCGAGGCGCACCGATTCGCCGGCAATCACCGCGGTGAGTCGCAGATTCTGCAACTCCATCGGCAACTCGGCGCCAGACACTTCGCCGTCGCTGAGTTGCACGGTGCCGTTGACCAGCGGCGCCAGCAGCCCGCCGGAAATCGTGCCGCTGCCATTCAGGCGCCCGGTCAGTTTCTCGACCATCGGCACAAACGGCCGCGCCACCGACAGGTCCAGCCCGCTGAGACGGAAAGAACCACTCAGCGGTTTGTTTTTCGGCAACGGATTGAGCTGCGCCTGCACCATCAACTCGCCGAGTTTGCCGCCGACGAAGTTGAGTTCGGTATCGACGCGCTTCGGCGTGAGTTTGCTGGTGAGCTTCAGGGTCTGGTACGGGAAGTCCAGCCACTGATCCTTTTCCTTCATGCGCAAGGTGCCGCCGCTGGCGTCGACGCTGACCACGCCGTTCGGGCCGCTGGCTGGCAGGTCCAGTTGCAGATCGGCGTTGAGCTTGCCCTGCCAGGCGAAGTCTTTCGGCAACCATTGCGCCAGACTTTCGATCGGGAACTGCTTGAGGTGGTAACGCAGTTTCGGCTCGGGCAGCAGGCGCTGGTCTTCACCGCACAGACTGGCATTGCCGGACATCCAGCAATGCGCGCCGAAGTTGATCTTGCCGTCGGCCAGACGTTCGAGTTTGGCCGGGCTCTGCAGTTTCCAGTCCTGGCCGCCGGCCTGAATATCGCCGCTGGCCAAACGACCGCGCCAGTTGCCCTTGTCCAGATTGCCGTCCAGGCCAAGGGCCAGTTTCAGCTTCGGCCCGAGCAGGTCGAGGTTGAGTTTCTGGCTCTTGATGTCGCCCTGCGCGCTGGCGGTCAACACGCCGAGGTTGGTGTCGCCGGCCTGAATGCCGCTGCCCTTGAGGTCGATCTTCGCCCGTTGCGCGCTGTCGAGCGTGGCGTCGAGGTTGAGGCTTTGCAGGCGATTGTCCTGGAACGCCAGTTGCGAACCTTGCAGATCAAGTTTGCCTTGCGGAGCTTTCAGCGTACCGGCAACGTTGACCTGACCCGTGACCTGCCCCCGCAGCTGCGGCCAGAGCTGGGCCAGACGCGTCAGTTTGATGTCGATCTGGCCGGTGAGTTTCTGTTGCAGGCTGCCCTTGCCGCTGATGCTGTTATCGCCGAGGCGGATTTGCAGGGCGTTGAGGTTCCATTGCTCACCGGCACCGTCGGCCTTGGCCTGGAGGATTGCCGGTTGCCCGCGCAATTTGCCTTTGAGGTCGAGGTCGGCGCTGAGGCTCAGGCGATCGTTCTTCATTTCGCCTTTGCTGCGCAGCGGCCCGGCCAGGGTGCCCGGCAACTCCGCAACCCAGTACGCCGGGTTCAGCGCAGAGAGATCCAGCGCCGTGTCCCAGGCGATGCCGTCGGCGAACTGCACATTGACATGACCTTCGGCCTTGCCCTGCCCGGCTTCCATTTTCAATTGCGGCAAGGCGATCTGTTTCAGGCTGCCGCTGAACGGACTGCTCAGGCTGAACGCCCCCGCCGGGCCATCGAGGTCGGCGGCGAAGTTACCGAGGTACTGACCGTCGGTGTAGGAGACTTCGCCGGTGAAGGTACGCAAGGCAACTTGCGGCTCGTCGATTTCGTTATACAGCCGATGCCACGGGAAATCCTGCCAGTTGATGTTGGCCTGAGCCGTGAGGCCCTTGCTCCAGTCAACGCTGCCGGTGAGCTTGAGGCTTTGTTTGTCGTTAGCCGTCAGGTCGAGGCCGGCGATCTGCGCACCGCTGGCATCGACCTTGCCTTTGAGCAGCAGCGCCACCGGGCCTTTATCGGCGGGCAGCGTGGCGTTGCCGTTGAGCTGATAACCGTTTTTCAGGTCACCGTCGCCGGTCAGTACCAATTGATTGAGTTGCAGGGTGTCCGGCAAATCGGCGCTGGGTTTGAACGCCTCGGAGGTGATGCGCACCTTGGCCGGCAGATTTTCCGCCAGCGGTTGCAGTTCGCCGCTCAACTGGCCGTCGAGGTAGCCACGGCTGTCTGCATGCAGGTTGAGGGTTTTCAGCAGATCGCCGTCGACTTTCAACGCCAGCGTCCAGGGGCCTGTGCCTGGGGACGGCAGGCTCAGGTCACCGGCGATGTTCAGCGGCCAATTGCCGGTCGGTTGCAGCAGGCCGGAGAGATTCAGGCTGAGGTCGTCGCGCTGCAGTTTCACGCTGTCGATCTGCAGGCCCTGGGCCGTCCAGTGCGCCGCCAGTTGCAGGCCCTTGAGCTGCTCGCTGCCGTTGAACAACAGGCTGCCGACTTGTACGTCACCGAGTTCGATGGCCACCGGCAGTTGCAGATCCGGCAGTTTGATCGGGCCGCTTTCAGTGGTTTCTTCACTCGGCGGGAATTGCAGAATGACCTGATCGGCCTTGAGCTGTTCGATGCACAAAGTCATGCGGGTCAGGCACAGCGGTGACCAGGCGAAGATTGCCTTGTTCAGCTCGACGCGACTGCTGTCCTGCTGCCACAGCAGATGATCGGCGCTCCATTGGCCACCGAGACGGCCCTGGAAATTCTCCACGCTCAAACCCGGCACCAGGCTCAGCGCCCAACGGCTGCCGGCCTGCGTCCCGAGTACCGCGCTGATGCTCAATACAATTAACAACAGCAACGCCAGCAGTGTCAGTGCCGCTATTTTCAAACCACGCTTCACAGCTCAGGCCCCATGGAAAAGTGCAGCCGGATGCCGCCGTCGTCGTCCAGCGCGTGGGCCAGGTCGAGGCGAATCGGCCCCACCGGCGAGACCCAGCGCACACCGATACCGACCCCGGTCTTGAGGTTCGGCAGTTCGAGTTTGTTGAAGGAGTTGCCCTGGTCGACGAAGGTCGCGACCCGCCATTTCTCGGCAATCGAGTACTGATACTCGACGCTGCCGGCCACCATGTAGCGGCCGCCGATGCGGTCGCCCTTGGAGTTTTCCGGGGACAGGCTCTGGTAGTCGTAACCGCGCACGCTTTGATCGCCGCCGGCGAAGAAACGCAGCGACGGCGGTACCGAGTTGTAACCGTTGGTGGCGCTGCCGCCGACCTGCACCCGACCGAGGAAGCGGTGGTTGTCGAACACCGTGGTCAGGCCCTTGATGAGCGCCGTGCCATATAAAAGGTTGTTGTCCGAGCCAAGGCCTTCTTTCGCCACTTTGCTTTCGAAGGTCAGGCGATAGCCGTTGTGCGGGTCGATGCGGTTGTCGCTTTTCAGGTACGAGTAACTGATGCCGGGCATCAACAAGGTACTCAGGCCGGAGTCGTCGCCAAGTTCATATTCTTCACGCTGCCATTTCAGCGAGATCACTCGCTGCCAGCCGCTGGGCAACTTGCTGTGCCATTCCGGGCCGAAGGTCAGCAGCTTGCTCAGGGTGTCCGAGCCGTCGATGTTTTCAAATTGATAACCACCGGCCCAACGCAGTTTGTCGGTCAGCGGTGGGTCGAGCGGGATGTCATAGAACAACCCGACGTTCTGCCGTGGCGCCGACAACTCGGCTTCCCAGCCGTAACTGTCGCCCTGCGGGTTGACCCAGTGGCGCGTCCAGTTGGCCTTGATCCGTGGGCCGACGTCGGTCGAATAACCGAGGCCCAGGCCCATGGTGCGTGGTTTGCGGGTGTCGAGTTTGACGTCGACCGGGATCACATCGTTTTTCGCCGCCGTCGGCGCCGCATCGACGCGCACGCCTTCGAAATAGCCACTCGATTGCAGGTCGCGGTTGAGTTCGGCGATCAGCTCGGAGTCATACGGATCGCCAGCCTTGAACGGCACCATGCGTTGCAGCAGGTCTTCGTCGAACGGCGTATCACCCTCGAAACTGACTCTGCCCAGCGCATAACGCGGGCCGCTTTCGTAGATCAATTCAACGTCGGCCACCCCGGCACGCGGGTCGACCAGGAGTTTCTGACTGGTGAAATGGCCACTGAAAAAACCGAAGCGCGAGGCCTGGTTCTGGATCAGGCGTTTGGCGTCTTCATAACGCCCATGGTTGAGCACCGCGCCGGACTTGAGCGTGTCACTGCTCGGCACACGAAAGGATTTGAGGGAGGCAGCAGGGCCATCGACGCGGATGGTCACATTGCGCAGACGAATCGGCTCGCCGGGATCGATGTTCAGCACCAGGCGCGGCTTGTCGCCGCCCTTCACATCACTTTCGATCTGCGGCTGGTAATAACCCAAGGCCTGCGCAGCTTTGCGCGCCTGCTCCTCGGCCCCGCGACTGAAGCGCAGCAAGGCTTCTTCATCACGATCGCCGAGGCTGCCGATATAGCCTTCTATATTGGCCTTGAGTTCGTCGTTGGACGGTTTGATCCGCACGTCCAATTCACTTTGCGCCAGCGCCGCGCAGCTGGTTAACAGCATGAGCACGCCACTGGTAAATCTTCCTGGAAACTTCATAGGCGCGGATGCTATCACGGGCTTGGGAGCGTGATAGAACAGGAAATTTCCTGAAAAGTTCTATGGCTAAGCCGTTGCAGTTTGTAACACCTGCGGATTGGCGTGGAAAAACACGTGCTCGCGCACCGGGCCGACGGCCACTTCGCCGATCTCTTCGTAGCCCTGGCGTTTATAGAATTCCAGGTAACGCGGGTTGCCGGTGTCGAGCACCACGCCTTGCGAGGTTTCGTCCACCGCGCACCAGTTGTGCACCGCCGTCAGCAACTGCTCGCCGAAGTGTTTGCCCTGAAACTGCGGATGAATCCCCAGCAGCGGCAGCATGTGCACCGAGTCGCGGGGCACGCAGGCGGCCACCGCATCGTGATATTCCAGATAGCGCCGGGTGCAGCGGAATCCGGTGCTGAGCACCATGCGCAGGCGCCATGCCCAACTTTCGGTGATGCCCAGGCGACGCTGCGGCGGCGCGATCAGGGCGATGCCGATCAGCCGGTCGTTGACCAACAGGCCGATGGCCGGCTGATCCTGCAGAAAGTGCTGTTTGACCAGTTCCCGCACCGTGGCCCGCACGCGCTGCTCGTAACCCGGCCGCTCGGCCTCGAACAGGTAACCGAAGGTCGGCTCGTGGCGATAGGCCTGATACAGCAGCGATCGGGCTTCGCGCGAGTAACCGCGGTCGAGCATGTGGATGTCGGCGATGGCGGTCTGGGTTTCAGGCATAACGGTGATTCTCCCCCGGGGCGCGGCTCAAATGACTGCGCTCTTGATGGTACGAACCTTTTGCGGGTGGCGCAGTTCCCCACAGGTATAGACCAACTCGGGATCTTCATCGACTGGGCGGCCGCCATCGCGAGCAGGCTCACTCCTACAGGGGGTACGCATTCCAATTGTAGGAGCGAGCCTGCTCGCGATGGCGTCAGCTCGGGCAACCCACATCCCACAGATGAAAATGATTTCTCCCACCCCACACTGGCCCCCATCCCACATGTCAGCTAGCATCGCCCTTTTGCCAGGACTGCCGACCATGAAGATTGTTTCCTTCAACATCAACGGACTGCGCGCCCGTCCGCATCAGCTGGCAGCGCTGATCGAAAAGCATCAGCCGGACGTGATCGGCCTGCAGGAAACCAAGGTCCACGACGACCAGTTCCCGCTGGAAGAAGTGCGTGCGCTGGGCTACCACGTTTATTTCCACGGTCAGAAAGGCCATTACGGCGTCGCCCTGCTTTCGCGCAAAGAACCGATTGCGATCCACAAAGGTTTCGCCAGCGATGAAGAAGACGCGCAGCGTCGCTTTATCTGGGGCACTTTCGCCGACGCCAATGGCGTGCCGGTGACCATCATGAACGGCTACTTCCCGCAGGGCGAAAGCCGCGACCACCCGACCAAATTCCCGGCCAAGCAACGCTTCTACAGCGACCTGCAAACCCTGCTGGAAAGCCAGTTCCACAACGAGCAGCCGCTGGTGGTGATGGGCGATGTGAACATTTCCCCGGAAGACTGCGACATCGGCATCGGCCCGGACAACATGAAGCGCTGGTTGAAAACCGGCAAATGCAGCTTCCTGCCGGAAGAGCGCGAGTGGATGGCCCGCCTGAAAAACTGGGGCCTGACCGACAGCTATCGCCACTTGAACCCGGACGTGACCGACATGTTCAGCTGGTTCGACTATCGCAGCCGTGGTTTTGAAGACGAACCGAAGCGCGGGCTGCGGATCGACGTGATCCTCGCCTCCCACGGCTTGCTGCCGCGGGTCAAGGATGCGGGCGTGGACTATGAACTGCGCGGGATGGAAAAGCCGTCGGATCATGCGCCGATCTGGCTTGAGCTGGCCTGATCTCAAGCTTTAAGAGAACCTTGTAGGAGTGAGCCTGCTCGCGATGACGGTGGATCAGTCGATGTGTTTATTGGCTGATACTCCGCCATCGCGAGCAGGCTCACTCCTACATTGGATCACTGTCATGTTTTGGTCATGCGCCTGACTTAATCTCCCCGGCAATCCCCTTGGCCTGATTCGGTGCCGGCATGATCCTGCGTGTTCTGTTCGCTTTTCTGTCGAGTGCATGGCTGACGGTCAGTGCCGCCACCCTGCCCATCCCTGAAAACGGCCCGGCATTGCGCATTCAGGGTTCCAACACCATTGGCGCCGATCTGGGCCCGGCGTTGGTCGAAGGTTTCCTGCGAGAGCAAGGCCTGCTCAAAGTCCACCGCGAAAATCCCGACACCGCCAACGAACAACACATCGTCGGCCAGACTGCCCAAGGCAAACGGGTGGTGATTGAAGTCGCCGCCCACGGTTCCAGCACCGGGTTCACCGCGCTGAAAAGCGCCAGTGCCGACCTCGCCGCCTCCTCCCGACCGATCAAGGACAACGAACTGCTCAGCCTGCAAGCGCTCGGCGACTTGAAAAGCGCCGCCGCCGAGCAGGTGATTGCCATCGACGGCCTGGCAATCATCCTTCACCCCGACAACCCACTGCAGCAACTGGACACCGAGCAACTGGCGCGGGTCTTCAGCGGTGAGGTGAAAACCTGGGAAGACCTCGGCGGTCGCGGCGGCGCGATTCATTTATATGCGCGGGATGATCAGTCCGGCACTTACGACACGTTCAAGGAACTGGTGCTGGGTCGGCGTGGGAAAAGTCTGAGTTCCAGTGCGAAACGCTTCGAATCCAGCGAGCAATTGTCCGACGCGGTGAGCAGTGATCCGCAGGGTATCGGTTTCATCGGTCTGCCATATGTGCGCCAGGCCAAAGCCGTGGCGATTGCCGACGGCGCATCGCAATCGATGTTGCCGCTCAACAGTCTGATTGCCACTGAGGACTATCCGCTGTCGCGACGCCTGTTCTTTTATCTGCCGCCCAATAGCCAGAATCCGTGGGCATCGGCACTGGTGGCGTTTGCGCAAAGCCCACAGGGCCAGAAGATTGTCGCGGCCAACGGCTTCATCAGCCAGACCGTGCACGCGATGACCGTGACACCGAATGCGCTGATGCCCGAGGGTTATCAATCCCTCAGCCGCCATGCCCAGCGTCTGACAGTGAACTTCCGCTTCGAAGAAGGCAGCGCCAGTCTCGACAACAAGGCACGGCAGGATCTGGCGCGGGTACTCGACTATATAAAGCGTCACGCCAAGACCGAGCGCGCGGTGACGCTGGTGGGGTTTGGCGACGAGAAAGACGATCCGGCCCGCGCCGACCTGCTGTCGAAGCTGCGGGCGATGGCGGTGCGCCGTGAATTGGTGAAGAACGGCGTGGTGATGCGCGAAGTGCGCGGGTTTGGCGCGTTGATGCCGGTGGCGGCGAACAGTGCGGATGAAGGCAGGATCAAGAATCGGCGGGTTGAGGTTTGGGTGTATTGAGCCTGATGTTGATGGACTGAATGGGCTGGCCCCTTCGCGAGCAGGCTCGCTCCCGCAGTGATCGCATTCTTCCATTTGGTATGCGGTCTAATGTGGGAGCGAGCCTGCTCGCGAAGCCGGCGACGCGGTCTTAATGACCGCTGCGCAGCATTTCCTTCGGCACATACTTGCCAATCTCGAACTTGCCGATCGCCGCGCGGTGCACTTCGTCCGGGCCGTCGGCCAGGCGCAGGGTGCGCTGCATGGCGTACATATAGGCCAGCGGGAAATCGTTGGAGACCCCGGCCCCGCCGTGGATCTGGATCGCTCGGTCGATCACCCGCAGCGCCACGTTCGGCGCGACGACCTTGATCTGCGCAATCTCGCTCTTCGCCACTTTGTTGCCGACGGTGTCCATCATGTACGCCGCTTTCAGGGTCAGCAGGCGCGCCATGTCGATTTCCATCCGCGAGTCGGCGATCTTGTCGACATTACCGCCCAGACGCGCCAACGGTTTGCCGAACGCGGTACGGCTCACCGAGCGTTTGCACATCAGTTCCAGTGCGCGTTCAGCCATGCCGATCGAGCGCATGCAGTGGTGAATCCGCCCTGGACCTAGGCGACCCTGAGCTATTTCGAAGCCGCGACCTTCGCCGAGCAGAACGTTTTCGTACGGCACGCGCACATTGTCGAACAGCACTTCAGCGTGACCGTGCGGTGCGTCGTCGTAGCCGAATACCGGCAGCGGGCGGACGATTTTCACCCCGGGGGTGTCAACCGGCACGAGGATCATCGAGTGCTGCGCATGGCGCGGTGCGTCAGGGTTGCTCAGGCCCATGAAGATCAGAATCTTGCAGCGCGGGTCGCAGGCGCCGGAAGTCCACCATTTCTTGCCGTTGATCACCCATTCATCGCCATCACGCACGGCGCGGGCAGCCATGTTGGTGGCGTCGGACGAGGCCACGTCCGGCTCGGTCATGGCGAACGCCGAGCGGATCTCGCCGCGTAGCAGCGGTTCGAGCCAGCGCTGCTTCTGCTCTTCGTTGGCGTAGCGCACCAGCACTTCCATGTTGCCGGTGTCCGGCGCCGAGCAGTTGAACGGCTCCGGCCCCAACAACGAACGGCCCATGATTTCCGCCAGCGGTGCATATTCAAGGTTGGTCAGGCCGGCGCCGAGTTCCGATTCCGGCAGGAACAGATTCCACAGCCCTTCGGCCTTGGCCTTGGCTTTGAGCTCTTCCATGATCGCGGTCGGCTGCCAGCGATCACCCTCGGCAACCTGGCGTTCGAACACGGCTTCGGCCGGGTAAACGTAAGTGTCCATGAACGCGGTCACGCGCTCACGCAGTTCTTGCACCTTGGGCGAATAAGCGAAATCCATGAGCAATTACCTTCTATGGGCAGAGGTTGTTCAAATCATGCAATCGATGCTAGAACAGCACTGATAATTTACCTAGCCTATTCTCGGCGTGTATAAACATTCATCACCGATATATGATCCGCTGATCGTCAGCCCCTAGAACAAGAGAAGCCGCGTTATGAATCTGAGTAAGGTCGACCTCAACCTTTTCATCGTCTTCGACGCGATTTACACCGAAGCCAACCTGACCCGCGCCGGGCAGATTGTCGGGATTACCCAGCCGGCGGTGTCCAACGCGCTGGCGCGGTTGCGCGAGACCTTCAACGATCCGCTGTTCGTGCGCACCGCCCAAGGCATGGTGCCGACGCCGATGGCGCAGAACATCATCGGCCCGGTGCGCAACGCGCTGTCGCTGCTGCGGGTGTCAGTCCAGGAGAGCCGGATTTTCAACCCGGCGCAGGCGGTGAAGACTTATCGCATCAGCATGACCGACCTCACTGAGGCGGTGATCCTGCCGCCGCTGTTCCAGCGTTTGCGGCGTCTGGCGCCGACGGTGATCATTGAAAGTTTCCTGTCAAAACGCCGCGAGACCACCAAGGAACTGGCGGCCGGACGCCTGGATTTTGCCGTCGATGCCCCGCTCAACACCGACCCGCAGGTGCGCCACGTCAAGCTGATGGAAGACCGTTACGTCTGTGCGATGCGCAAGGGACATCCGCTGGCGGGCAAGGAAAAACTGTCGCTGGATGACTATCTGTCGCTGACCCACATCCACATTTCCAGCCGCCGCAGTGGTCTGGGCTACGTCGATCTGGCGCTGGGCAAAATGGGCATTCAGCGCAAGATCGCCCTGCGCTCGCAGCATTATCTGATGGCGTCGCAGGTCATGCAGCAGACCGACATGGTGATGACGGTACCCGAGCGCTTTGCCCGGCGTAATGACTTGCATGCGTTCAACCTGCCGGTCAACGACGTGCCGCCGCTGGAGACTCACCTGTATTGGCATGAAAGCACCGACCAGGACCCGGCCAATCGCTGGATGCGCGAGCAGATCATCGAGTTGTGCCAGCAGGTGGCGGCGCAGGAGAAGAAGCTGGAGAAGGTGTAAGTCTTTGCACCGAGTCGCTGGCATCGCGAGCAGGCTCACTCCTACATACGACCGCGTTTCAATTGTAGGAGTGAGCCTGCTCGCGATGAGGCCCACAAGAACACCGCAGATCATCCTGCTTGACGTAAACGTCAACTCGCCATTAGCTTAGCGTCAAGACCTTTTTCCGAGCGCTTTCATGAGCAGCCAGACCTACAGCATTTCCGACCTCGCCCGCGAGCTGGACATCACCACCCGGGCGATCCGCTTTTATGAAGAACAAGGCCTGCTCAGCCCCGAGCGTCGTGGCCAGGAACGCATCTACTCGCCGCGCGACAAGGTCAGCCTGAAGCTGATCCTGCGCGGCAAGCGCATCGGTTTCTCCCTGGCCGAATGCCGTGAGCTGATCGAGCTCTATGACCCGTCCAGCGGTAACACCAAACAGCTCAACAGCATGCTGGCAAAAATCGGCGAGCGCCGCGAACAGCTCGAGCAGCAGTTGCTCGACATCGAACAGATGAAGCTGGAACTCGATACCGCTGAAGAACGCTGCGTGCAGGCTTTGGAGCAGACGCTGAAGAGCCAGCAGATAGCGCAGTAATCAGCCACAACTCATTCCCTGTGGGAGCGGGCTTGCTCGCGAAGGCGGAGTGTCAGGCGACAAATTTTGTATCTGATACACCGCCTTCGCGAGCAAGCCCGCTCCCACAGGGACCTCATGTAATTCCGAAAATGAGCAGGTCAACCCCATGTCCCTCCCCTCCCAAGTACGCCTGATCGAAGTCGGCCCGCGCGATGGCCTGCAGAACGAAGCCCAACCGATCAGCGTGGCTGACAAGGTGCAACTGGTCGACGCCCTGAGCGCCGCCGGTTTGGCTTACATCGAAGTCGGCAGTTTTGTCTCACCAAAATGGGTGCCGCAGATGGCCGGCTCCGCCGAAGTGTTTGCGCAGATCCAGCGCAGGCCCGGTGTGACCTACGGCGCACTGGCGCCGAATCTGCGCGGCTTTGAAGACGCGCTGGCAGCAGGCGTGAAAGAAGTCGCGGTGTTCGCCGCCGCGTCCGAGGCGTTCTCGCAGCGCAACATCAATTGCTCGATCAGCGAAAGCCTGGCGCGCTTCGCACCTATCATGGAAGCGGCGAAACAGCATGGCGTTACCGTGCGCGGTTACGTGTCCTGTGTGCTCGGCTGCCCTTATGAAGGCGAGGTCGAACCGGAACAAGTGGCGATGGTCGCCCGCGAGTTGTATGCGATGGGCTGCTACGAAGTGTCCCTCGGCGACACCATCGGCACCGGCACCGCCGGCGCGACCCGGCGGTTGTTCGAAGTGGTGTCAGCGCAAGTGCCACGGGAAAAACTCGCCGGGCACTTCCACGACACCTACGGCCAGGCGATGGCCAACATCTATGCCAGCCTGCTGGAAGGCATCGCGGTGTTCGACAGCTCTATCGCCGGCCTCGGCGGCTGCCCGTACGCCAAAGGCGCGAGCGGTAACGTCGCCACCGAAGACGTGGTGTACCTGCTCAACGGCCTGGGCATCGAGACCGGTATCGACCTGGACGCCTTGATTGCGGCGGGTCAGCAGATCAGCGCGGTGCTCGGTCGCCCGAGCGGTTCGCGCGTGGCCAAGGCCCGTAACGCCCAGTGAGGGCGAAGGTGTTACCGCTGTGTCCGAAACGTGGGCGAAGTCGAGTAACACGGAAACAAATTGTCTGGTTTGCCCTGAAGGAAAAATCCTTCAAAAATCTCAAGGCATTGATTTACAAGGGATTTAAAAAGTTGGCACGGCTTCTGCTATCTCTATGGCATAACAAGAATAAAAAGCAGCAAACCAATAAAAATAAGACGTACCGACTCTGACATAACAAAAACAACACGGCAGAGACGCAGCTAACAGATTTTTTTGGAGAAGGTGTGCTTTTCAGGGTGCTCTCAGGAGTGACCCGCAACCGGGCAGAGAACAATAAAACTACCTTCAGGTAGCTCCCGAATCGGTTGGATCGTTTAACGAGAAAGCAGATCAGCGCTCAAAAAAATACGTTTGCTCTTGACCCCGGATGGGGGTCGCCAAAAACAGCGGTAAAGGGCCACGGTTGCCAAAAACAACAACAGACCGCCCCTCAAAAATAAAAAGAGCACGCGACGACAAAATTAAAGGGGAGCCTCGGCTCCCCTTTGTGCTTTCTGTGATTCCCGAATCCCCCGCCGCCCCTTGTAGGAGTGAGCCTGCTCGCGATAGCGGTGTGTCAGTCGATGCAAATATTGACTGAGACACCGCTATCGCGAGCAGGCTCACTCCTACATTTGATTGTTGTCAGGCCTGCTTTTCGCGGAGCTCCTCGATACTGATCTCACGCATCCGAAACTTCTGGATCTTGCCCGTCACCGTCATCGGAAACTCCTCCACAAACTTGAAGTAACGCGGCGTCTTGAAGTGGGCGATGCGCTCCTTGCACCACGCTTGCAGCTCTTGTTCGGAGGCACTGTGGCCGGGATGGAATTTGATCCAGGCGACAATCTCCTCGCCGTAACGCGAGCACGGAATGCCGATCACTTGTACGTCCGCCACCGCCGGGTGGGTGAAGAAAAACTCTTCGAGCTCACGCGGATAAACGTTCTCGCCGCCGCGAATGATCATGTCCTTGTTGCGCCCGGCGATGTTCACGTACCCCTCATCGTTCATACTCGCCAGATCGCCGGTGTGCATCCAGCCGGCCTCGTCGATGGCTTCGGCCGTGGCTTGCGGGTTGCTCCAGTAACCGAGCATCACACTGTAACCGCGGGTGCACAGCTCACCGATCGTGCCGCGCGGCACCAGGTTGCCCGCCTCGTCAATGATCTTGCTTTCCAGTTGCGGCTGAGTGCGGCCGACGGTGGTCACGCGCAGTTCAAGTTCATCGTTGGGTCCGGTCTGCAGCGACACCGGACTGGTCTCGGTCATGCCGTAGGCAATCTGCACTTCGCTCATGTGCATCTCGCTGATGACCCGGCGCATTACCTCGATCGGGCAAGTGGCGCCGGCCATGATCCCGGTGCGCAGGGTCGACAGGTCGAACTCGGCCCGCTGCGGTTGATCGAGCATGGCGATGAACATGGTTGGCACGCCATAGAGGCCGGTGGCTTGTTCTTCGGCGACGGTTTGCAGGGTCAGTAACGGGTCGAACGCGTCGTTGGGATAAATCATGGTGCTGGCGTGGGTGATGCAGCCGAGGTTGCCCATGACCATGCCGAAGCAGTGATACAGCGGCACGGGGATCACCAGGCGGTCGCTCGGGGTCAGGCCGATGCTTGCGCCGACCATGTAACCGTTGTTGAGGATGTTGTAGTGACTGAGGGTCGCGCCCTTGGGGAAACCGGTGGTGCCGGAGGTGTACTGGATGTTCACCGGTTGATCGAAGTGCAGGCTGTCGCTGCGCTCACGCAGTTGTTCGGGCGAAACACTGCTCGCCAGATCGGCCAGTTGCGACCACGGCAGGAAGCCCGACGGTGGCTGTGCGTCGAGGCTGATCACCCCGCGCAAATCCGGTAGACGTTCGCTGCGCAACTGGCCGATGGATTGCTCGGCGAGTTCCGGCACCACTCCTTGCAGCATGGCGTGGTAGTTGGAGGACTTGAACGCGCCGGCGCAAACCAGCCACTGGCAACCGGACTGTTTGAGCACGTATTCCAGTTCGGAACTGCGGTAGGCCGGGTTGATGTTGACCAGGATCACGCCGAGCTTCGCCGTGGCGATTTGCGTGATGCACCACTGCGCACAGTTCGGCGCCCATATGCCAAGCCGATCGCCGGCCTGCAAACCTAGCGCCAGCAAGGCTCTGGCGTGCAGATCGACGCTATGGGCCAGCTGCTGCCAGGTGTAGCGCAACTGCTGATGCCGTACGACCAGCGCTTCACCGTGCGGGTGTTGCGCGACAGTCTGATCGAACTTCTGCCCGATGGTCATCGCCAACAAGGCTTTGTCCTGTGAGCCTCGCGTATAGCTGCGCTGCGGGTTTGCACTGGGTTGATCCATGACGACCCCTATTGTCTTTATTAGTGGGTTTACCGGGATTTTGCTCTTGGCGGGAGTCAACTGTGGCGAGGGGATTCATCCCCGATGGTGTGCGAAGCGCACCCTCAGTTTTTCCTGTTGAACCGCATTCACAGGTTTTGGGTCGGCTTCGCCAACCATCGGGGATAAATCCCCTCACCACACAAGCCCGCTCCCACCAAAAGCACTCCGCTTTCAATCCTGAACTGGTCCTACTCTCGTCTATGTTGACGTTAACGTAAAGGGTGATTGACAGCCATTCGTCACAGGCTTACGTTAACGTAAAGGTGAGAGCCGCTCGACCGCCCTCCCCACCCTACAAAAAAGCCAAAAGGTGACCCATGAGCTACCCATCCCTGAACTTCGCCCTCGGTGAAACCATCGACATGCTGCGCGATCAGGTTCAGTCCTTCGTCGCCGATCAGATCGCCCCACGCGCCGCGCAGATCGACCGCGACAACCTGTTCCCGGCCGACATGTGGCGCAAATTCGGTGACATGGGCCTGCTCGGCATCACCGTGCCGGAAGAGTACGGCGGTGCGGGTCTGGGTTACCTGGCGCACGTGGTGGCGATGGAAGAAATCAGCCGCGGCTCGGCTTCCGTGGCGCTGTCCTACGGCGCGCACTCCAATCTCTGCGTCAACCAGATCAACCGCAACGGCAACCACGAACAGAAATCCAAATACCTGCCGAAGCTGATCAGCGGCGAACACGTCGGCGCACTCGCCATGAGCGAGCCGAACGCCGGCTCCGACGTGGTTTCGATGAAACTGCGCGCCGACAAACGCGGCGACCGCTTCGTGCTCAATGGCAGCAAGACCTGGATCACCAACGGCCCTGACGCCAACACCTACGTGATCTACGCCAAGACCGACCTGGAAAAAGGCCCGCACGGCATCACCGCGTTCATCGTCGAGCGCGACTGGAAAGGCTTCAGCCGCAGCAACAAGTTCGACAAGCTCGGCATGCGCGGTTCCAACACCTGCGAGCTGTTCTTCGATGACGTCGAAGTGCCAGAAGAAAATATCCTCGGCGTGCTCAATGGCGGCGTGAAAGTGCTGATGAGTGGCCTCGATTATGAACGCGTGGTGCTGTCCGGCGGCCCGACCGGGATCATGCAGTCGTGCATGGACCTGATCGTGCCGTACATCCACGATCGCAAGCAGTTCGGCCAGAGCATTGGCGAATTCCAGCTGATCCAGGGCAAAGTCGCCGACATGTACACCCAGCTCAACGCCAGCCGCGCCTACCTGTATGCGGTGGCCCAGGCCTGCGAGCGTGGCGAAACCACGCGCAAGGACGCCGCCGGAGTGATCCTCTACACCGCCGAGCGCGCCACGCAAATGGCCCTCGACGCGATCCAGATTCTCGGCGGTAACGGCTACATAAACGAATTCCCGGCCGGGCGTCTGCTGCGTGATGCCAAGCTCTACGAAATCGGCGCCGGCACCAGTGAGATCCGGCGCATGCTGATCGGCCGCGAACTGTTCAACGAAACCCGCTAAAACGGAGCTGCACATGGCTATCCTGCATACCCAGCTCAATCCCCGTTCAGCGGAGTTCGCCGCCAACAGCGCGGCGATGCTTGAACAGGTCGACGCGCTGCACACCCTGCTCGCCCAAGTGGCGCAGGGCGGCGGCGCGAAAGCCCAGGAACGTCACACCTCGCGGGGCAAGTTGCTCCCGCGCGAACGCATCAACCGTCTGCTCGATCCGGGCTCGCCGTTTCTCGAGATCAGCCAGCTCGCCGCACACGCCGTGTATGGCGAAGACGTACCGGCCGCCGGGGTGATTGCCGGGATCGGCCGGGTCGAAGGCGTCGAGTGCATGATCGTCGCCAACGACGCGACAGTGAAAGGTGGCTCGTACTACCCGCTGACCGTGAAAAAACACCTGCGCGCGCAGACCATCGCCCAGCAGAACCGCCTGCCGTGCATCTATCTGGTGGACTCGGGCGGCGCCAACCTGCCGCGTCAGGACGAAGTGTTCCCGGATCGCGAACACTTTGGCCGGATCTTCTTCAACCAGGCCAACATGAGCGCCATGGGCATTCCGCAGATCGCCGTGGTCATGGGTTCGTGCACCGCGGGCGGCGCTTATGTGCCGGCGATGGCTGACGAAGCAATCATGGTGCGCAATCAGGCAACGATTTTCCTCGCCGGCCCACCGCTGGTGAAAGCCGCGACCGGTGAAGTGGTCAGCGCCGAGGACTTGGGCGGTGCGGATATGCACTGCAAGATTTCCGGCGTGGCCGACCATTACGCCGAGAGCGACGAGCACGCCCTCGCCCTCGCCCGCCGCAGCGTCGCCAACCTCAACTGGCGCAAGCTCGGCGAAGTGCAGCAGCGCACGCCGATTGCGCCGCTGTACGCCAGCGACGAGTTATATGGCGTGGTTTCGGCCGACGCCAAACAGCCGTTCGATGTGCGCGAAGTCATTGCGCGGCTGGTCGACGGTTCGGTGTTCGATGAATTCAAGGCATTGTTCGGCACCACGCTGGTCTGCGGTTTCGCGCACCTGCATGGATACCCGATCGCGATCCTCGCCAACAACGGCATCCTCTTCGCCGAAGCCGCGCAAAAAGGCGCGCACTTCATCGAACTGGCCTGCCAGCGCGGCATTCCGCTGCTGTTCCTGCAGAACATCACCGGGTTCATGGTCGGCCAGAAATATGAGGCCGGCGGCATCGCCAAACACGGCGCGAAACTGGTGACCGCCGTGGCTTGTGCCAAAGTGCCGAAATTCACCGTGATCATCGGCGGCAGTTTCGGCGCCGGCAACTACGGCATGTGCGGGCGCGCTTACGATCCGCGCTTCCTGTGGATGTGGCCGAATGCGCGCATCAGCGTGATGGGTGCCGAGCAGGCGGCGGGCGTGCTGGTGCAGGTCAAGCGCGAGCAGGCCGAACGCAGCGGCCAAGCCTTCAGCGCCGCGCAGGAAGCCGAGATCAAACAACCGATCCTCGACCAGTACGAAGAGCAGGGTCACCCCTACTACTCCAGCGCACGCCTGTGGGACGACGGCGTCATCGACCCGGCGCAGACCCGCGATGTGCTGGCCCTGGCCTTGTCCGCGTCGTTGAACGCGCCTATCGAACCGAGCCGCTTCGGCGTGTTCCGGATGTGATGCTTTTTTTGTGGGAGCGAGCCTGCTCGCGAGGACGGTCTGTCAGCTCCGGATACTTCGACTGATACACCGCTTTCGCGAGCAGGCTCGCTCCCACAAGAACCGTGGAGACGGAAGAATATGAGCGACTTCAACACCCTCGAACTGCAGAGCGACCCAAGGGGTTTCGCCACCCTGTGGCTCAATCGTGCGGAAAAGAACAACGCGTTCAACGCCGAAATGATCCGCGAACTGATTCTGGCATTGGACAAGGTTGCCAGCGACGCCAGCCTGCGTTTCCTGTTGGTGCGCGGGCGTGGCAAGCATTTCAGCGCCGGCGCCGATCTGGCGTGGATGCAGCAATCGGCCGAACTCGATTACCACACCAACCTGGACGATGCCCGCGAACTGGCGGAGCTGATGTACAACCTCGCCAAGCTGAAAATCCCGACCGTGGCCGTGGTGCAGGGCGCGGCGTTCGGCGGCGCGCTGGGGCTGATCAGTTGCTGCGACATGGCAATCGGCGCCGATGACGCGCAATTCTGTCTGTCGGAAGTGCGCATCGGCCTGGCGCCGGCGGTGATCAGTCCGTTCGTGGTGCAGGCCATCGGCGAACGTGCCGCGCGTCGTTATGCGCTGACTGCCGAGCGCTTCGGCGGGCAGCGTGCGCGAGAAATCGGTTTGTTGTCCGACAGCTACCCGGCTGCCGAACTCGATCAAGCGGTCGAGCAATGGATCGACAATCTGCTGCTCAACAGTCCGGCCGCGATGCGCGCCAGCAAGGATCTGTTGCGCGAAGTCGGTAACGGCGCGCTGACCCCGGCGCTGCGCCGCTACACCGAAAACGCCATCGCGCGCATCCGCGTCAGCCCTGAAGGCCAGGAAGGCTTGCGCGCCTTCCTGCAAAAACGTGCACCGAGCTGGCAAACCGCAACCACCACCAAGGAGCCGCGTTGATGAGCGCACCTGTTCTCACCACCCTGCTGGTGGCTAACCGTGGCGAAATCGCTTGCCGGGTCATGCGTACCGCAAAGGCCTTGGGCCTGACCACCGTCGCCGTGCACAGTGCCACCGACCGCGAAGCGCGGCACAGCCGGGAGGCGGATATCCGCGTTGATCTCGGGGGCAGCAAAGCCGCCGACAGTTATCTGCAAATCGACAAGCTGATCGCGGCGGCCAAGGCCAGCGGCGCGCAGGCGATTCACCCGGGGTACGGTTTCCTGTCGGAGAATGCCGGCTTCGCCCGTGCCATTGAACAGGCCGGGCTGATTTTCCTCGGCCCGCCCGCTTCGGCCATCGACGCGATGGGTAGCAAATCCGCAGCCAAGGCGCTGATGGAAACCGCCGGTGTGCCGCTGGTGCCGGGCTATCACGGCGAGGCGCAGGATCTCGAAACCTTCCGCGATGCCTGCGCACGCATTGGCTATCCGGTACTGCTCAAGGCCACGGCCGGTGGCGGCGGCAAAGGTATGAAAGTGGTTGAGGACGTCAGCCAACTGGCCGAAGCGCTGGCCTCGGCGCAGCGTGAGGCGCAGTCGTCGTTTGGCGATTCGCGGATGCTGGTGGAGAAATACCTGCTCAAGCCGCGTCACGTGGAAATCCAGGTGTTCGCTGACCAGCACGGCAGCTGCCTGTACCTCAACGAGCGCGATTGCTCGATCCAGCGCCGGCACCAGAAGGTCGTCGAAGAAGCCCCGGCCCCGGGCCTGACCCCGGAACTGCGCCGCGCCATGGGCGAAGCGGCCGTGCGTTCGGCGCAGGCGATCGGTTACGTCGGTGCCGGCACCGTCGAGTTTCTGCTCGATGCGCGTGGCGAATTCTTCTTCATGGAGATGAACACGCGCTTGCAGGTCGAGCACCCGGTCACCGAAGCGATCACTGGCCTCGATCTGGTGGCGTGGCAGATTCGTGTGGCGCGCGGTGAAGCGCTGCCGATCACCCAGGATCAGGTGCCGCTCAATGGCCATGCGATTGAAGTGCGCCTGTATGCCGAAGATCCGTCGAATGATTTCCTGCCCGCCACCGGACGTCTGGAGCTTTACCGTGAATCGGCCGCCGGACCGGGGCGTCGGGTGGATAGCGGGGTTGCAGAAGACGATGAAATTTCGCCGTTCTATGACCCGATGCTCGGCAAGCTGATCGCCTGGGGCGAGGATCGCGAGCAGGCGCGCCTACGGCTGTTGAGCATGCTTGATGAGTTCGCGATTGGCGGCTTGAAGACCAACATCAACTTCCTGCGGCGGATCATCGCGCATCCCGCGTTTGCCGCCGCGGAGCTGGATACCGGGTTTATTCCGCGTTATCAGGAAACGCTGCTGCCCGCTCCGGGTGAGCTGAGCGATGAGTTCTGGCAGACCGCAGCACAGGCTTTCGCGCAGAGTCTGCCGGGCGCTGTTCGGACGGATGACCTGGGTTCGCCGTGGGCGTTGAACAGCGGGTTGCGCGCAGGGTTGCCGGCGGAAGTCACCTTGCACTTGAGCTGCGAAGGTCAGGATCGGGCGTTGACCTTGGGCAGCACCGACAACGCCAAACTGTCGGATGAAGCATTGGTCGTCGAGCACGATGGCGTACGTCGCACCTTGCGCGCCATTCGTCAGGGCGATTCGCTGTACCTGCAATGGGAAGGCGAGTTGCGGCGTATTCAGATGTTCGACCCAATCAGCGCCGTCGACGCCAGCCACAGCCATCAGGGCGGTCTGACTGCGCCTATGAACGGCAGCATCGTGCGGGTGTTGGTGGAGGCCGGGCAATCGGTCGAGGCCGGTGCGCAACTGGTGGTGCTGGAGGCGATGAAGATGGAGCACAGCATTCGCGCGCCCCATGCGGGAGTGATCAAAGCGCTGTATTGCCAGGAAGGCGAAATGGTCGGCGAAGGCAGCGCTTTGGTGGAACTGGAAGCCGAGTAAATGGGAGATCGATCCTACGCCGAGCGAGGATCGATCTGACTAGAAACGCGCCGTGGCCTGAACCACCACGCCGATGATTCGACACTCATCGGTGAACAGGGCTTTGGGCCAGGTCGGATTGAGCGGTACCAGATAACGCTGGCCGCCCTCTTCGTCGAGCTTGCGGAAGATCGCTTCGTCGCAGCCCTGCCACTGGGCGATCACCAGTTTGCCGGGCAGCGCCTCCACCTCCGGGTCCACCAGGATCAGCATGCCTTCGGCGATGCTCTGACCTGAAGGTGCGGTCATCGAATTTCCCGTCACGGTCAGCCAGAACGCTGCGCCACGGGCGTGATAGTCCGTCAGTTCGAAGCGCTGCTTGTCATGCGTCGGGGCGTAAGCGGCGGTTGCACTCTCGCGCGATTCGCACGGCGTGTGCCAATCGCTGACCGGATAGCGGAAATACGGGTTGTACTTCTGCGCCAGCGGCATCTCGTCATCGTCGGTCTCCTGCGGCTCGCGAATCACCAGCACCACTTCAAGGAAGTCCATCCCCAGCGCCTGCAATACGCGGTTCATTTCCGTAATACCCGGCTCGCGACGTTTGTTCAGCCAATGGCCGATCCCGCCCTGGGACATGCCGACGCGCTCTCCGAGCTCTGTTTGAGTGATTTTGAGTTCACTCATCTTGGCCTTGACCAACTCAATCCATTTATCCATGTGCGGCACCTTACTTGCCCCGCCTTCGGCCGGCAAAACACATATTGTAGTATTTAAATCCTCGTCACAACTACGCATCGTACTATGCTGGAAGCACGGACTTTCAATCGAACAAGGAGTGCCCCTTCACCATGAATATCAGCAGCAAAGACTTGCCCGATCTGCAAATGGACACCACGTTCACCTCCCCTCAAGGCAACGCGGCAGCGCAGCGAGCACTGGACTATTACTTGAAACCAGCTGTTTCAGAACCCGAGGTCGACGAGCGATTTTTCAATGTAAAACGCCATCTCAGCGGCGAAGAGGCCCTCGTGCACGCGTCGGATCTGTTGCGCTGCGCAGCCGCCACCGCCTTCAAGGCAGCCGAAAACCTGCAGGGCGCGAGCCGCGACCTGGCATTTTCGGTGGTGCATATGGTGGATATGGCGCGGGCGATGGTCGACCATTCAATTGATGGCGAACAGCTCTGACGGACACGGGAAGCGGACGGACAGAAAAGAATTTTCCGATCGCGCAGATAAAAACATTTGACTTGCAAATGATAATGATTATTATTGCAAGCAGCTGGTCGCGAGATCAGTCGATGGACCAGAGACCTTAGGTCGGTCTTCTGGACTATCTCCTCATCAGGCTAATCACGGTTTTTGACCCGGCTTTTTGCCGGGTCTTTTTTTGCCCGTTTTTCGGGCTTGTGGCTTCAGGCTAATGAAGTCTTTGGGTGCTGCAAATTCGATGGCGCGGATAATATCAAAAGAATATCGCTTGGCAAGCAAAGCCCGGCCCGATTGGGGCAAACTAATGACAATTAGCACTTGAGAATCAATCGCACAGTCTCTAAGCTGCTTGCGCGTCACGGAAGACGCCCCCCACCGCAACCCGCAATTTCCCTCGGTTTCAGCCCTGTCTTGCGTGTAAAGTAGCCGCCATAAAAATCATATTCAGGAACCGATTATGACCGTGGCCAAATCTTCGTTCGACATCAGCGCCAACTTCGACAGCGGCAACATTCAAGTCATCGACATCTCCAATCCGCTCAACCCGGTTCTGGCCATTCGCCCGGATACCCGGAGCGCGCATTTTCAGTGGTTCCACTTCAAGGCCAGCGGCCTGCACGTTGGCCAAGAGCATTGGTTTCGTCTGAATAACGCCAGCCAATCCTCGTACAACAAAGCCTGGACCGGTTATCAAGCCGTGGCGTCCTACGACCATGTCAACTGGTTCCGCGTACCAACGATTTTCGAAGGCGACTGTCTGCGCTTCTCCCTCGAAGCCACGCAGACCCACGCCTGGTTCGCCTACTTCGAACCCTACAGCCGAGGTCGTCACGACTGGCTGATCGAGCAAGCGCTGACCAAGGCCGGCACCGAACTGCTGGCCACCGGCAAAAGCGTCGAGGGTCGTGACATTCAGCTGCTGCGCAAGGGCAGCGGCGCCGAAGGCCAGCGCAAAATCTGGATCATCGCGCAACAGCACCCGGGCGAACACATGGCCGAATGGTTCATGGAAGGCGTGATCGAACGCCTGGAGCGCCACGACGACCCGGTGCTGAACAAGCTGCTGGCCAGCGCCGATCTGTATCTGGTACCGAACATGAACCCGGACGGCGCCTTCCACGGGCATTTGCGTACCAACGCCATGGGCCAGGACCTGAACCGCGCCTGGCAGAGCGCCAGTCAGGACATCAGCCCAGAGGTACTTTTCGTACAACAGCAGATGGAAAAGTACGGCGTCGATCTATTCCTCGACGTACACGGTGATGAAGAAATTCCCCACGTGTTCACCGCCGGTTGCGAAGGCAACCCGGGTTACACGCCGCGCATCGAGAAGCTCGAAGAGCATTTCCGCACGCACCTCAAGCACACCACGAAAGACTTCCAGACCAAATATGGCTACACCCGCGACGAACCGGGTCAGGCCAACATGACCCTGGCCTGCAACGCGGTCGGCCAGAAATACGACTGCCTGTCGCTAACCCTGGAAATGCCGTTCAAGGATCACGACGACCATCCGAACAAAGAAACGGGCTGGTCGGGCAAGCGCTCGAAACAGTTGGGCAAGGACGTGCTGACCACCATCGCCGACATGGTCGATACCCTGCGCTGATCCCTCCCCCGCTCCCCCCAAAGATCGCAGCTGTGTCTGCGATCTTTTTTTTGCGCAATCAAACGCCATGACCAACAAGGTTGCAAATTAAAACCAGAATGCTTACCGTGATTCTGGTTTTAATTTGAAACCCAAAAAGGAAACAGGGCATGCAACCTCAACCTCTCAAAAGCAGCGTGGTGCTGCTGTTTGCCGTCGCCTGTGGACTGGCGGTGGGCAACGTGTATTACGCGCAGCCGCTGCTGGACGCCATGGCCGATGCCTTCGCCATGTCACCGGCAACCATCGGCATCGTCATTACCCTGACGCAAATCGGCTATGGCATCGGTCTGGTATTGCTGGTGCCACTCGGCGACCTGCTCAACCGACGGCGACTGATCGTCACCCAGACCCTGCTCTCGGCCGCCGCGCTGTTGATGATCGCGCTGGCACCCAGCAGTGTGTGGTTGCTGCTCGGCATGACCCTGACCGGTTTGCTCGCGGTGGTGACGCAAGTGCTGGTGGCCTACGCCGCGACCCTGGCGATCCCGGCGCAACGCGGCCGGGTGGTCGGCGTCGTCACCAGCGGCATCGTCGTCGGCATTCTGCTCGCGCGCACCATTGCCGGGGTCATGGCTGATCTGGCGGGTTGGCGGGCGATCTATCTGCTGTCGGCGGGGCTGACGCTGCTGATGGCACTGCTGCTGTTGCGCGTCTTGCCCAGGGATGAAGCCGCGCAGCCCGCAAGCCGTTACGGCGCGCTGATCGCTTCGGTATTCAGCCTGTTCAGGCAAGAGCCGGTGCTGCGCCAACGGGCGATTCTCGCGCTGCTGACCTTTGCCAGCGCCATGGTGCTGTGGACGCCGATGGTGCTGCCGCTGGCCGCCCCGCCGCTGTCGTTATCCCATAGCGAAATTGGCCTGTTCGGCTTGGCCGGCGCCGCCGGTGCACTCGCCGCCGCGCGCGCCGGACATCTGGCTGATCGCGGTCTGGGCCAATGGGTCAGCGGTCTGTCGCTGCTGCTGATGCTCGCCTCGTGGCTGCCGATCGCCCTCACCCAGTCCTCGCTGTGGGCGCTGTTGCTCGGCGTGATCACCCTCGATCTGGGCTTGCAGGCCGTGCACGTCACCAGCCAGAGCATGATCTACAGCGTACGCCCTGAAGCGCAAAGCCGCCTCACCGCCGGCTACATGCTGTTCTATTCGATCGGCAGTGCATTGGGTTCGATTACCTCGACGGCGATGTACGCCTGGGCCGGCTGGATCGGCGTGTGTCTGCTTGGCGCCGTTATCAACGCAGTGGCGCTGGGTTATTGGTGGCTGACCCTGAGAAGTGGCGCACCGCAGCGGTGCGCCACACAGACGGGTTAATCGCGATCGCGACCGCGCAACATGCTGTCGAGCACCTCGTCGCGACGCACCCAACCATGGAACAGTGCCGCTGCCAGGTGCAACAGCACGGTCAGGAACAACAGGTACGCCAGATAGCCATGCGCCTTGCGCAGCAGGGCAAACACTTGCGCATCGGCCGGCAGGATCGACGGCAACTGCAAGGTATTGCTGAGCATCACCGGCTCCCCGGACGCACTGATCATCGCCCAACCGAGCAGCGGCAGCACCAGCATCAAGGCGTACAACAACACATGCGAAGCCTTGGCCGCCATCACCTGCCAGCCCGGCAGATCCGCCGGCAGCGGCGGCTGTCGAGTGGAAAACCGCACCAACAGACGCACGACCACCAGCAGCAGAATCGCGATCCCCAGCGGTTTGTGCAGATGAATCAGCCATTCATGCCGCTGTGAAACCGAAGTGACCATGCCGGCGCCAATGAACAACATGGCGATGATCATCAGCGCCATCAGCCAGTGCAGCAGCCGCGCCAGCAGCGCGAAATGAGTCGGTTGCGTGCTCATGGGCGAGCCTCCTGTCTGGCGGCGGGCAATTGGCTGACTTCACTGGTGCGCCGTAGATAAGAATCGGCGTAACCGGCGGAACGCGCCGCGAGCAGCGGGTCGTCGGAGCCTTCGATCCCGGCTGGCAGCACCAGCGGATCGTAGTTGATGTCGCGGCATTCGCCGCTGAGCTGCGGCTGAGTCTTCTCCAGCACCAGCGTGCCGGCGTTGATCACCTTGCGACCCTCGGGCCAGGTTTTGCTGGCATCGTTCACCGGATCACCGGGGTTGGCCAGGGTGATATTCAACTGCCAGCGCAACGGTCCCTCGGCCAGGCGCTGCACCAGATCCTTTTCGAGAAAATCCGCGCCCTCCGGCGCCGAGGCTCCGGCGGCATCGCGCGCCAGTGGCGTGACACTCCAGCGCACCGCCTGCTTCTGCCCACTGGCGTTGACCAGATAGAACGCATTCACGCTGTTGTAGGTTTCAGTGGCATAGCTGGCCGACGGTTTGGCGGTCTTCACCCACGTCAGAAACGGCACGGCTTCCGGGTGCGCGGCAAAGAATGCCGGCACTTTCGACGGATCCGGTTTACCCGTGGCCGGATCCGGAGACTGCGCCTGCTGCAACTGATAGAACGCCTCGGGGGTGCCAACCGGGAACACCGGCATGCTGTTCATCCCGGTGCGCCATTGCTGACCGTTGGCCTGGGTGAAACGCAGCGCGAGACTGCGGATCGGCACGCTGCTGTCCGGGGCGTAGGGATTCCCTGCCGGCAATGCGAAGCGCCCGACCACCGGAGTCTGCGCCTCGTTGAACACCTGCGCCGAAGAAAACGCCCGCGCCTCGCCACTGCTCTCGAAATGCCCGATCACGCACACGCCCTTGGCGTGGTTGCGCCGGAACCCGGGATGCACGCCGTTGTTTTTCTCCAGCACATCGACCAGCGCCTTGGGCGTCAGACGTTGTGGGTCAAGGTTACCGTGCACGTAGGCAAACGCCCCGGCCACTGCGGCAACCACCACGGCAATCGCCGTCAGGCGCAACACTGTGCTCGCGGCACTCAAGGGCGGGCGCGACGACCTGCCCGGCGGTGAAGTGCGATCAACCATGAATAACTCCAGGGCCATCGGCCACAAGTAGGAAGAATCAGCAAGACGCACCCCATCAGGATTTATTCCATAGCCCGGTATTTATTTTTCCGAACGTGGAATAACCTCGAACGGCAGACGTCTCCCTAGTCCACAGCGTAGTGACTAGTAGAAATTCATGAGCGAATTCGACGAACAGTTGAGAGAAATCATTCCCAGATTGCGCCGCTTTGCCGTGTCGTTGACCCGCAACAGCAGCAGCGCCGACGATCTGGTGCAGGCCAGCCTCGAGCGGGCCCTGTCCGGCTGGAGCGCGAAACGCGCCGAGGGTGATGCGCGCGCATGGCTGTTCGCGATCCTCTATCGGCAGTTTCTCGACGCCCATCGGCGCTCGCGTCGTTATGCGCGGATGCTCGAATTCTTCACCGGTCGCGACGACGCCGAACCCTCGACCGAGCGTACCGTGATCGCCCAATCGACCCTGCAAGCCTTCGATCGCCTGCCCACCGAACAACGCGCGCTGTTGCTGATGGTCTCGGTCGAAGGCCTGAGCTACAAGGAAGTCGCGGACATCCTCGACGTCCCCACAGGCACGGTGATGTCGCGCCTGTCCCGCGCCCGCCAGGCCTTGCGCCAGCTCAGCGACGGCGAAATCAGCAGCCCTTCTTTGCGGATACTCAAATGATCAGCATGCCCCCCAGCGAGCGCGACCTGCACGCGTACGTCGATCACCAACTCAACGAAGCCGACCGGCGTCTGGTCGACACCTGGCTGACCACTCACCCGGAAGCCGCCGCGCAGGTGCGCGCCTGGCAGCACGACGCCCAGTTGTTGCGCGCAGCCCTGGGCGGTGCCTTGCAGCAACCGGCCAATCCGGAACTCGATCCGACGCTGATTCGCCAGCGCCTCAAGCGTCAGTCGCGTCGTCACCTGGCCAGCGCGGCGGTGTTGCTGATCGCGGTCGGCATCGGCGGTTTCAGTGGCTGGCAGGCGCGGGAAATGACCCTGGTGCGCTCATCCACACTACCGATGACCGATGCCTTGCAGGCCTATCGTTTGATCGCCCAGCAAGGGATATTACCGGCGGACTACAAGGTCGACACTGACGGCGACATGCAGCATTGGCTCGACCGCTATTTCACCCGGGCCAGTCGCTTGCCGGATCTGAAATCCGCCGGTTTCGAACCGGTCAGTGGCCGCCTGCTCAGCACCGATGAAGGCCCGGCGGCGATGGTGGTGTATGAGGATCGCAGCGGCCACAAGGTCAGTTTCTACGTGCGGCCACCGGGGCCGAAGAACACCTTCCTGCCACGCGGCAGTCGCAGCGACGGCGATCTGCAGGCCGATTACTGGTCCGGTGGCGGGTACAACTATGCGATGGTCAGCCCGACGGATTCGCCGGCGGTACAGCAATTGAGGCAGTCACTGCCATTGTGAAAACTGCGCCAATCCCCCTGTGGGAGCGGGCTTGCTCGCGAAAGCGGTAGATCAGTCACCATCATTGCTGAATGACACACCGTATTCGCGAGCAAGCCCGCTCCCACAGGGGTCATCGTATGAGTCAGAACCCTACATCGAGCACCACATTGTCCAAATACGTCCCCGCCGGCGGTGTGGTCTGATCGGTGTAGATCTTCGCGTTGTAGTTGAAGATCTGGCTCCCGGTGCCCAGACCATTTCCTGGATTGACCTCGGCGTCAGTGCTCGACCGGCGCGCACTGCCGACACTGCCCCAACGAGTAGTCCCGGCGCTTTTGAAGATGTCGTAGGCCAGATAATTACTTCCGGAAATCATCCGCCGCCGACCGCCGACACTGACCGGGTTCTGTCCGTCGCTCAAACCGACGGTGTAGGCGCTGCCCTTGGTACAGGCCAGATTGATGGTCTGCCCGGTCACCGGGGTAAAAGCGCTGATCACCGGTGCGCTGCCGAAGGCAATGTTCGGCGCAGTAATCGTGCAGTCGTTGGACACGGTCAGGTTCACCGTCAACGTCGCGGTACCGCTATTGATGTCGCGCCCCAGACAAACACTGCCGATACCGATCCCGGAGCAGTAATTCCAGTTCCAGAAAATGCTCAGGGTTTCCGTATAAACCCCGGCGGCGACGTTACTGCCAATGGTCGTGCCCAGATACAGCGGCACGGTTTTCGGGGTGGTGCCGTTGAGCAATCCCAAGGCATCGATAATGCCGTTACGGGCGAAGTCGAAGGCGCTGCCACGGGTGACCGGGTAGCTGGTGCTGTTGTTGGCGTAGATCGTGTAGCCGATGACGTCGCCAGTCGGCCCGAGCAAACCACTCTGGGTCGAGGTGATGGTGGCGTAGAAATGGTCGTTGCTGGTCAGCAATGACAACAGCGAACCGGTACAACTCAACCCGGCATTGAGCGTGGAACTGGGCTGCGTCGTGGTGCGCACAGCAATCGAACTGATCGAACCGAACGCCGCCGGCGTGGTGCTGACCACCGAGCACAAGGCCTGCGCCATCCCCGGCAACAGTAACGCCAGACACAGGCAAATCCGCGCCGCGTTCATTGGCACACCAACGGGCCGATCAGCGGCACCTGGCTTTGCTGCATGTCCACGGCGAATTGCGCGTTGCAGGTCTTGCCGTCGGCCAGCGTCACCTGCAACGAGTTCTGCGCCTGGAGGTTTTCCAGATAGACCAAGCCGTCCCAACCGACCACCGTGCGCGCGCCACTCTGCTCGTGCAGCACGCCCGCGCCCAATGGCAATTCACGCTGCTGCGCATCCACCAGCACAATACTCGCAGCGATCACCCGGGTCAGTGGAAACTCCAGTAAATAACCGCTGCCACGGCGTACGGCGATGCGCTGTTCGACGTTGGGGCTGCGCACGTTGGCCGGCAGATTCAGCGGATCGATTTCGTATTTGCCGCGGTAGTACGCGCTGCTCCACGGCACCAGCAAGTGGCCGTTTTTATCGGTTTGACCGACCTGCTGGTTTTCGTAGCGCACCGGAATGTCGGCGAAACCCTCGGTGCTGACCACCACAAACGCGTCGTCGATGCGATTGGCGGCGAACACTTGGCGGTCCATCCACACCAGCGAGCCACTGGCATCGGCCCAACGGGTCTCGGCGTCGGACGTGCCGTAGACCCCGGCCTGCAACTGCACCGATTGCAGACGCCAGGTCACGTCGGCCTGGCGATAGTCTGGACCGTCACCCTTGGCATACCCCAGATTGAAACCGACACCGCCCTCGGTCGGCACCGAACGACTGTAATTGACCCGCTGCTGACTCTGCCCGGTCTTGCTGCGCTCGCTGCTGATCGCCAGGCTGCCGCGCAGATCGAACGGGATCACCAGTTGCGCCTGCACTGCCCAGTGGCTATCGCCGATCTCGCGATTGGCCGACAGATAGAGGCTGCTGTTGCGCCACAGCGGCTTGCTCCAGCTCAGGTTGAGCAGACGCGTGCGCGAATCGTCCGCCGCGCGCACGTCGAAATAACCGGCACCGAGGCTGCCCCAGCGCTCTAGGTTGACGCTCAGGGTCGCCTGCTCGCTGCGCCGGCTGAGGCTGATATAAGGGCTGTCGATCACGCTGAGGTCGGCGTACTGATCGCGGCGTTGCAGGCGCTGCCAGGAAAAACTGTAGCGCTGGCTGCTGTACTGATAACCGAGACTCAACTGCTCGCCGCCGTCGCCGTCGAATCGGCTCTGACTGATGGCGCTGTTGAGTACGCCGAAATTGCCCAGACGCCAATTGCCGCCGATCCCGCCGAGGGTCAGCGAGTCAGCCGCTTCGGCGTGGCTTTCCAGGGTGAAGCTGTCGCTGACACCATAGCGCAGGCTGCCGGAAGTCACGCCAGGGCCATAGCTGAAGTCCTTCAAACCGTAATCGCGGCGCAACGTACCGGCCGCCACCGAGAAATCACTCAGGCCTTTTTGCAGCAGACTGCTGGTGACATAGAACGGCACCGTGGTCGACACCTGCCGCCCCAGCGCATCGGTGGTCACCACCACGGCCTCACCGGCGCCGTTGATGAAGGGAATGTTGGTCAGGGTATACGGACCCGGTTGCAGGTCGGTGCTGCTCGACTTGTAGCCGTTGATGAACAGATCCACCGACGACGGCACCGCGGCCTCACCGGCGAACTGCGGCAACGGATAGGTGACCAGATCCGGACGCACGGCAAAGTCCCGCGAGAACTGCACACCGCCCAGACGCACCGAGTTGCTCCACGGCAAGGCGCCGCTGATCACGTCCCCGCCCTCGTAGGTGAGCATTCGCTCGTCGTCGGAGTAACGCCAGGTGGTGTCGTAGCGCAGGAAGCCGTTGTCCAGTGTGCTGACCGAATCGCCGGACAAGGTGCGCCGGTACTGCCCGGTGTTGGACAACGTGCCCCAGCTATCGAACAGCCGCACCTCGTTCCACGCCGCCAGATAAGTGCCGGCATCGTCGGTGTCGTTGAGGTACAGGTCATAGTTGAACAACGCGCCGAAACTGCTCAGCGCCGGGGTGCGCGGATAGTTCTCGCGATTACCGATGAACTGATCCGGCAGCCACTGCGGTGGCACCACCAGCAGCAGGCGCTGGCCGACACTGTCGTATTCGCTGTGCAGTCCAGGCAGGCCGTCGAGATCAACTTCAGCACCAGGATTGCCCGGCAGTTTCATCCCGGTTTCAGCCAATACGCTGGCCGGCAAAAACAGATGCCCGTCACGTTGCTGCACCGCCACCAACCGCCCGGTGTTCATCTGATTGACCACCAACTCCAGAAACAACTGTGCATCACTCACGGCCTCCATGCCGCTGGGCGGTGGCGGTAGTTCGCCGGCCTCGGATGGTTGCACGAACATCAGGCAACACGCGCCGGTCATGAGCCACAACGGACGCTGAATACGACGAGCCCATCCCGGGCTCATACACGCTTTACGTCCGTCAATGGACTCGATCCTCCTGATGCCACTCTTGCCAAAGCCAGTTATCTTTCTCTGGAATTTTGACGACACGATGCATTCATTGTGGCGAGGGAGCTTGCTCCCGCTCGGCGGCGCAGCCGTCGTCAGAACTGTTTGAGCGGACTACCTGACACGGCTTGGGGCTGCATCGCAACTCAGCGGGAGCAAGCTCCCTCGCCACAAAAGTCCACTCGGCATGGCTCCCTTTTCAGCGTCCCGGCGCAATGCTCTGCACCTGCGCCCCGCCATTGACTCGCACTTGCAACGCCGACTCACTCGCCAACGCCCCAGGTGCCGGCCAGCGCATCACCGCGCCCGGCAGCACATAACCCAGCAACCCCTCGGCTAATGGCTTGCTCTGTCCACCCTGTTTGATCACCACGTCGGTCAGCCGCGCATGCACCGCGCCCTGATTGCGCACTTCGATATACGGTCGACCGTCCACCGCCACCGTGCGCCAGCTCAGTTGCGGCACACCGATACCCTTGGGATCACGCGGGCGGGTGCTGTCTTCCTTGCTCCACAGCCCCGCGCCGTAGGCAAACAAGGGCACCGAATAGCGCATCTGAAAGCGGATCGCGGCTGCGGTTTTGCCGCCCTCGGAAGCCGGCGGCTGGGCAGAAGGGATTTCGTCGATGATGATCCGGTAGGCCAGTTCCTGCCCCGGCGGCACATCCTTGGTCCGGGTCAGGCGCACCAGTTGTTTTTGCCCCGGCTCGATCTTCGCCACTGGCGGGCTGCCGATCACGTCGCGCTGGTTCTGGTACTGCTCTGCAAAGCCGCTCTGGCTCCAGCCGAACACGCGGATCTGCAGGTTGGCGGTTTCCGTGCCACGGTTTTCCAGCCATAGCGCACTGGCCTGTTGATCGGCCTCCAGCACCGGATCGATCGGCCAGATCAGCACCGAACTGGCGGCCTGCGCATGGCCGGCCCCGAGCATGACCAGCGCCAGCAACGCGCCCTGCAACAACGAATGCCCAGACGTAACTGCCCCCATGAACCTGCTCCTTGTCGGCCATTCAAATGTCGCTTTACCACGACAGCTGCACCTGCAACACGTCGCTGTACGTCCCCCCGGGCTGATTGCCCGGCAATTGCACCTGACCGTAAATCGGCAGGCTGATGTTGTTCGCATCGCTATAGGCCACCGCCACGCTCTGGCCGATGCCCAGGCTCTGGCTGTAAGCCGCATCGCGAAACAGCGCATACGCCACCCGCGCACTGCCGCTGTTGATCTGCATGTGGCGACCGCTGCTGTTGTACTGGCCGCCATCGACCGTCATGTTCAGTGCCACCCCCGGCGTGCATTGCAACTGCACGCCGCCGGTCAATGCCACTTGCACCGTGCCGGTCGCGAGGGCCGAACTCGAACCGAAATTCAGTCCGCCGTAATTCGACACCCCGCCCACCACCAGGCATCCCGGCGTGATGGTCGCGCTGACCTGAAAGCTCTGGCTGGTCGCCGCCCCCAGCGGCAGCGGCACACTGCCCGCACAGAGCAGGAGCAGCGCGGCACAGCCTTGGCGGCGCATGGCATCAGAACGTCAGTTCAACAGCGACGGTGTCGGTGTACGTCCCCGCCGGCAGTCCAGCCTTGCCCACCGCCTGACCGTAGATATTCACCGTCTGCGCCACGCCAGTGCTGGTCGCCAGGTTGATCGTGCCGTCGATCGGCAGCAGTTGCGAATGCCCGGCATCGGTGTAGAAGTCGTACGGCACGTAGTTGGCGACACCGTCGTACAGTGCGCGAGCGCCGCCCGGCGACTGCCCATCGTGAGCACCGGCGCGCACTTTGACCACCGGGGTCGTGCCGCTGGAACAGAGAATCGACAACGCCCCGCCGCCACCGCCCAGCACTTGTCCGCTGGCGGTGGTGAACAGACTGTTGGCGGTACCGAAGTTCAGCGCACCGAAGTTCAGCCCGGTGGAGCCACCGGCACCGTTGACCTGACAGCTGCTGATCAGGGTCAGGCTGGCGGTGATCTGGCCGGTGACCGTGGTGGCGGCGTGGGCACTGGAAACCAGCGTCAGGCCGAGCAACGACAAACCTATCCTTGATGCAAACTTGCGCATGGTGTCCGTCCTCTACGGGGTTACCAGTCGAGCGTCACCGTCAGCGTGTCGGTGTAGACACCTGCCGGAACCGCGCGGGTATTCGCCACCACCGTGCCAAACACCGGAATCGGTATCTGCGCACCGCTGGTGACAGCGAAATTGTGTTGCTGACCAATGCTGTAGCGCTGGCTGCCGGAGGCATCCAGAAAGAGTTGGTAAGGCAGGGTCTGACGCCCGTTGCTCAGGCGGCGGGTGGTGCCGTCACCGTGGCTGCCGCCATCGATGGTGACGGTGAAACCGGTGACCGAAGGATTGCAGGCGACATTCAGCTTGCCGCTGCTGTCGCCGTCGAGACTGGCCTTGATCGGCGCGTTCCACGTCGGCCCCTGCTGACCGAAATCGAGGGTGCCCAGATTGCTTACCGGGATCGCCGGGGTGGCGCTGTTGGTGACTTCGCACCCGGCGATCAGGATCAGCCGCGCATTGATCTGCCCACTGATCGCCGCCTGTGCGTCGTCAGCGAGCAACAGCAACGTACCCGTGGCGATAACCATCCAGTGCTTGCCTGTCATAGCGTCCGTCCTACTCCTTCAGGATGCCTGCGTACCTTGCGTTCAGGATTGAACGCCCCTTCCCTGCGCAATCCGCCTCCAGCGGATTGCCTGAAATCCTGCACTCACCAAGTCACGGTGACTTTCACCAGATCCGAATAGCGGCTGACCTGCGGCACCTGCGCCAGACGCTCGATCCGCGCGTAAAGCGGCAACTCCACCGTGCCGGTGTCCGGCACCCGGCCGCTGACTGGCACGTTCACCACCAGCGGCACCCGGCGCGCCGCGTCCTGATACAGCCGATATGGAATCGGCTGGCTCCCCGCCGCCCCCGCCATGTAGCGAACCTCGCCAACGCCACCATGCAGGCCACCGTCGACCCGCAGTTGATACGGCGTGTCAGGGTTGCATTCCAGACGTGGCAACCGTTGGTTGGTCAGCGCCGCACCCAGTGGCCCGGCCGGGTCGTCGAGACGCGCAATACTGCCGAAATCCAGCACGCCCAATTGTTCGATACCCGCCTCGCGCTGTTGGCCGATCAACTGGCAGCCACGCTGCACGTCAACGCGGACTTCGACCTGAAGATCCGCCGCATGCACCGAGGCCCCAAGCACCCCGAGCAGGCCCATCACCACACGTACAATCACTGTCCCATTCCTTGTGAGGGAACATCCTGGATGAAGTTACTGTGCTTCAGGGTAGCAACGGACAACGAATCCGCCAGTCGATTGGATCCATGGATCTGCCGGGATATGTTTCGAAAGTTTGGCAACACGGCGAATTACATCGCTGAAAATAGCTGTACGTCCCGCACAAATCTGTTCAGTGATCGCCCACAGTCGACGAGCCGCGATGGAAGCCGGGCGCAGCCTCTGGTTACACTACGGCGCCGCGCTCCCGGGCGCCGGTCTGATGAACACGGAGTGACTGCACTGTGCCCTCTCGAGCGCCCAAACGATCGCCACTGACCCTACGCTGGTCGGCGCTGCGCCGCTGGTTCGCCAAGGGCCGGCCCGCGCATGCCGGGCATGACGCGAATGCCCAGTCGATCCGCGACTATTTCCGGCACAAGGCACATGGTCAGGGTTACACCCTCAGCCACAGCCAGCAGCGGGTGATCGATTGCATGGCGCAGCAGGCCAGCCTGTTGTTCGGCGCCAAGCCGCAAATGCCGCCGAGCCTGTACCTGCATGGCGCGGTCGGACGCGGCAAGAGCTGGCTGCTCGACGGTTTTTTCCAGGCACTGCCGACCGCGCAGAAACAGCGCGTGCATTTCCATGAATTCTTTGCCCGGTTGCATCAGGGCATGTTCAACCATCGCGAACAAGACGACGCTCTCGGCGTCACCCTCGACGAGCTGTTAGCCGATTGCCAGGTACTGTGTTTCGACGAATTTCATGTGCATGACATCGGCGATGCGATGCTCATCACCCGCCTGTTCAAGGCCTTGTTCGAGCGCGGGATTCTGCTGCTGGTGACTTCCAACTATCCGCCGGAAGGCTTGCTGCCCAACCCGCTCTATCACGCGCGCTTCAAACCGGTGATCGAATTGATCAACGCCCGAATGCAAGTGATGGAGGTCGGCGGCCCGCACGATTACCGCAGCCAGGCGAGCAACCATGCGCATCAGGTTTTCACGCAGGGCCACTATGTGTGGCCAGCCACCGCAACCCAGCGCCAGGCGCTGAACCTGCCGCCCGAAGGTGCCCCGGCCATTGCGTTGCCGGTGGGCAGCCGACACGTTCAGGCGCGCCTGTGCGATGGCAGCCGGATCGCTTTCACCTTCAGCGACGTGTGCGAGCAACCGACAGCGGTGATGGATTATCTGGAGCTGTGTCGGCGTTTCGACCAGTGGATCATCGACGACCTGCCGGAACTCGGTGAGTGCTCGATCGCCGCACAACAGCGCTTCATCAACCTGATCGACGTGCTCTACGACCAGGACAAGCACCTGACCCTGCTCAGCCGCTTGCCACTGCGCGAGGCCCTTGGCGGGAATGCCATCGATCTGGCGCGCACCCGCAGTCGCCTGGGGCAGTTGCAGGAAACCCACTGATCCCATTGATCACCACCGATTACCACTGTGGGAGCGAGCTTGCTCGCGAAAGCGGAGTGTCAATGACAAATCACTGACTGACAGGACGCCTTCGCGAGCAAGCTCGCTCCCACAGAGGATCAGAGCGTTCTTCAGTGCAAATCCCGGCTTTGCCGTTATCATGTCGCCCATTCCGAGCGCCCGGCGCTTCTTTCCTTTGATAGTGAACATCCCCATGCACACCCTTGCTCAATTGCGCGCCGGCGAGTTGTCGGGCATTACCCGGCTGGATCTGTCTTGCGGCCTGACCGAGTTCCCCCGGGAGATTTTCGAACTGGCCGATACGCTGGAGGTGCTCAACCTCAGCGGCAACGCCTTGAGCAGTCTGCCCGATGATCTGCATCGCCTGACCAGGATGCGCATTCTGTTTTGCTCGGACAACCACTTCACCGAGGTGCCGGAATGCGTCGGAAAATGCGCGGCGCTGACGATGATCGGCTTCAAGGCCAACCGCATCAGCCACGTGCCGGGCGCAGCACTGCCGCCGCTGCTGCGCTGGTTGATCCTGACCGACAACTGCATCGAAAGCCTGCCCGTCGAACTGGGTGAGCGCCCGTATCTGCAAAAACTGCTGCTGGCCGGCAATCGCCTGCAAGCGCTGCCCGCCTCAATGAGCCAGTGCCATCGCCTGGAGCTGATCCGCATCGCCGCCAACCAGATGCGTGAACTGCCGCAGTGGCTGCTGACCCTGCCGAGTCTGACCTGGCTGGCGTATGCCGGCAATCCGCTGGAAACCGAAGCCGATGCCGCCGCGCTGGAAGCCACGCCGCTGATCGACTGGTCGGCGCTGCGTCTGGAACAGCGCCTGGGCGAAGGCGCCTCGGGGGTGATTTCCCGGGCACAGTGGCAGCGCGACGACGGCTCGCAGGTGCCGGTCGCGGTGAAGCTCTATAAAGGTGAAATGACCAGCGACGGTTCGCCGCTGCACGAGATGAACGCCTGCATCACCGCCGGCCTGCACCCGAACCTGATCCGCGTGGAAGGCCGTATTCACGGGCATCCTGATGGCCAACACGGGCTGGTGATGCAACTGATCGACCCAAGCTTTCGTAACCTGGCGGCATTGCCGAGCCTGGCGAGCTGCTCGCGGGATGTGTATGCCGAGGACTGCCGCTTCAGTGCCGAAGTGGCGCTGAACATTGCCAAGGGCATCGCTTCGGCGGCTGAACACTTGCATCAACAGGGCATCACCCACGGCGACCTCTACGGCCACAACATTCTGTTGAACGATCAGGGCGATTGCTTGCTCGGGGATTTCGGCGCGGCGTCGTTCCATGCCACCACCGACAACCTGGAAACCCGGGCACTGCAACGCATCGAAGTGCGGGCGTTCGGGGTTCTGCTCGGGGAATTGCTGGCGCGCGTCGACTCGGGGTTGAGCGATGAACAACGCGAGGTGCTGGAGGCGCTGGAACAGCGTTGCTGTCAGCCGGACGTGCTGGCGCGGCCGGGGTTCAGCGAAGTGATTCAGGTATTGCACACACAATGACAAAAAGATCGCAGCCTGCGGCAGCTCCTACAGGGTTATGTGTACACCTGTAGGAGCTGCCGCAGGCTGCGATCTTTTGATCTTAGCCCGCCAGACCGACAAACATGTCCTGCACGTCGTCGTGGTTGTCGAGGCCTTCGAGGAACGCTTCAACTTCAGCCATCTGCTCGGCGCTCAGGCCGCTGACCGGGTTCTTCGGCTGGTAGCCGAGTTTGGCCGACAGCACCGTGAAG
The DNA here is from genome assembly GCF_900215165.1 of Pseudomonas sp. LAMO17WK12:I5. NCBI lineage: Bacteria > Pseudomonadati > Pseudomonadota > Gammaproteobacteria > Pseudomonadales > Pseudomonadaceae > Pseudomonas > Pseudomonas sp. LAMO17WK12:I5. The sequence goes on along the minus strand of NZ_OBDS01000007.1, from coordinate 16,894 downwards.
CCTTGCTCAGGCAGGGCTTTCTGCACGGCGTCGAGGTCGGTCGGATCGGTCAGGAACAGGGTCGCGCCCTCTTCGCCCGGCTCGAAGTCCTGGGCACCGGCCTCGATCGCGGCCATTTCCGGATCGGCGTCCGGGGTGTCCGGCGACGCTTCGATCATGCCGACGTGGTTGAAGTCCCAGGCCACCGAACCGGAAGCGCCCAGTTGACCCTTGCGGAACGCCACGCGGATTTCCGCGACGGTGCGGTTGATGTTGTCGGTGACGCACTCGACGATCAACGGAACCTGATGCGGTGCGAAACCTTCGTACGTCACGCGGTGGTACTGCACGGTTTCGCCCAGCAGGCCGGCGCCTTTCTTGATGGCGCGGTCCAGGGTTTCCTTGGGCATCGAGGCTTTCTTGGCCTGCTCGACCACCAGACGCAGGTGTGCGTTGGTGGCGGTATCGGCACCGTTGCGGGCAGCGATGGTGATTTCTTTCACCAGTTTGCCGAAGATCTTGCCCTTGGCGTTGGCTGCCGCTTCTTTGTGTTTAACCTTCCACTGTGCGCCCATTACTCACTCTCTTGATCTGTGGCGCCGAGACATCTATTGGCCGACGCGTGGCGCCAAGTTTATACGGCCTAAAGTCGGCAATCGACCAAAAAAATCATTGTTGAATCGACATCGTCACCACGACTTGTAGGGCGATTCTGAAAAGCCCACCAGCCATGACCATTCGTGCTCGCGTTTTCGTACCCTCTGCCGTCCGTATTGCCCACAGAGCCCGTACGAATGCTCAATGATAAGGAAACCCCGTTCACCCTGACCCTGACCGACGGCCCGCTGTGCCTGCCGGTCTTGCGTTTCAGTGGCAAGGAAGCACTCAATCAGCCGTTTCGCTTCGAGATTGAAATGATCGGTCTGGCACCGGCGTTGCCCCCAGGCAGTCTGCTGCGCCAACCGGCGTTCCTGCGCCTGGGCGCCGATCACGGGATCCACGGTCTGATCCACAGCGTCAGTTGCGAGCATCGCGCCAGCCACCGCATCGGCTACCGGCTGATCCTCGTCCCGCTGCTGATGAGTCTGGACCAGCCGCCCCGGCGCCGGGTCTTCGTGCAAACGAGCGTGCCGACGATCCTCGCGCAATTGCTCGGCGAGCATGAGTTGCCGGCGGACAGTTACCGGATCGAAATGAGCGTCGGCCAATACCCGCCGCGGCCCTTTTGCATCCAGTACGAAGAAAGTGACCTGGCCTTCGTGCAACGGCTGTGTGAGGAGGAAGGCATCCACTATCACTTCGAACATCACCCGAACGGGCATGTGCTGGTGTTTGCCGATGACAACCTCAGCCTGCCGCAGGAACCGTTGCCGGTGCCGTTTGGCATCACCGACGACACACCATCACCGCGCGTCAGCACGCTGTTTCAGCGCCATGACGCGCCACCGGTGATGGCTGCGCACGGCATTCGCAACCGCGGGCAGGAGGCCATCGCCACCGACGCGGCCAACCATCCCGTGCCCGCACTCGCACCGCAGAACCTGTCCGGCGAACAGCGTCACGCCGAACAACGCAGCCGTCGCCATCTGCAGCGCCAGCGCTGTCAGACGCGCTCGATCCGGGGCACCTGCGATTGCAGCGCGTTGCGCAGCGGGCATCTGTTACAGATCAGCGAGCATCCGATCAATACCTTCAATGAACAATGGTTGATCACCGAACTGCACCACCAGGGCCAGCACCCCTCGATCCTCGACCCGACCACTGATGTGCATCGCTATCGAAACGACTTCACTGCCCTGCCCTGGTCAAGCGATTTTCGCCCGCCATTGGCACAGCCGCGCCCGAACATCGGCGGCTACCATCTGGCAAAAGTGCTGGGATCGCCCGGCCAGCCCGCGCAACTGGATGATCGCGGGCGCATCGGCGTCAACCTCTGGCCGGCGCAGACAACTGAGTCTGCATGCCTGTGGCTGCCAATCGCACTGACCGGCGCCGGCCGGCTCGCCACCCACCAGTTGCCCCGCGCCGGCAGTGAGGTGTGGGTCAGCTTCCTCGACAGCGACCCGGATCGACCGATTCTGTGCCTCGCCAACCCACGCCCTGCGCCACCGAGTGAAACACCACCACCGCGCGACAGTAGCCTGTTGCTCGATTGGCTGCTGCACGGTGCCGATCCCTAAGCGCCGCAGACATTGGCATTGAGTACACCTGGAAGAAACTGGGTGGTTGTGAGGTCGCTATCGCTGGCAAGCCAGCTCCCACAGTTGGATTGGGTGTGGGCTGTTGGAGGTGGGTCGGCTCGTAGGCCGCCTTCGCGAGCAAGCTCGCTCCCACAGTGGATTGGGTGCGGGCAGTTGGAGGCTGGTCGGCTCGTAGGCCGCCTTCGCTGGCAGGCCAGCTCCCACAGGGAGCTAAAGCCAAGCGCATGCTTTTCACCACTCAAATGGCCGAGTGTCAGCTCGCCGAAAGCTCTTGATCTTGCCGTGCCGGCCCCATCGGCAGGCTGAGTGAAGGGGTTTATCCGGGGGTGGGAGCGCAGCGACCGTTCGACGAAGTCGAACACATCGAGAGGAGGTGCAGCGAAGCAAACCGTAGGCGCTGCCCCCCGGATGAATCCCGTAACGAAGGAACCCGAGCCTAGGCGAGGGCCGTACGCCGGGGCCAAGCCTTTTGCTTACTTTTCGGCGTCTGGAAAAGTGAATCGCTGTAAGAGCGAAACCATAAGAAGCCGTTACCGCAGAAACGGATATGTACTCGGTAACCCAAAAGAACGCAGCGCTCGCCAGCCCCCAATCACCCCTTGTCAGCCTTCCCCGCCGCCGCCGCAAACTTCGCCAACCGCACATCCAGATGCCGCGGCCGCCGCCCATGATCCTCAGCCCGCTCCTTGCGCCGAATCGCATTACGCACCATCAACGACCCCAGATACCGAATCGGCTCCGGCGGAAAATACCCCAGCGGCCCGTTCACCAACGGCGAACGGGTCCAGGGGTTATCGAGCCCCTGCACCAACGAGGCAAGAATCTGCCCGCCCATGTGACACGGCCCGACGCCACTGCCGGAATAACCAAAGCCATAAAACACATTGCCACTGGCACTCATCTGCCCGAAAAACGGCAACCCGGTGACCGAGCGATCCGACGGCCCGTTCCACGTCGCGTCGATCTTTACATCGGCAAACGCCGGGAAGAAGTTGCCGAGACTGCGTTTGAGCAACCCAGCATATGGCGAAGGCTGATCGAACACCGGCAGCATCCGCCCACCATACGCAAACGTGTTACCACCCTTGCCAAGCATGATCCGGCCGTCCGGCGTGTTGTGGTAGTAGTGCACGAAAATCCGCGAATCGAGCACCGTAACGCCGCTGGTCAAACCGATGTCCTGCAGCAGATCCGGGCGCGGTTCGGTGATCAGCATGTCGCTGGAGACAATCGCCACGCTGCGTTCGAACTGCGGAAACGCGCGGGCCATCCACGCATTCATCGCCAGTACCACACGGTCGGCTATCACGCAGCCCCCAGCAGTGTGAATACGCGCCGGACGGCCCTCCTCCAGGCCGGTCATCGCCGTGTTCTCGTGGATCTTCACGCCCAGTTGTAACGCCACCCGACGCAGCCCGCGCACCAGTTTGCCCGGCTGCACACTGGCCGCCGCTGGCGAGAACCAGCCCTCCAGATGCTTGCTGGAACCGGCCATGCGCTGCACATCGGCCACCGGGCGTTGGGTAAAGGAGTTGATGCCATTACGCTCCAGCGCCGCGATCACGGCGTCGGTCGAACCGACCTGCGCCTTGTTGGTGGCGGTGTACAGCGTGCCGTCGAGGCGATAATCGGCATCGACGCCGTACTGTTCGCAGAACTCGCCGATGGCGTGGATGCTGCGCTCGGATTCCTTGACCAGGCGCACCGCCTCCTCGACACCGAACAGGCGCTCGAGGGTGAAATACTTGGCCGACCACGACAACGCACACCCACCGTTGCGCCCACTGGCACCGGCGCCGCAGATGTCGGCTTCGATCAGCAATACGTCGAGTTCAGGATTCTGCTGCTTGAGCATGATCGCCGTCCACAACCCGGTGTAGCCGCCGCCGACGATGCACACGTCGGTGCGTACTTCGCCTTGCAGTGACGAGCACATCGCGGATGGGTCGGCCTGCAAGGCTTGCTCGAGCCAAAACGGTCGCATGGGATTCTCCAGTCAGATGGCCACGACACAGCCTGCCGCGAGTGCCGCAGCAGGCCGCAGGGCAAGGGTTTTCAGTTACGCAGGGGTTTGATGGTCAGCGGGCAATTGGGAATGGCCGCGCGCGGTTCCATCACCCCGACCGGGCGGCTGTTCCAGTGCGGAATCAGCACCAGCGCCGAGAACAAAGCGCAGCCGGCGAAGACGATGAACACCGTCACCGAATCGAAGTAACCCGGCAGCAATCCGCCGAGCACCGCACCGACCGAACCGCAACCATTGACGAAACCGGCCGCCGTGGCGCCGGCCTTGGCCTTGCCGAAGTCGATGGCCGCGGCGCCGCTGATCATCGAATCCGGTCCGTACAGGGTCAGGCCCATGACAAACAGCAGCGCCACCACCAGCATCACGCTGCCGGTGTGCAAGGCTCCCATGAACAGCGCCAGGGTCACGGTCAGCGCCAGCAGGCTGAGGACGCAGGCCGGCATGCGCCGGGCGCCGAACAGTTTGTCCGAGGCCAGACCGATCATGATCGGCCCGAGCAGACCGGCCAGTTCGAACGAGGTGGGAATGATCGCCGCGCCGACCTTGCCGACACTTGGCATCTGCTCAAAGACGATCACCGGGCCCCACAACAGAATCGCGTAACGCGCCGGTTTCAACATGAAATACGCCAGGCCCAGCACCAGCACCGTGCGGTTGCGCAGGATTTCCTTCAACGGCTCCCAGACACTGAGTTTGCTGTTGGCTTCGGTTTCCGCGGCACTGAGTTCCGGCTCCGGCTCCACCGCCGGCAGGCCGACGTCTTCCGGTTTGTTGCGCTGAAAAATGAAGAACAACAGCGCCACCACCGCGACCACTGCCGCGCTGGAAATGAACGCCGCATGCCAGGTGCCCATCAGCGTATACGCCCACCAGCCGGCGAACGGCGAGGCCACCAGACCGCCAAACGCATAGCAGGAACTCCACAGACCTAGCACGCGCCCGCGCTGTTCCGCGGGGAAGAAACTGCCGAGGTTTTTGCACAATCCCGACCAGCCGGTGGACTGCGCCAGCCCCTGGATCAGCATGCAAGTGGCGAAGATCGGCAAGGTCGCGAAACTGCCCATCACCAATGCCGCGCCAGCAGAAATCAGCAGCCCGCCAAGCACCACGACCCTCGGGCCGAAACGGTCGGCAAGCATGCCCCAGGTGAATTGGCCGATGGCGTAGGCCGCCAGATAGATCGCATCGAGGTTGGCCATGGCCATCTTGTCGAGCATGAAGGTCGGGTCTTCGGCAATGCCCAGTTTGGCCACCGAAAACGCTTTGCGGGTGAAATAGAATGCGGCGTATGCGAGCCAGGTGACAGCGAAAATCTGCATGCGCCAACGCGCAATGGTGCCGATGTGCTTGTTCATTGTGGTTCTGACCTCAGGGTGTGAGTGTGCCGGCAGAATCGTTAAGTAAACGCCTTTGTTTTTTATTGTTGAGCACTGCGCCAGCGCCCCATCCCTGATGGCGATAGCGGTCAGATGAGTCCTGTTGTTGCACGCACAGGCTCATCGCCAACGCTGCTGTCCGAGCGGACAGTCAGCGCTGGCGTGAGCGGATCAAAGCAATTACTGTTTAATAAATAAAATCGATTTATCGTATTTCACACATAAGCTCAGCTTGTTACTGGAGGCTGCATGTCGGTGTCCCACGCCCAGCTCAAAGCCTTCCACGCCGTGGCCGTCCATGGAAGCTTTACCAAAGCCGCCGAACGGCTTTTTCTCACGCAACCGGCGATTTCCGACCAGGTGCGCAAGCTTGAAGAACGCTTTGGTGTGTTGCTGTTCCATCGCAACAAGCGTTCGGTGCGCCTGACCGATCTCGGTGAGCGGCTGCTGGCGATCACTCAGCGGCTGTTTGTGATCGAGGCTGAAGCCCAGGAACTGCTGCAGGAATCCCAGGCGTTGCAGACCGGCAGCCTGATTCTCGCAGTGGACGCGCCGATACACGTGCTGCCGCAGATCGCGCGGTTCTGTGAGCGGTATCCGGGGATCAGCGTGAAGATCGAGACCGGTAACACCGATGAATCGCTGTTTCGCCTGTTCAACTATCAGGCCGATCTGGCGCTGCTCGGGCGCGATGTCACTGATGAACGTCTGCTGTGCGTGCCGCTACGCAACGACCCGATGGTGGCGTTCGTCTCGCGCCATCACCCGTGGGCCGAGCGCGAGTCGATCTGTCTGGCCGATCTCGATGACACGCCGCTGGTGCTGCGCGAGCACGGCTCGGTAACCCGCCAGACTCTGGAAGAAGAAATGGCCCGCGCCGGTTTTCGCATTCGTCCGGCAATCCAGGTCGAGGGCCGGGAAGCCGCGCGCGAGGCGGTGGTGGTGGGGATCGGTGTGGGGGTGGTGTCGGCGGCGGAGTTTGGCGCGGATTCGCGGGTGTGTGCGTTGCCGATCACCGATTGCACCCGGCGGTTGACCGAGACGCTGGTGTGCTTGCGCGAGCAGAGTTCGCGGCGGGTGGTGGCGACATTTCTCGAGATGGTGCGCGAGAGTCTTGGGTAAACCGGTCTGGTCCCTTCGCGAGCAGGCTCGCTCCCACAGTTGAAATGCATTCCAATGTGGGAGCGAGCCTGCTCGCGAAGGACGCACCACGGTGTATCAGCCTGGCGCCAGACCGAAGAACGCTTGAATCAGGCGCAACTCCCGCCGCCGCTCCATGCAGCCAATCATGTGCCGATTGACCAACCCGTCGCCGACGATCGGAATCGCCACCACCCGCGGGTCATGGCTGACCTCCACCGAAGACACCACACCCACCCCCAGCTCCGCCGCCACCGCTTCGGTCACCGCCTCACGGCTGTCCAGTTCCAGCAGCACCCGTGGAATGACCGTCGCCTGCGCACACGCCTGATCAAAGGTGCGCCGGGTGATCGAACTCGGCTCGCGCAACACCATGATCACCTGATCCAGCTCCTTGAGCTTCACTTCGCCGGCACGCTGCGCCCACGCATGCGCCGCCGGCACCAGCGCGCAGATCCGCGATTCGCTCAACGCTTGCAGATGCAGGCCCTTGCGCGGTTCGACCTCGGTCAGCACCGCCACGTCCGCATGCTCGGACAACAGCGCGGCGAGGGTTTCCTGCGCATTGCCCAGACGCAAATTCACCGTGATCCCCGGATAGCGCGCACGCAGGCTGGCGAGCATCGGCATGACCATGTGCGGGCCGTCCGCCGCCACTTCGAGGCGCCCGGTGAGCAACTGACGATTGGCTTCGAGCAGGGTTTGCGCTTCTTCGGCCAAACCGAACATGGCGCGGGTGATCGCCGCCAGTTTGGTGCCCTCCTCGGTCAATTCCACCCGGCGTGCGGTGCGACGCAACAAGGTGATCTGGTAGTGCTCCTCCAGCGCCTTGATGTGTCCGGTGACCGCCGGCTGACTGATGAACAGGCGCGCGGCGGCGCGGGTAAAGCTGCCTTCCCGGGCCACGGCGTCGAAGGCGCGCAGCTGGAACAGATTCATGGATAACCCTCACTGATGGCTGGCATAACAACAAACAATTTGATTGATAGACCGCCGAATTGCAACGTATGCCCCGTAGCTTCATCCCACAGCGCTATCGCGAGGACACACGAATGAGTACTGCCGCACCCATCCTGCTCACTCCCGGCCCGTTGACCACGTCGGCCCGCACCCGCCAGGCAATGATGATCGACTGGGGGTCATGGGATGACCGCTTCAATCAACTGACCGCCAGCCTCTGCGAGCAATTGCTGGCGATCCTCAACGGCGCCGCCACTCACCACTGCGTGCCATTGCAGGGCAGCGGCACCTTCGCTGTCGAAGCCGCCATCGGCACCTTGGTACCGCGTGACGGCAAAATCCTCGTGCTGATCAACGGTGCCTACGGCAAGCGTCTGGCGAAGATCTGCGAAGTGCTCGGCCGCTCGTTCAGCACCTTCGAAACCGCCGAAGACGAACCGACCACCGCTGCCGACGTCGATCGTCTGCTGCGCGCCGATGGCGACATCACCCATGTCGCGCTGATCCACTGCGAAACCAGCACCGGCATCCTCAACCCGTTGCCGGAAATCGCCGACGTCGTGCAGCAACACGGCAAGCGCCTGATCATCGATGCCATGAGCTCGTTCGGCGCGTTGCCGGTGGACGCGCAAAAAGTCCCGTTCGATGCGCTGATCGCCGCCTCCGGCAAGTGTCTGGAAGGCGTGCCGGGGATGGGTTTTGTCTTCGCTCGCAAGGAATCACTGGCTGCTTCTGCAGGAAACTCGCATTCGCTGGCGATGGATCTGCATGACCAGCACAGCTACATGCAGAAGACCGGCCAGTGGCGCTTCACCCCGCCGACCCACGTGGTCGCGGCGCTGCATGAAGCGCTGCTGCAATACAACGAAGAAGGTGGCCTGCCCGCTCGCCATGCGCGCTACGCCGCCAACTGTCAGGCGCTGATGGAAGAGATGGGCAAGCTCGGCCTGCGCAGCTTCCTGCCGGCAGCGATCCAGGCCCCGATCATCGCCACCTTCCATGCCCCGCAAGATCCGCGCTACCAGTTCAAGGACTTCTACGAACGGGTCAAGGCCAAGGGTTACATCCTCTACCCCGGCAAACTGACCCAGGTCGAAACCTTCCGCGTCGGCTGCATCGGCCACGTCAACCCGGACGAAATGCGCCAGGCCGTGGCAGCAGTGGGAGAAGTGCTGCGCGAGATGGAAGTCCTCGATATCTGAAACGCCACTAATCCCCTGTGGGAGCGGGCTTGCTCGCGAAGGCGGAGTGTCAGCCGCCATTAATGTTGAATGTGCCGCCGCATTCGCGAGCAAGCCCGCTCCCACAGTTTTGAACCGTATTGCCAACTCAGGAATTGACTGCCATGAACTACACCAACCCAAACAAACTGCAAGCCGCGATCCTCGACTGGGCCGGCACCGTGGTCGATTTCGGCTCGTTCGCACCGACGCAGATCTTCGTTGAAGCCTTCGCCGAATTCGACGTTCAGGTCTCCATCGAAGAGGCCCGTGGCCCGATGGGCATGGGCAAGTGGGACCACATCCGCACCCTGTGCGATCAGCCGCAGGTCGCCGAGCGTTATCGCAAAGCTTTCGGCCGCACCCCGACCGACGATGACGTGACCGCGATCTACAACCGCTTCATGCCGCTACAGATCGAGAAGATCGCCGAGCACTCGGCGCTGATTCCCGGCGCGCTGGAAACCATTGCCAACCTGCGTCAGCAAGGGATCAAGATCGGTTCCTGCTCCGGCTACCCGAAACAGGTGATGGACAAGGTCGTGGCGCTGGCCGCTACCAACGGCTACGTCGCCGACCATGTAGTCGCCACCGACGAAGTGCCGAACGGTCGCCCATGGCCGGCTCAGGCCCTGGCCAACGTGATCGCCCTGGGCATCGACGACGTCGCGGCCTGCGTGAAGATCGATGACACCGTGCCGGGCATCCTCGAAGGTCGTCGCGCCGGAATGTGGACCGTGGCGCTGATCTGCTCGGGTAACGCGCTGGGCCTGGACTACGCCGGCTACCGGGCGCTGGGCAGCGACGAACTGGCCAGCGAACGCAAACGCATCCACGCGCTGTTCGCCGATTCGCGCCCGCACTACATGATCGACACCATCAGCGACCTGCCGGAAGTGATTGCCGACATCAACAAGCGTCTGGCCAACGGTGAGATGCCGCAATCGAGCTGATCGCGCCTTTTCGTCAAAACAATAGAAAACGCCAGGGTCTTCGCGACACTGGCGTTTTTTTTTGGCTAAAGCCCTGACTCAGCGCAGTGAAACTCCGATCAGCCTCAGGCAAATCTGCCAAAGGGGATTACAGTTAAAGCATGCCGTCGCACAAGAACGGCACGTGGCGACCCTGATCTGTGAGGAAACACCGTATGCCGTGGACAAGTTCCGAATCCCGCTACAGCACCGTGTCCGTGCTGCTGCACTGGCTGATGCTGGTCCTGTTGATCCTGGTGTATGCCAGCATGGAGTTGCGCGGGATTTTTCCCAAAGGCAGTGGCGGCCGCTCGCTGATCCGCGAAGTGCACTACATGCTCGGCCTGACCGTGTTCGTGCTGGTGTGGTTTCGCCTGGTAGCGCGCAGCATCGGCCCGGCACCGAAAATCTTCCCGGCCTCGCCCCAATGGCAGACTCTGCTGGCGCGGGTGATGCACTGGTTGTTGTACCTGTTCATGATCAGCATGCCGATTCTTGGCTGGCTGATTACCAGCGCCGAGGGGCATCAGGTGATGTTCTACGGTTTCGATCTGCCGTTGCTGGTTCATGAAGACAAGGCATTCGCCAAGCAGGTGGAGCACTGGCACGTGTTGATCGGCAACATCGGCTACTGGCTGATCGGCCTGCATGCGCTGGCGGGGCTGTATCACCATTATGTGGTGGGCGATAACACGTTGCTGCGGATGATGCCCAAGCGCGGTTGAACACCAACTCGGTAAATTTCCCCTGTGGCGAGGGAGCTTGCTCCCGCTGGGCTGCGCAGCAGACCTGAATCCTGAAAATCTGGACTGTCAGGCAAACTGTATTCGCTGAATCGACGACGGCTGCGCCGCCGAGCGGGAGCAAGCTCCCTCGCCACAGAAGTTCAACTGTAGGAAGTGAATCCGCGGCGCCCCTGCAAACCGCCGGTATGAACAAAGATCAACCGGGTGCCTGGCTCAAATCTGCCGGCCTCAATCTGCTCCTTGAGCATCAACAAAGCCTTGCCGGTATACAGCGGCTCCAGCGGGACGCCGCTGCTCTGTTCAGTTTTGTCGATGAATTCGAGCAACACCGGATCGACTTTGGCGAAACCACCCCGACTCGCGTCGAACAATGCGTAATTCGTCATTGCCATATCCGTCTCCCGAACGATCGCCTCCACCTGCGCCGCCACGCCATGATCTTCCGGCACCGCCAGCGCGCCGTACACCGCACGCTCTCCCGCCTCGGCGAGTACCAGCCCTGCCAGAGTCGTCCCGGTGCCGCACGCCAGCCACCAGCCGTGGTAATCGCTCCAGCCTAGCGAGCTCAGTCGCGAACCCACCTGCTCCTTGAGCGCTTTGCAGCCCAGCGCACCGGCCAATCCGCCGCCACCCTCTGGCACTGCGTGCAGATTCGGGAACTGCGCCTGCCAAGGCTCCCAGAATCCGGGCTCATGCCGCGCCCGATAGCCGCCGTAACCGAGCCAGTGCAGTTGCATGCCGAACGCCTGCAAGTCCTCAACCGTGGGCGTCTGCTGTGGATGGCCACGCAACAGCCCAACGGTTTCGAAACCCAGACGCTTGCCAGCCGCAGCCAGCGCATGCAGATGATTGGAATGCGCGCCACCCAGGCTGATGATGCCCTGCGCGCCGGCACGGTCGGCGGCCTTGAGATGCTCGACGAGCTTGAACCATTTGTTGCCGCTGATCAGCGGGTCGATCCGGTCCAGACGCAGGATCGCGACCTCGATTCCGGCGTTGGTGAGCCAGTCGAGTTGAAGCAATTCGAGGGGGGCTTGGGGTAGCCAGTTGGCGGGAGGAAGAAGCATGGGCGACTGATCATTCGAGGCAGAGCCGGCATTCTAGTCGCTCACAGGACGCCATCGCGAGCAGGCTCACTCCTACAGGATCCGCGCCATCCATAAATGTTGCGCACACTGCCAATCCACTGTGGGAGCAGGCTCGCTCCCACAGGGGGGATTCGTGGTGGTTAAAGTTCAGCGGCGAGGCGCGAACCCTGGTTGATCGCGCGCTTGGCATCCAGCTCCGCCGCCACATCGGCGCCGCCGATCAGGTGCACGTTCTGCCCCGCCGCGACCAGACCTTCCTGCAGCTCGCGCAGTGGATCCTGGCCGGCGCAGATCACGACATTGTCCACCGCCAGCACTTGCGGCTCGCCGGTTTCGCCGATGCGGATGTGCAGGCCTTCGTCGTCGATTTTCAGGTATTCGACGCTGTTGAGCATCTGCACCTGCTTGTTCTTCAAGCCCGTGCGGTGAATCCAGCCGGTGGTCTTGCCCAGGCCATCACCGACCTTGGTTTTCTTGCGCTGCAACAGGAACACTTCGCGAGCCGGCGCGTGCGGCGCAGCTTTGATCCCGGCCACGCCACCTCGCGCTTCCAGGTTCGTGTCGATGCCCCACTCTTTCCAGAACGCGGTGCGATCCAGACTGGTGGCCACGCCTTCGTGCACAAGGAATTCCGAGACATCGAAACCGATGCCGCCCGCGCCAATCACCGCGACACGCTTGCCCACCGGTTTGCGCTCAAGGATCACGTCCAGGTAGCTCAGCACCTTGGCATTCTCGACGCCCGGAATCGCCGGCACACGCGGCGCGATGCCGGTGGCGAGGATGATTTCGTCGTAACCGCCCTCGACCAGCTTCGCCACGTCGACGCGAGTATTCAGGCACACCTCGACATTCGTGGTCTGCAGCTTGCGCTTGAAGTAGCGCAGGGTTTCGAAGAATTCTTCCTTGCCCGGCACACGCTTGGCGATGTTGAACTGGCCGCCGATTTCGCTCGCGGAATCGAACAAGGTCACCTGATGCCCGCGCTCGGCGGCCACGGTCGCGGCGGACAGACCGGCAGGGCCGGCACCGACCACGGCGATCTTCTTGATCTGTTGCACCGGCAAATAGTTGAGCTCGGTTTCATGGCAGGCACGCGGGTTGACCAGGCAACTGGTGAGTTTGCCGCCGAAGGTGTGATCGAGGCACGCCTGGTTGCAGCCGATGCAGGTGTTGATTTCGTCGGCACGGCCTTCTGCGGCTTTGTTGACGAAGTCCGGATCGGCGAGGAACGGCCGTGCCATCGAGACCATGTCGGCGTCGCCTTCGGCGAGAATCTGCTCGGCAATTTCCGGGGTGTTGATGCGGTTGGTGGTGATCAGCGGAATGTTCACCGAACCACGCAGTTTGGCGGTGACCTTGCTGAACGCCGCGCGCGGCACCTTGGTGGCGATGGTCGGGATCCGCGCTTCGTGCCAGCCGATGCCGGTATTGATGATGGTCGCGCCGGCCTGCTCGATGGCTTTGGCCAGGGTCACGATCTCTTCCCAGCTGCTGCCGCCCTCGACCAGATCGAGCATCGACAAACGGAAAATGATGATGAAGTTCGGCCCGACTGCTTCGCGTACGCGGCGGACGATTTCCACCGGCAGGCGCATGCGGTTCTCGTAGCTGCCGCCCCAGCGGTCGGTACGGTGGTTGGTGTGCGCGGCGAGGAACTGGTTAATGAAATAACCTTCCGAGCCCATGATCTCCACTCCGTCGTACTCGGCGCTCTGCGCCAGTACCGAGCAGGTGACGAAATCGCTGATCTGTTTCTCGATGCCCTCCTCGTCCAGCTCTTTGGGCTTGAACGGGTTGATCGGCGCCTGAATCGCGCTTGGCGCCACCTGTTTCGGGCTGTAGGCATAACGCCCGGCATGGAGGATCTGCATGCAGATCTTGCCGCCCGCCTCATGCACTGCGCGGGTGACGATGCGGTGCTTGAGCGCTTCTTCCTCGGTGGTCAGCTTGGCTGCGCCGGAGTACACGCCGCCCTCGTCGTTCGGGCCGATACCGCCGGTGACCATCAGGCCGACGCCGCCACGGGCACGCTCGGCGAAGTACGCTGCCATGCGTTCGAAGCCACCCGGTTTTTCTTCAAGGCCAGTGTGCATCGAACCCATCAGGGTGCGGTTGCGCAGCGTGGTGAATCCCAGGTCCAGCGGGGCCAACAGGTGCGGGTAATGAGCGGCGGTCATCGGTAACTCCACAACGTGCGATCACGGAAATTGCGGGAGCTCTGCGTCCCCCGTCAGTCATGTTCGACAGACTAAGAGTCGCACTGCTGTCACTCAATGACCGAAACTGACAACTTATTGATCCAAATGCGCAGCGCCCCTTGGCAAGCGCAGGCATGCGCCCTACCCTAGTCGCCACACCCTGTACCCGGCTGTTGTTGGTTTTCATGCGCAAACTTCTGTATCTGTTTTTCTCCATGGCCATCGTTGCCGCCCTGACCACCTACGCCATGTGGGCGGCGGACCGGCCGGCGGGGCATTACCTGTCGGATCTGCGCATCAAACTGGCGGTCGATCAGGGCACGCCCGCCGACCGTGGCAATCTGCTGGGCATCCAGCCGGAACTGTTTCCGACCGACTACCAAAGCCCCGAGCGCCTGCACCGCAAACTCGCGGCCTATCTGCAGCAGGCACAGGATCAGGGGCTGCTGAACGAAAAAACCGTGGTGGTACTGCCCGAGCATGTCGGCACCTGGCTGATGATCAGCGGCGAGAAAGACGAGCTGTATCAGGCCCCGACCCTGGTCGAAGCGATGAACTGGCTGGCGGCGAGCAATCCGTTGCTGTTCGCCCGCGCCTGGCTCACTGCCAAGGGCGAAAATCGCCTCGACGACGCGCATCTGCGGATGAAGTCCAAAGCCATGGCCAAGGATTACCAGACGTTATTCGGTGGTCTGGCCAAGGAATTCCACGTCACACTGGTGGCCGGTTCCATCGTCCTGCCCGAACCGAGCATTCGTGATGGCCAACTCAAGCCCGGCAGCGGCGCGCTGTTCAACAGCAGCGTGGTGTTCGGTAGCGATGGCGTACCGCTGGGCCAGCCCCAGCGGCAGATGCACCCGATCTTCGAACAACGTGACGTGATCGGAAGCGAAGACGAGCACGCGATCAACGTGATCGAGACCCCGGCCGGGCGTCTGGGTGTGCTGATCGGCAGCGACAGCTGGTACCCCGACAACTATCGCCGACTCGACGAGCAAGGCGCGCAACTGGTGGCGGTGCCGGCCTTCGTCGTCGGTCACGACGCCTGGAATCAGCCGTGGGCCGGTTACAAGGGTTCGAGCACACCGGGGTCGGTCAGCCTCAAGCCCGGGGAAATCAGTGAAGGTCAGGCCTGGCATCGCCTGACACTGACCGCGCAGCCGCCGAGCAGTCGTGCGATCGCCGGCATGAGCGTGTTCCTGCGCGGCCAGTTCTGGGACAAGCCTGGTTCGGGACAAAGCTTCCTCAGCAGCAACGGTCAGCAATTCGCCGATGGCGAAGCCCGTGGCGCGCGTCTGCTGAATATCTGGTTGTAAGCCATGAAGCCGCTGCCGATGCGCCTGGGGGATCTGTCGGTAGGTTTCGTGCATAGCCTCGCTGATGCCGTGCGCAGCCAAGGTGCCGATCCGCAAGCGTTGCTTGAACAATACGGGCTGGATGCCGCGCGACTGGCCGAGGCCGGCGCGCGGTTGTCGATTCCGCGCTACATGCGTCTGGGGCACAGCGCGATTCAGTTGACCGGCGATCCGGCACTGGGCTTGCGCATGGGCCAGCTCAGCCGCTTGAGTCAGGCCGGGCTCGCCGGGGTCACTGCCGCGCAGGCGCCGACCGTGCGCGAGGCCGCCCGTTGTCTGATCCGCTTCGAGCCGCTGTACGGCTCGAATTATCGCGGGCAGTCGAGTTTTCACGAAGACGCCCATGGCGCCTGGCTGCGCTTCTATTCGATCAGTCCGTACAACGCCTATAACCGTTTTGTAGTGGATTCGATCATCGCCGGCTGGCTGCATCAACTGTCCAGCGTCGGTCGCGAGCCACTGCGCGCCGAGCGCATCGAGATCGAATTTGACGCGCCGGACTACCGCGACGCCTACAACGTCTTGGGCGACTGCCCAATCCAGTTCGGCGCTGAGCGCAATCAATTGCGCCTGAACCTGAACAGCCTCGCACAGCGTAATCCCGAGCACTGCCCGAGTACCTGGCGGCATCTGCTGCAATTGTGTGAACGAGAACTGGAGCAATTGACCCGCACCCGCAGCCTGCGTGAACGCATCACTCAGCTGTTGGGGCCGTTGCTCAATGGTGGCCGGGAACCCGACCTGGAAGAAGTGGCGGCGCGCCTGAAGCTGCCGACCTGGACGTTGCGGCGCAAACTGGACGAGGAAGGCACGCAGTTTCGCGCGATCCTCAATGACACCCGCCGTGATCTGGCGATGACCTACATCCGCGACACCGAACTGGCGTTCGGCGAGATCGCCTACCTGCTGGGCTTTGCTTCAGCCGAGGCGTTTCAACGCGCCTTCAAGCGCTGGAGCGGCCAGACCCCCGGCGAGTTTCGCCGCAGTCATCGCAAAACCGCCTGACGCCTTAAAGCTCGGTGGCGTCTTCGGCCGGCTCTGGCTGATCCAGTTCATACGCCTGGAATTCGAGCAGTTCTTCTTGATAGTCGTCCATCGTGTGATCCCCCTGCTGCCCGTTTGAAAATAGCCCGGTCAACTGACCAGTGCCTCGAGCCTATCGTGCCCGTATGAAGGAAAAGTGACATCCCGCCTTCATGAATAAAACGTAGCAGGTGGTCAGGAATTTATCGCAGGATTTTTGTCGGGGGAATGTAACGAGATTTGAGTACACCACAAAACAAATGTGGGAGCGGGCTTGCTCGCGAAAGCGTCAGTACATTCAGCATCGATGTGACTGAACAACCGCTTTCGCGAGCAAGCCCGCTTGTGTCTGAGTAAGGGGATAAACTCTGGGGTGAGAGGGGTGGATGGCAAGCTGTGAGTCCGCGGTGCTTAAAGCACGAGTGGGAGCAAAGCTGCCATCCACCTTTCTACTCTGGCCCCTAAGCCCGAACAGTTGGACGAGCGCCACTCGAATCACAAGCGTGGGCAAAGCCAGAGCACTCTCACTTCTGAGTGTAAGAGGGTTTTGCCATGATTTCCTGGGTCGGCATCGATATCTCCAAATCCAATCTGGTCGTCTGGGTTCA
>NZ_OBDS01000023.1:0-1809 GCF_900215165.1 Pseudomonas sp. LAMO17WK12:I5 | reverse complement strand
TCGGCGAAGCCGTGCTGCTGACCCGGCCGAAGGTTCAGCAGGCCGAGGCCGATGGCACTACCTTGCAGCCGATCAAGGCCGTGGAAGCCCTGACCATCAACATCGATTCGCAAGACTTGCTGTTCAGCGATCTGCTCAGCGTGACCTGGACCGGCGCACCCGGCACTGCCGCCGGCGGCTCGCACACCACCCCGGCAAGACCCATCAGTGAAACCACGCTGACAATCGAACTGCCGGTCACCGTGCTGGCATTCAACCTGGGCAAAACCGTCACCGTGACGTACACCGTCACCCGCAACGGTGCGCCCCGCACCTCGTTGCCGCTGTTGTTGAATGTTGGCACCTTGCCGGACTCAAGCTTGATCCTGCCGGTGATCATGGACGCCGACGATGACGGCGAGGGCCAGGAGTTCAATGTAGGGAATCTGACCAGCAATGCCACCTATCGCATGGGCGTCTGGCCGTTGATTGCCACAGGCCAATATGTCTGGCTGCGTCTGAAAGGGACGAACGCTGATGGCAGCGACTACAACCTGCAGATTCATACGGCACCGGGTTCAATGGTCAGCGACAAGTGGCTCGATCAAGGCTATTACGAGCGGAGCATCGCCTTTGCAGGCTTGAGAAACCTCAAAGATGGCAGCCCGCTGACCATGGAGTTCAAGGCTGCTTTCGGCAAGAGCACGGATGAGAGCGAGGCAGTGGTTTTCCCTGTGCGCACTTACACGATCAAAGCGATTGAGGATGTGCGGCCAGAAATTACCCGTGTAGAAGACTCAAAAGGGAATGAGATTCTCCCAGACGGCACGACTGGCGACACCACGATCAAACTTGAAGGGAAAGGGGCTAAAGGTCAGCAAGTCAAGATCAAGGATGGCGCCATCGAGATAGGCATTGCCGACATCGATCCACAGAATGGTGACTGGGAGTTGACGGTGACGGACTTGAGCGTGGGTGACCACCGTTTTATCGCCATCGCTCTGTATGGCAGTGAGCAGGAGTCGGATCCGCGAACCTTGACCGTGACCGCATCCACGACGGTCCGATTCTGCGTCACAACCACCCCGCAGTCTCCTGGTAGTTTTGAAACAATACCAAACGGAAGCACGCTAAATATCGCATCTTTTAGAAATCACTATTTGAGTTGCGAATTCTACGCAGTTAGCCCCAGGGAACACCACGTTCTCATAATCGAGCGCAACAACATCGAGTGGTTCTCTTTATATAGCGGCACTAGATTAAATAAATGGTACCGACTGCATAAGGATTTTTATCCCGCATCCATCCCCCCTCGACTCTTAGAACCCGGCCGTTACACCATGTACATATATGCAACCGACTCCGCCCCCTCCAACCCGCGACAAGAGCTCCTAGGGGAACAGACTGTCACATTCATTTGATACGAACAACGTGAACCCATCTCATCCGCCTTCCCGTCAGGCGTAGCGGATGAAAAACGATTTTTACGTCACCTACTTTTTCGCCTTAAGGGCGGGGGCGGATCAAATGATCCGCCCCCGTTGTATTTCCGCATTATCCGCCGTGTTCAAAGCCTGCTCGCAATGAGGCCATCAATGCTGGCGCCTAATCCTTGGGCACGACGTTATCCAGCGCCTGATTCACCGCCAACTCCCCCAGCATCACCACCTGCGCAATGCCCAACACCGTATTACGACTCAGCCCCTCCAGCGTGCCGGCAAAGTCACCGAGCATCACCGTGGCCGAGGCCAGGGATTCGCAGGCGTTGGCCAGCAGGGATTCGGTGTCGGTTTGTGGATTGACGAGGAACATGCTGCTGGGGGTGTATGG
>NZ_OBDS01000024.1:0-1633 GCF_900215165.1 Pseudomonas sp. LAMO17WK12:I5 | reverse complement strand
CCCACGCCGAAAGACCAAGGTTTCCTGCGCAACGTTAATCGACGCAGGGTTAGTCGGTCCCTAAGGCGAGGCTGAAAAGCGTAGTCGATGGAAAACAGGTTAATATTCCTGTACTTCTGGTTATTGCGATGGAGGGACGGAGAAGGCTAGGCCAGCTTGGCGTTGGTTGTCCAAGTTTAAGGTGGTAGGCTGAGATCTTAGGTAAATCCGGGATCTTAAGGCCGAGAGCTGATGACGAGTTACCTTTCAGGTGACGAAGTGGTTGATGCCATGCTTCCAAGAAAAGCTTCTAAGCTTCAGATAACCAGGAACCGTACCCCAAACCGACACAGGTGGTTGGGTAGAGAATACCAAGGCGCTTGAGAGAACTCGGGTGAAGGAACTAGGCAAAATGGCACCGTAACTTCGGGAGAAGGTGCGCCGGTGAGGGTGAAGGACTTGCTCCGTAAGCTCATGCCGGTCGAAGATACCAGGCCGCTGCGACTGTTTATTAAAAACACAGCACTCTGCAAACACGAAAGTGGACGTATAGGGTGTGACGCCTGCCCGGTGCCGGAAGGTTAATTGATGGGGTTAGCTAACGCGAAGCTCTTGATCGAAGCCCCGGTAAACGGCGGCCGTAACTATAACGGTCCTAAGGTAGCGAAATTCCTTGTCGGGTAAGTTCCGACCTGCACGAATGGCGTAACGATGGCGGCGCTGTCTCCACCCGAGACTCAGTGAAATTGAAATCGCTGTGAAGATGCAGTGTATCCGCGGCTAGACGGAAAGACCCCGTGAACCTTTACTATAGCTTTGCACTGGACTTTGAATTTGCTTGTGTAGGATAGGTGGGAGGCTTTGAAGCGTGGACGCCAGTTCGCGTGGAGCCATCCTTGAAATACCACCCTGGCAACTTTGAGGTTCTAACTCAGGTCCGTTATCCGGATCGAGGACAGTGTATGGTGGGTAGTTTGACTGGGGCGGTCTCCTCCTAAAGAGTAACGGAGGAGTACGAAGGTGCGCTCAGACCGGTCGGAAATCGGTCGTAGAGTATAAAGGCAAAAGCGCGCTTGACTGCGAGACAGACACGTCGAGCAGGTACGAAAGTAGGTCTTAGTGATCCGGTGGTTCTGTATGGAAGGGCCATCGCTCAACGGATAAAAGGTACTCCGGGGATAACAGGCTGATACCGCCCAAGAGTTCATATCGACGGCGGTGTTTGGCACCTCGATGTCGGCTCATCACATCCTGGGGCTGAAGCCGGTCCCAAGGGTATGGCTGTTCGCCATTTAAAGTGGTACGCGAGCTGGGTTTAGAACGTCGTGAGACAGTTCGGTCCCTATCTGCCGTGGACGTTTGAGATTTGAGAGGGGCTGCTCCTAGTACGAGAGGACCGGAGTGGACGAACCTCTGGTGTTCCGGTTGTCACGCCAGTGGCATTGCCGGGTAGCTATGTTCGGGAAAGATAACCGCTGAAAGCATCTAAGCGGGAAACTTGCCTCAAGATGAGATCTCACTGGAACCTTGAGTTCCCTGAAGGGCCGTCGAAGACTACGACGTTGATAGGTTGGGTGTGTAAGCGCTGTGAGGCGTTGAGCTAACCAATACTAATTGCCCGTGAGGCTTGACCATATAACACCCAAGCAATCTG
>NZ_OBDS01000025.1:0-1138 GCF_900215165.1 Pseudomonas sp. LAMO17WK12:I5 | reverse complement strand
GTTTTTCACACCCATTGTCGTTACTCATGTCAGCATTCGCACTTCTGATACCTCCAGCAAGCTTCTCAACTCACCTTCACAGGCTTACAGAACGCTCCTCTACCGCATCACTTGCGTGATACCCGTAGCTTCGGTGTATGGTTTGAGCCCCGTTACATCTTCCGCGCAGGCCGACTCGACTAGTGAGCTATTACGCTTTCTTTAAAGGGTGGCTGCTTCTAAGCCAACCTCCTAGCTGTCTAAGCCTTCCCACATCGTTTCCCACTTAACCATAACTTTGGGACCTTAGCTGACGGTCTGGGTTGTTTCCCTTTTCACGACGGACGTTAGCACCCGCCGTGTGTCTCCCATGCTCGGCACTTGTAGGTATTCGGAGTTTGCATCGGTTTGGTAAGTCGGGATGACCCCCTAGCCGAAACAGTGCTCTACCCCCTACAGTGATACATGAGGCGCTACCTAAATAGCTTTCGAGGAGAACCAGCTATCTCCGAGCTTGATTAGCCTTTCACTCCGATCCACAGGTCATCCGCTAACTTTTCAACGGTAGTCGGTTCGGTCCTCCAGTCAGTGTTACCTAACCTTCAACCTGCCCATGGATAGATCGCCCGGTTTCGGGTCTATTCCCAGCGACTAGACGCCCTATTAAGACTCGCTTTCGCTACGCCTCCCCTATTCGGTTAAGCTCGCCACTGAAAATAAGTCGCTGACCCATTATACAAAAGGTACGCAGTCACCCAACAAAGTGGGCTCCCACTGCTTGTACGCATACGGTTTCAGGATCTATTTCACTCCCCTCTCCGGGGTTCTTTTCGCCTTTCCCTCACGGTACTAGTTCACTATCGGTCAGTCAGTAGTATTTAGCCTTGGAGGATGGTCCCCCCATATTCAGACAAAGTTTCTCGTGCTCCGTCCTACTCGATTTCATGACTAAGAGACTTTCGCGTACAGGGCTATCACCCACTATGGCCGCACTTTCCAGAGCGTTCCGCTAATCTCAAAGCCACTTAAGGGCTAGTCCCCGTTCGCTCGCCACTACTAAGGGAATCTCGGTTGATTTCTTTTCCTCAGGGTACTTAGATGTTTCAGTTCCCCTGGTTCGCCTCTTGCACCTATGTATTCAGTACAAGATAACCATCTT